>CAJUFC010000244.1 GCA_910585565.1 uncultured Eggerthellaceae bacterium | reverse complement strand
TTCGGCATCAAGCGCGGCTTCATGAACACGATCCATGCCTACACCAACGACCAGAAGATTCTCGACCTGCCGCACAAGGACCTCCGTCGCGCCCGCGCGGCCGCCATGTCGATGATCCCGACGACCACGGGTGCCGCTCGCGCCGTGTCGCTCGTGCTGCCCGAGCTCAAGGGCAAGCTGGACGGCTTTGCCACGCGCGTTCCCACGCCCGACGGCTCCATGGTCGACCTCACGGTCGAGTTGGAGCGCGAGGCGACGGTGGACGAGATCAACGCCGCCATGAAGAAGGCAGCAGACGGCCCCATGAAGGGCATCCTGCAGTACACCGAGGACCCGCTGGTGTCCATCGACATCGTGGGCGACCCGGCTTCGTCGGTCTTCGATTCGAAGCTGACCATGGTGCTGGGCGGCGAAGGCAACTTCGTCAAGTGCGTCAGCTGGTACGACAACGAGTGGGGCTATTCCAACCGCGTCAAGGATCTTGCCAAGATTATGCTGTAGGAATGGAATGCGACGACGGGCGGCCATGTGCCGCCCGTTTTGTATGGTTTTGTATGGAGGGATGCGATATGAGCAACGTACGATCGGTGGACGAGCTGGATGCCAAAGGCAAGCGGGTGCTCGTGCGCGTTGACTTCAACGTGCCGATCAAAGACGGCGTGGTTTCCGACGACACGCGCATCAGGCGCGCGCTGCCGACCATCGAGAAGCTGGTGGGCGACGGCGGGCGGGTCATCTTGATGAGCCATCTGGGGCGGCCGGCAGGCGAGGGGTTCGAAGAGGCCTACAGCCTGGCGCCGGCAGCCAAGCGGCTCGAGGAGCTGATGGGGCGCGACATCAAATTCGCCAGCGACACCGTGGGCGACGACGCGAGCATGCTCGTGTCCGCGATGGACGACGGCGATGTCGTCGTGCTGGAGAACCTGAGGTTCGACAAGCGCGAGAAGAAAAACGACCCCGATTTCGCGCGCCAGCTGGCCTCGCTGGCTGACGCCTACGTCAACGACGCGTTCGGCACGGCGCACCGCGCGCATGCTTCGACGGCCGGCGTGGCCGAGCATCTGCCGGCTTACGCGGGCTATCTCATGCAGGACGAGGTGGACACGCTTTCGTCCATGATGGACGATCCCAAGCGCCCCTTCGTCGCCATCTTGGGCGGCTCGAAGGTGTCCGACAAGATCAAGGTGATCGACTCGCTGCTCGACAAGGCCGACACGCTCATCATCGGCGGGGCCATGTGCTTTACGTTTCTCTTGGCCGAGGGCAAGTCGGTGGGCCGCTCGCTCGTCGAGGAGGACTGGACCGACCGCGCCCGCGAGATGGTGGAGAAGGCCAAGCGCAACGGCGTGGCGCTGCTGGTGCCGGTAGACGTGGTGGTGGCGAGCGAGATGACGCCTGGCGCCGTCACGCAGACCGTCTCGGTCGACGACATCCCCGATGACGCCATGGGGCTCGACATCGGCCCGGAGACCGCCGTCATCTATGCGGACGCCATCCGCAAGGCGGCGTGCGTGTTCTGGAACGGCCCGATGGGCGTGTTCGAGATGAAGCCCTTCGAGGAGGGCACGAAGGCCATCGCCGAGACGGTGGCCGCAAACGCCGCGGCCGACACCGTCATCGGCGGCGGCGACAGC
>CAJUFC010000243.1 GCA_910585565.1 uncultured Eggerthellaceae bacterium | reverse complement strand
TGTGGGCGCTGCCTGCTTGGCGCAGTCGCTCGTAGCCAGTGGGGATGCGGTCCCAGTTCTCCGGCACGATGTTGTTGTGCGGCAGGCGGTCGCGCGGATTGCCGGCAACCAGGTTGCACGAGGGCGTGCGTGCGGCGTCGTTCGTCCAAGTGGTCATGCTTCCTCCTATAGTCTCCTTCGTCGAAGCCTTATGATGGGACGCCGCGGTTTTGAAACGCCGTAGGAACGGTATCGAAATGGCATCATCGGCGTGCGTGCCCTCGCGCGGCCGCCTTTCCAATCTCTTGGTTACGAATGATGCGATTTGGAGCAAATCCGTTTGCGTTTCATTACAATCATGCATATGAGCGAATCAAGGACCAAAGACATGACCAAACACGCACAAGCCGGCGCGGATGCGCCGGACGTTGACAAGAGCGCCGCAAGCGGGGCTGCGACTGCGCCTTCGCGGCCTCTGGAGGTCGAGTCGGCGGCCAAGTCGCATCGCAACATCGGGCTGATCGTTGCGGGCCTCGTCATCGTCATCGTGCTCGCCTTCGTGTTCATGCGGGGCGAAGAGCTGCAGGAGTTCCTGGACGCCGTCAAGAAGGGCTCGCCGCTGTTCCTCGTCTTGGCGGTGGCCGCACAGCTGGGGAAGTACTTCTCGCAAGGCTTTGGCTTCAAGGCGTGCTTCAACGCCGTCGGCGGCAAGATCAACTTCAAGACCGGCATCACGCTGGTGTTCGGCACGTTCTTCGTGAACACCGTAGCACCTTCGCTCAACCTGGCTGGCACCTCGCTGGTCGTTGACACGGCGCACAAGCAGGGCATCGCTGCGGGCAAGGGCACGAGCGCGGCGTTCCTCATGCAGCTGTGCATCGACTCGGGCTTCGTGATGATCATGCTCATCTCGTTCGGCGTGCTGAGCTTCACGGTGGGCCTGCAGATCGGGTGGTTTTTGCTGGGACTCGTGGCGATAGCGCTCGTAGGCGGCCTGGCTGGCGTCATGATCTTGGGGGGAACGCATCCTGAGTTCGTGCTCAAGGTGCTGCGCCCCGTCGAGCGCTTGGTCGACAAGGTGCTGCGCAAGTTCAAGAAGAAGCCTATCGACGCGTGGGCCGAGAAGACGGTCGAGGCGTTCTCGGCGTCGTCGAAGGAGATCGTGCGCTCGCCGAAGCGCACGCTCAAGGCGTTCGGCTTCTCGCTCATCGCCTCTGCATGCGAGGTGGCTTGCTTCGTGCTCGTGGGTGTGGCGTTCGGTATACACGACATCGAACCGCTCGTCTGCGGGTACGTGCTGGCGACGTTGTTTGCGATGGTGTCCATCGTGCCGCAGGGCGTCGGCGTCGTCGAGGCAGCCGTCATGGTCGGGTTCGGGCTTTTCGGCGTGAACACGGCTGCGGGCATGGCGACCGTCATGGTGTATCGCTCCATCGTGTTTTGGCTGCCGTTCTTGATTGGCGCCATCGTCATCCAGCGCATCGGCTTTAGGCGCAATCGCGCAAAGGCGATGCCCGCGGCTGGGGCGAGTGCTGATGCGCAATCTGATTAAAAAACGGTAAAAGGTTGATATTCATAGGCAAACGGCATGCTTTGCTGGCTATAATGGCTGATACGTACTAACGAAGCGTCTTTCGAGATCGGAGAAGCCAGATGGCATCCAGCAAGCAGAAGCAATCCCGCCCCGCCGCCCTGCCCGTCAACGACCGCAAGGCGGCCATCATCGGCTGCGGGTTCGTGGGGTCGACCACCGCCTTCGCCCTCATGGAGTCAGGGCTGTTCTCCGAGATGGTGCTCATTGATGTTGATACCGACCGTGCCGAGGGAGAGGCGCTCGACATCTCGCATGGCATGGCGTTCGGCAGTCCCGTCAACATCCACTCGGGCACCTATGACGACATCAAGGACGCCTGCGTGATCCTGATCACGGCCGGCGCCAACCAGCTGCCCGGCGAGACGCGCATCGATTTGGTGAACAAGAACGTCGCGATATACAAGTCGATCCTCGGCAACATCGATGCCGCTGCGTGCGGCGGCGTGTTCCTGGTCGTCTCCAACCCGGTCGACATCCTCACGTATGTGACGCAGAAGGTGACCGGGCTGCCGGCGCATCGCGTGTTCGGCTCGGGCACGGTGCTCGACACCGGGCGCCTCAAGCAGATCATCGGCACGCGGCTCGAGGTAGACCCGAGAAACGTGCATGCGCGCGTCATCGGCGAGCATGGCGACAGCGAGCTCATCGCCTGGTCGAGCGCTCACGTGGCTGGCATCCCGCTCATGGACTTCTTCAGCATGCGGGCGCACGGCAGCTACGAGCACTTCCAAAAGCAGATCGAGGACGACGTGCGTAACTCGGCCTACGAGATCATCCAGAAAAAGCGCGCCACCTACTTCGGCATCGCCATGGCCGTGACGCGCATCTGCGAGTCCATCGTGCGCGACGAGAAATCGGTGCTGTCGGTGTCCAACCTGCTGCAAGGCGAGTACGGGCTCACCGACATCGTCTTGTCGACGCCCTGCATCGTCGGGAAGTCCGGCATCGAGGTGCGCATGCCCCCATCCCTCAACTACCAAGAGCAAGCCCAACTCAAAGCCTCCGCCGACACCCTCGCCGAAGTCATCGCCACGCTCGAGGTGTGATGTCAGGCTGTGTAGGCTTGCCTGTGCGGGGCATGTCGCGCATTCAATGAGGAGGGCGCTATCCTTGAGCGATTGGGGCGGGCTGGTGATTGACCTTGCTTTTTCGCACGGTTACAATACTCAAGGCGCGTTGCGCGTGTCTTGAAGATGGGCCGTTAGCTCAGTTGGTAGAGCAGGGGACTTTTAATCCCAAGGTCGCGGGTTCGATTCCCTCACGGCCCACCATTTCTTCTGTTGGCGCACTGCGCGCATGCCGCATTCGTTGGGGTGTCGTCCAACGGCAGGACTCTGGTTTTTGGTGCCAGCTATTCAGGTTCGAATCCTGGCACCCCAGCCAACAAGCGCGAGGCAAGCTGCAGCTTGCCTCGCGCTTGTTGCATGCGGATGCCGATGAGAACCTGATAGGTTTGATTCGCGGTGCATCCTTTTGAGGCACTGCGAACCGCGAGGGTCAAGGCCGAAGAGCGAAGCGTGCCTTGGCGCGAGCGAATCCTGGCACCTCAGCCATCTTTATTCTTTCCTTTTGGGCTCATGGTCATGTAGCACGACTGCGTCGCTTTGCTGGATTCTCTTGCATGCGCTCGAGCGGCTGCCAGCAAGTTGGTGTATCTTGGGACGATGCAATCGAGACGAGGGATTTTGGAGGCGCCGAGAAGCTATGGCCTATGACAGCCAACAGCAGCCAGGGGTGCACTGTCCTTTGTGCGGGGGAGCCGTTGACGTGCGTGCAGGCCGCTGCATGAGCTGCGGATGGTCTCCGGCTGGCGCGACGGCGCAAACGGGGACACTTCCTGCCGGGCAGCCGATGGCGTATCAACAGGTCGGGATGCAGTCTCAGGCGATGGGGCAGGTGCCAGGGGGCCAGCAGATGCCGAGCCAATCCGGCCAGCTCGGCCAAATACAGCCGAATTCCTTTCATCAGGGGCAAGGCGCGCCGAACCAGGGGTATGCGACGCCAGCACCGTATGGACAGCAGCCGCAGATGCGCCAGGCACCTTCGCAGACGCAGCAGTTTCAGCCACAGCCACAGTCTCAGCCTCCGTACCAGTCCCAGTCGTTTCAGCAGCCACAAGGGCAGCCAGCCAACGCGTATGGGCAGCAAACGGCGTCATATGCGCCGGTGCCGTCACAGCAGCAGCCCGCTGCGGCATCGTCTCCCGCGCAGCCTTACCCGCCCTATGCTGCGCAGCGGCAGGCGGTACCTCAGGCAGCGTCCGCAGCTTCCCCGAAGGCAGCTAAGCCCAAGCCGAAGTTCAGCATCGTCGGCATCATCGCCTCAGTGTTGGCGCTTGCCGTCGTGGCATTTGCTTGCATGCCGTGGATACAGATGTCTGACACGCTGTCGAACATGGCATCGTTTTCTGGCATGGACGTCGATCCGTCGCTCGAGCTTGCGGAGGAGTATCCCATCTGGGGGCTTTTGAGCCTCAACGGCACGCTCGAGGCATATTCGGGCATCGTCGGCTTCTATGCTGGAGACAACGATACCGTAAGCCAGCTCGCCACGCTCAAGATCGTCGTGTTCGTCGACGTCGTCATCTGGGGCATCTGCGTGGCGTGCGTTCTGTTCTTCGCCGTGCGCACCGTCATCGGGCGCGGCAGCAAGGCGGCGGGGCTGGCCACCTCATGCTATGCCCTGGCCATCTATTCGCTGTCCTGCATGATCGTCATGCCGATGATCGGCGACATCATCGGCGGCACGACCGTGAACGTCATCATCTGCCTCGCTCTCAGCCTCACCTGCGGCATCCTCGCCTCCATAGCCTCCCGCAAGCGCAAGGGCTAAGGGGGCCAGCACCGGGAAAGGTGTGTCGCGGTTTCGTTCAGAAAATGTGCGAGTCTCGCACATAATACGTACGTAAAATGTGATTGACTCTCACATTTCATGAACGTATTGGTGTGGCGCGTCTGCGCTTCTGTCGCGATGCCTCCTTCGCATGCCGTTCGGGGCGTGCGAAGTTTTATTCTTCGGCGCCGGTCCTGATGCGCACTACGTTGTATCCCGCTGCTTCAAGAAAGTCAGCTATCTTGTTGCAGTGAGTGATGGCGACTCACGCTTTTGACTCGGTGACGTCGTGAGGCAGTTCGTAACGCGCATTGACGGCATCGAATGTGAGCGATGCGGTCGCTCTCTGAGTCTCGTCGTCGAAGCTCAGCCATAGATAACCACACCCTCTCGCTCAACGACGTTTGCAAGCGTGTCGAGAGAGTCAGCTTTGCATGCATGCGAGGAATCGTAATCGCCGACCAGGTCGAAGCTGAGGTTGTTCTGACGGTAGATGAAATCGAACAGCGCCATGCGGGTTTTGACGCATTTTTCAGCTATGGTGTCTTTTCCGTCGAGAAAGTGCACGTAGATATCCAAATCGCTCGCTGAGCGCTCTTCGCCGCGAGCGTAGCTGCCGAAGATATATATGGAATGGGTCGGAACCGTTCTGGTAACAATGTCGGCGATGCGCTTGAGAAGTGTGGCGCGGCTTCGTCGCTTCGTTGGAATCCCTTCCGCCCGAGCGATAGCGAGGGATGTTAAAGGAGCGCGAAGCGCGACACGCATTCGTCGGCGCGAGGGTGCGGCCTCGCGCGGGCGCGACACACTTTTGCTCGCGCGGCCTTGCCGTTCGCTGGCGTGCCGGCGATAATTTTCAAAATTCCACGCAAAACGCGCATTCTCTTTTGCTATAGTTTAGGTTCGCTGTGTTGGGCGCATATTTGTGCGCCCAGATTGACGTTTCCAAAGGAGAGGGAACTTTGGCTAAAGAAGACGTGATCGAGCTAGAAGGCGTCGTCAAAGAGGCGCTGCCGAACGCTATGTTCAAGGTCGAGCTCGAAAACGGCCATGAGATACTGGCCCACATCTCGGGAAAGATGCGCATGCACTACATCAAGATTCTTCCCGGGGACAAAGTCACCGTCGAGCTTTCAGTGTATGACCTCAATCGCGGTCGTATCACCTATCGCTTCAAGTAACGCAGCGCGAATAAGCTCCAAGGAGCCGAGGCGGCTGCGCGCCATGCGCGTGCGGCGCCGACGCAAGACCACGGCAATGTACGAAAACAATCGCCAGCGGCTGGGCGTGAAGTTATAGATTGAAATGCATACCAACCGAAAGGAACTTGAAATATGAAGGTACGTCCTTCGGTCAAGAAGATGTGCGACAAGTGCAAGATTATCCGACGCCACGGCAAGGTGCTCGTCATTTGCGAGAACCCGCGCCACAAGCAGCGTCAGGGCTAGGGAAGGGAACAGAGCAATGGCAGTACGTCTAGTAGGCGTCGACCTTCCGCAGAGCAAGCGCGTCGAAATCGCATTGACCTACATCTACGGAATCGGCCTGACCACCTCCAAGCAGATCCTCCAAGCCACGGGCGTCGACCCCGACATCCGCGTGAAGGACCTCACCGAGGAGGACCTCAGCAAGCTTCGCGACTACATCCAGGGCAACCTCAAGGTCGAAGGCGACCTGCATCGCGAGGTCTCCCAGAACGTCAAGCGCCTCATGGAGATTGGCTGCTACCG
>CAJUFC010000242.1 GCA_910585565.1 uncultured Eggerthellaceae bacterium | reverse complement strand
GGCGACGATGGCGTTGTCAGGTGCGTCAAACGCAGTGCCGTCAGGGGCGGTGGCATGCGGGGAGGACGCGCCGCCAAGGAGCGCGAAGCAGATAGCGCCTGTGGCGGCGAGCGACGCGACCCCGATGATCACGCCGACGACGATGCGACGGGTGCGCCGCTGGCGCCTGAGCGATGCGGCCTTTTCCAGCTGGGCGCGATGGCTGTGGTATGCCTGAGCCTGGGCGTACGCATGGCCGTCCCGGGGCTGCGGCGCTGATGCGTATGCGCCGCGCGGAGGATGTTGCGGTCCGCGCGCGCTGCCAGAGCGATACGGCGGAACGGGACGCTGAGCCATAGGAAGAACCTCTTTGCGGGTGTTTTCGGACGTTCTGTCACCTCAATACTAGCACGACTTCCCATGCCGCGTCCGAGTCAAGGCGAGCCGGAGCCAAGGGGGACGGCTCTCTTGACCTACTCCTCGTCTCGGGCGTAGGCGATGAGGTCTCCCACGGCGGAGGAGAACCATGCCCAGACGTCTGCGAACTCGTCTCGCTGTTCCCAACCAGGGTCAGCGAAGTCGTGGATGACCTGGACGTGGGGCATCTCGCCCACCTCGAAGCAGGCCACGTCGTCGTTGTCGGTGCGCTTCGCGAAGGGAACGAGCTTGCGGTCGGGGTAGCGCGTGGCCAAGCCGCGAATGTAGCGGGCGGCGAACGCCGCGTCCATCACGAACCAGATGTCCAGGTCGACCAGGTCAAGCTCGGCGATCTTCTCGAGCCCGGCGGGGTATGCGAACCCGGGATAGAGCTCGGCTGCGTTGTAGAGTTCCAAATCCGCTCTCCTTCCGCGAGCGAGTCAAGGGGGTGCCTCTCTTAGGCTCGCTCATCTTCTGATGGCGCGATGGGGCCCCTGTAAGTCGCATGCCCCCATCGCAGCTTCTCCCCAGTGTACTATTCCGAGATTCAGGTTTACGAACGTATAGCGAGCCAAGAGAACCGGGAGGCGCGGACGATGTCTTGCGGATGACCCCCTGGCTCGGTGGCGTCTGCGGATCTATTCGGTGACAAGCTCGCGGACGCTGATGGTGCGAATGGAGCGCGAGAACGCGTAGGCGGAAAGGGCGAACACGGCAGCGAGGCCTGCGCTCAGCAGCGCCGCCAGCCACCAAGGCAGCACGATGGCGAATGCCCCGGCGCCGAAGAGCCCGAAGAGGCTGCCGATGAGCTGGCTGCCACCCGCCATCACCAGCGCGGCTCCGAGGACGCTGCCGATGAGGGCCACGCCGAGGAAGCGCAGCGCAAAGGACTGCCTCAGCGTGCGCACGCGCAAGCCCAGGGCACGGTAGATGCCGAGGTCACGCCGCTCGGACAGCAGCATGCGCCTGCTGACGAGCGCCACGGCCACACAGGCGAGCAGCGCTGCGAATGCCGTCATGGAGTAGCCTATGGCGACGAGAAGGTTGCGAACGAGCAGTATCATGTTGGTGGCCGAGCCGAAAAGTCCCGTCTCCTCGAGGTTTACATCGTCTCCGAATCGCTGCTCCAAGTGCGCAAGGACGGCATCGATATCTGCATCGTCCTCAAGGCGGTACTGGCGCGTGCCGTCGATGCTTCCTGCGTCGTTGCCAGTGAGCCATTTCAGGCCATCAATGGTCAGCAACGCGCCGTTGCCGCCGTTCAGGACCGAGGATATCGTGCCGGACACGATGAGGGTCTTCTCATCGCCCGCCGGGTCGGTTACCACCACTTCGTCTCCGATGCCAACCTGAAGGCTTCGGGCGAAGTTGATGCCGACGGCTACCTCGTTATCGAGGCGCGGGAAGCGGCCGGTTGCGATGGATGTGCCGGAGAGCACGCCTTCCTCGGACAGCCCCACGAAGGTGCGCGCCTCATCATCGAGGTTGAGTATGGCCGCCCCCTCTATCCACTCTTGCCGGATGGGGGCGACTTCCTCGATGGCGGTCCGCACGTCGTCTAGGGTGACGTCATCGGCAACGAGCGCTGCAGATACGTCGCTTTTCCAAATGCCGAACGCGCGATAGACGGCGTCGTTTTCGGACACTGCGCCGCCAATGCCGAAGCATAGCGTGATGAAGGCACACAGCAGAAGCGAGCACACGCCCATGCCGACGTAGCGGTGCTTCTTCGAAATGAGGGCGCGCCAGGCCAAGGACGCCTCCAGATGCCTCCCTCTGATGGCGCAGTTCGCGCGCGGCGAGAAGCGTACGTCCTCCGCGCCCTGGCGCAACGCCGCCAAGGGCGTGATGCGACCGAGCTTGCGGACCTTGAGAACGACGGTGACCATCAGGACGGCGAAGAGGGCACCCAGGCATGCCAGCGCTGGGACAGGGAAGGCCGGGGTGTCCACCAGCACACCGGTGACGAGAAGAAATGCCGGCCACACGAAGGGTTCAGCGATCATGCCGATGACGAGGCCAAGACCCAAGGCAATGAGAGCGACAAGCGCATACTGCGAGACCAACGTGCGCCGGAGCGTCTGAGGCGAAATGCCGACGGCTTTGGTGATGCCCCAGTCGGCATATCCCTCCTCGATGGCGGCGGACACTGAGTGCACGCACATGACCAAGGCCACCGTGAAGATCAAGAGCGCGAACATGGCAAGAATCGCGCTGAGAATCTGCACCACCATGAGGGCATATCCCACCAGCGTCTCCCTGGAGAACATAGTCGTCTCGTTCGTGCCCCAGCCAGCACGCTCTTGGATGACGCCGGCGAGGCCTTGGCTGGTCGATTCGGACGTGCGCGCCTCGGGGGTCAAGAAGATGTCGTACTCGACCAGCGGGTAGGCTTCGCGTATCACGGACAGCGAGGCGCCGGTGACGGCTCGGGGCGTTTCGGCACGCACGGCTTCGGCAAGATCGTACAGCTCATCGAAGGTGTCTTGCGCGACCAAGAAGCGCTTCACTTCCATAAATGGCGTGCCGAGCTGCGGGTCTTCGAAGAAGCCCCCAACCGTGAGGCGCCGCTCCTCGCCACCGAAGTTCAGCATGGCGGTGTCCCCGACTTCGACCCCATGCAGCACGCGGGCGGAAGGGGTCACGTATACGCTGTTGGGGGCGGGTGCGGTAGAGGCGTCATCGTAGGCGTCGAGGCTATCGGTGAAGAGGTTGGCAGAAATGCCGGTACCCCAGGCCTCGAAGCACGTCGTGACCGATTGCGATTCGCTCTTGGGCGTGCCGTCAGAGTTTTCGAACTGCACGGGCACGGAGAATGCGGGTGTTTCGCGTACGCGCTCGACCTCGGGAAGCGCGGCGATGCGTTCAGTCGTTTCCGGGTCGGGGGTTGCCGCCTGCTCGCTGACGAGCAGGTCGCCGCAGCCAGCCTCGTCGTAGCGCTCGTGGGCGCCTTGGGAGAGGTCCACGAAAAGCCCGATGGTGAACGTGAGGGCGGCTCCTGCCAAGAACAGAAGCACCGCCAGCCCGATGAAGGTGCCCTTGTCCCGGCGCAGGCCGGCGCAAACAAGCGTGCGCAGCGGTTCCATGATGCGCACCCCCTACCACGAAAGCGACGCGAGCCAGGCGGTGGCTTGCGTCTCGCGGTCGCGAACGTAGGTCTCGTCCTGGGCGCGGCTCGCGTCCCAGACGGGCATCTCCAGCTCGCCGCGCACGTCTCCGTCCTCGAAGTACAGCACGCGGTTGCCGCGGATGGCGCTCTTCACGTCATGGGTCACCATGAGCACGGTCTGTCCTTGCTCGTTCAGCTCGCCCAAGAGCGCCAGCACTTCCAGGCTGTTGGCCCGGTTGAGGGCGCCGGTGGGCTCGTCGGCAAACACGATGGCCGGGTCGTTCACGACGGCGCGGGCCACGGCGCACCGCTGCTGCTGGCCGCCTGAGGACTGGCTGGGCAGGTGCGCCGCCACGTCGGTGAGCCCCATGCGCTCGATGAGGGCTTGGGCGGCGGCGCGCGTCTCGCTGACGCTGCGGCCTTGCTTCAGGTATCCCGGCACGGCGACGTTCTCGAAGAGCGTGAGGTTGCTCACGAGGTGCGCGGCCTGGAACACGAAGCCGAAGCTCTGGGCGCGCAGCTCGGCCAGCTCGCGCTCACTGGCGTGCGCGATGTTGGTGCCTTGGAAGGTGACGTCGCCTGCGGTGGGCGCGTCCATGCCTGACAGGCAGTACAGAAGCGTCGATTTGCCCGAGCCCGAAGGCCCCATGATCGTCGTGAAGTCGCCTTCGTAGAGGTCGAGGTCAACGCTGCCCAGCACGTGCGTCTGCACGTCGTCGGCTGCGTAGCTCTTCGCGAGGCTCCGCGATGAGAGGATTGCGTTTTTCATCAGATGTCTCCATCTCGTTGGTTGGCCGTTCATGGGGCAATCGTAGCGAAGCCGACATTAAGGAATCATTAAGGACGACGAATACGCATTGAGTCAGGCGAGCGGGAACGCCATCGTGACGCGCAGGCCCGGCTCGGCGTTCTCTACCGAAAGCGTGCCTCCCATGCGGCATGTCAGGTGCTCAGCGATGAAGAGCCCCAGCCCCGCGCCGGCGTTATCGGCTGCGTTCGCTCCGCGGTAGAACCGGTCCTTCAAAAACGGCAGGTCCTCAGGACAGGCGCCCGGCCCGAAGTCGCGCACGGCGATGGTGCAGGTGCCGTTCGCGCACGCGCTTGACACCTCCACGCGTGCGCCGGGCGCGTACTTCGCGGCGTTTGCGAGCAGGTTGTCGATGGCTTGGGCAAGCCGCTTGGGGTCAACGGCCACAAGGGCGTCGTCGAGGTGAGCGCACGATGCGGCCGTGACGGACGAGAAGCCGGCCACGCAGCTTCTCAGCACGGGTGCGATCAAGGTGGGCTCGCACGTGACGTCGATGCGCTCCATGCCGGCCAGGGCATGCGTCAGCAGGTCTTCGACGAGCCCTGCCGCCTCGTCGCATTTTCGCATGATGAGCTGTTCGTATTCTGCCTGCTCCTCAGGCGTGCGGGCGAGCCCCAGCTCAAGCGCCTCGGCATGGGCGCGCAGGGCTGCCAGCGGCGTGCGCAGGTCGTGCGAGAGGGAGGCGAGCGCGGTCTTGTGCGCCGCGAGCGAGGCCTGCTCTGCGGCGCGTGCGCGGACGAGCTGCGTGCGCAGGTGGTCGAAGGCCCAGGTGAACTGGCCGAAGGGGTTTGATCGCTCGTAGGCCAAGGGGGCGTCGAGGTTGCCATTGGCTACGTCGGTGGCGAAGGCCTCAAGACGCAGGAACGGCGCGACCACGCTTCGGTAGAGGTAGGCGGCAACGCCTCCGACGGCGGCGAGCGCCACGACAGCCATGAGCAGGATGGCCGCCAGGGCAGAGTCGTCTCGCTGTTGGACGGCGTCGCGTATAGCCGCTTGGGCTGCGACAAGCGACGCGTCCGCCTCACGGACGATGGATGCGCTGCTCTCGCTGTCGTTCGTGTCGCTTCCTGCGGCCATCGCATCGAGGGTGGCGCGGGCCTCGTTCAGCTCGAGCACGTGCTCGCGCAGGGCATCGGCGCTTTCGTGTCCAGAGGCCATGGCGCCGGCAGCGATGGTCGCGCCCAGCACGCATGCAACGGCGACGGCGACGCAGGCGCGAAAGCGCGTCTGTATGCGAGAGCCGGCGTGCGAGGTCATGAGGCGGTGCTCTCGCCGGCGTCGAACCGGTATCCCTGGCCGCGCACCGTCTTGAAGTAGGCCGGATGCGCCGGGTCGTCTTCGAGCTTGGCGCGCAGCCAGCTCATGTGCACGGCCACGGTCTGCGCCTCCACCTCGGCGAACGCGCCCCACACCTCGGCGAGCAGGGCGTCGCGCGAGACAGCCTCGCCTGCATGGCGCATGAGAAATGCCGCCAGCTGGTATTCCCGTGGCGACAGCGCTACCTCCGTGCCGTCTTTGAGCAGGCGCCCCGCGGCGACGTCCAGGCAGAAGCGCCCGCGCTCGATGGTCTGTCCGGCGGCAGCGTCAGAGGTGCTGCCGCCGTGGCCCATCATGCCGCCCGAGCGGCGCAGGAGCGCCTGCACCTGGGCCAGCAGCTCTTTCAGGCCAAATGGCTTAGGCAGATAGACGTCTCCGCCTTCCTCCAGGGCTCGCACGCGCGCATCGGGCTCGACGCGCGCGGACGCGAACAGCACCGGCACGCCGCTGCGGCTGCGCAGATGGCGGCAGAGCGCAAATCCGTCATCGCCGGGAAGGTTGACGTCCACCACGAGGCAGTCGAAGGCGGCATGGGTGAGCTCGTCATAGGCCGCCTCGGCGCTGGGGGCGACGCTGACGGCAAAGCCGCTCTCCTCCAGGAACCGAGCAGTAATGCGCGCGAGGTCGCAATCGTCTTCCACGATGAGGATGCTGGGCATGGTGCGTCCGCCTTTCCGGGTCGCAGGGTCGCACGCGTTCTTCCAAAACGCAGCCGATTATACCGCGCAAGCCAGCGCTATCCCGTCAACGCCCCGGACGCGCATTGAGCCAAGGGAACCGCCCCCCCTCCTGACCCGTGCGCGCGAGAACGCTTTCAGAAACTTCCGGTGCTCGGGTGTTCACGCGAGCATTTTGTGGAGGCGCTTTCCCTGAAAGAGCATATCGCTTGCGTTTTATCGGATCAGCTGTTGACCCTGCACCAAGTGCAGGGTTTACACTTCCGTTCGAGGAGGTGCGCAATGGCTGGTTACCGAAGGACTAAAACCAAAGTGGTGTCGGAGACGGGCGAGTCGAGCGTCATCATTGGAGAGGAGGGCGTGAAGGTTCCCTCCGGAGAAACGAAGCTCACGGTCGGCCAGGTTGAGGAGCTGACGGGCGTCAGCAGAACGACGCTGCGCTATTACGACAAGATCGGACTGCTCTGTCCTGAGCGCACAGGGAAGGGTGTTGCGAACGATCGCAAGCTCTATGGCGTTGACGATCTTGGGCGCCTGCAAGCCATTGAGGTGTTCTCCGAATACCGTTTCAGCCTCGACGAGATCGCGAACATTCTTGATGGCGATGACGACGAGCTGTACGAGGCAATCGTGTCCAAGCTCGAAGACCTGAAGCGCCAGGAGGCGCGACTGCGCTCGCTCATTCTGTTCGCCCAGTTTGTCGCCATCACTGACACTGATCTGATCGAGGGCCTTGCTTGCGGGCCTGGGACGCTCGACGAGATGGCCGATCTGGCGCGCGAGGCGTCGCCATATGAGCGCGCGATGTGCAAGCTCGACGCATATGAGGACGATGAGGCCTTGTTCTCGCTTAAGCAGGCAGCAGACGTCATCCGCATGGTCGCCATGCTCGACGAAGGGCGCGGGTTTGCGGGCGTTGACGAAGCGTTGGCGGCATTCTTCGCGTGGTGGGACGATTTCGTCCTCCCGGCAGCAGAGCTCGGCTACCTCGGGTTCTGGGCCGTCTTCGAGGACCAGGGACTCATTGCCGAGTATGTTGAGAAAATCGGCGTCCCAGGGGATGCGGCGACGTTGCAGATGCTCGCCTTCTTCGTTCTCATGGCGCGCTTCGCGAAAGCGAGCGACCTGTTGATAGCCGAGATCGCGCAGCTTGCCGAAAGCGACATCGTGGCGGCGATGGACCGTGCGAGCGAACTGACCAGAGCAGCAGGAATCGCGCTGCTGGGAACTGAGGAAGGAGAGGCGGCGTCGAGCGAGGTGCTTGCGGAGCTGGGTTTTTCGATTCTTCGTTTTCTGGTGGGGATTCTCGAGAATGAATCTCTATGTGCCTACCTGGGGCTAGACGAAGGAATCGCTGTCGGCATTGAGGAGACCGAGAACGCGCTGCGGGTAATTGACGTGATGTGCAGCTAGAATGGCAAGAGGTCGCGCACGCCCGTGTCGAGCGCATCGGCAATCCGGGCAAGGTCGTCGATGCCGACACCGACGCGCCCTTTCTCGATGCGCCAGATGTGCGATTTGCTGGAGCCGACCATCTTGGCGAGACGGTCTTGAGAAAGCCCCTGGCTTTCCCTCCGCTGCCTGATGGACTCGCCAAGAGCGCGTCTTTTCTGGTCGATGTTCATGGCTACAGAATATGTGCTAGACTATTTTTAATGGCTTCATATATGAAGCCATTAGCTTGAGAACAACCTGTTAGAAAGAGAATTCAGACATGTCCAGAATCGATCTTTTGCCCAACGAGGCCATCATCCTCCGCGACTCGGAGATGAAGCACGATCGAGGCGGAATGTTCGATTCAGAGCTTGATGAGCTCATCCTGACGAACCAGGCGCTCATCGTAGTTCACAAAAGCATATTCGGGAGGGCAAAGGATACCCAGCGATTCCCGCTCGACCAAATAACCATCGCGAACGGCGCCCCTCGCGTGATCATCGGCATGTCCCAGGACGACGAGCGGCAGCTGCACGTGTACTTTCGCCACGGCATCGAGGCATTTACCCTCGGAAACTCGGACGAAGATGCAGAGGCCGGCATCATCAAGACTCTGTTCGCGTCAACGAAGGATCAGGAGAACCGCAACCTGCGCCAATGGCAAGTTGCTATCTCGCAGGCAGTCATGGCTCTTCCCCGGAAGACCCACGCAGGCAACCCGCAGATACGGCGCGTACCTGCAGCTGCGCGGGGCGGCGCGCCGACGGTCAAGGCCTCGGCGCCGCCTGTCGTCCACGCCACGAAGAAATGCATCGGCTGCATGGCGCCCCTTTCGGGCGTACAAGGGCAGAAGGTCACTTGCAGGTATTGCGACATAGAGCAGGCGCTCTAGGGAGGCAGGGTCTATGGGAATTCTCAAGGCTATCTCAGATTCTGTCAGCGGCACGTTCGCCGACCAGTGGAAAGATATCTACACCGCGAGGCCATTCAGCGAGCACGACGCGATTGTTCCTGGCACGCTCAAGAGCACGAACCGAGGGCGTGGTGCGAACCTTCATAGCTCAGACGGCGTCATTACGAACGGATCGCGCATCTTCGTGCCCGAGAACACGGCCGCCTACGTGTTCAGCCAAGCTGGCATCGAGACCGTCGTCACCGAAGCGGGAAACTACGTTTACGACAGCGGCGAAGAGAGCGTGTTCCAAGACGGTATCGGCTCGATCATCACCCAGGTCGTCGAGCGCGTCGCCTATGGCGGAGAGCCCGTCATCGAGAAGCGCGTCGCTTTCGTCAACCTGCGCGAGATCAGGCACATCCCGTTCGGAACCCGTGGCCCGCAAGTCTATAATGACCTGTACTACAAGTGCGATCTGGAAGTCTTCTCGCACGGGCTCTTCTCGATCAAGATCACCGACCCTACGGTATTCCTTCGCAACTTCGTCCCGGCCAATGTGTTCAGCTACTCGTTCGATTATCCCGCTGCCCGCAAACAGATAATCTCGGAGTTCCTCCAATCGTTCATCGTCGCGCTCAACGAGCTCTCGAGCGCCTACCGGATATCGCAGCTGCCAGCGCAGGCGACAGAGATAGCCAAGAGCATCGCTGCGGACGGAGAGAACGCGGGAAGCTGGCCTGAGCGGTTTGGCTTCAAGGTGGTGAAGGTTGCCATCGAGAACATCGAGTTCTCTGGCGATTCGCGCGAGTTGGTACGCAAGTTCTCCGAGCATCGGATGAGCATGCAGGCCTATGAAGAGTCGTCGCAGCGCGCTTCGAACATCGCTGCGCAACAGAAGATCGCCCAAGGCATCCAAGACAACGGTCTCGGAGAGGGAGGCGGGATGCTTTTTGGCATGAACCTCGCCCAAGGTCTGACAGCTCGAGGAGAAGGCGCGACAGGTGCGCCTTCGCTGCCTCTCGACGAGCAGATCGAGGCTGTGAAGCAGCTGAAGGAGCTTCTAGACGACGGAGTCCTGTCGCAGGAGGAGTTCGAAACGAAGAAGAGGGAGATCATGGGGTTGTGACGCCTCCCCATCCAATGACTGAAGGAGAGAAGCATGAGAACGTGCAAGATGTGCGGCACCGAAGTGCCTGACAACGGAGTCAGTTGCCCGATCTGTGGTGCCCCGGTGGGAGAGCCTGTCATCGGCGCAGACGGCGTGCCGTCGTCTGTAGCCAGCGGGGCACAGACGATGGCGGAAGCGCCCAAGAAGAGCGGGAAGGCGTTCAAGATCGTGGTCGCCATCCTCGTCATCTGGATTGCGCTATCCGCTTTCGGCTCGTGCAGCCGCTCGTGTAGCGAGCATGTGAGTTCGACGCAAGAAGACTGGCCGACAGGTCCCCTCGCCCAGATGATTCCAAGCATGGATCGCAAGTGCGAAAGCGTGATGGAAAGCAAGGAAAGCCTTTATATCAGGGTTTCCGACAAGATAGAGAAGAAAGACTTCGACAGCTATGTCGGCAAGTGCAAGGAACGTGGGTTCACGGTGGATGCCGACGAGGATGGCGACGAGTACGTTGCCTACGATTCTGAGGGGTATGAGCTGTCCGTTCGATACAGCAGCTCCTCCAAAGAGATCACCATCGACCTCGATGTGCCGAAAGTCAACGGCCAGCTCGCGTGGCCGACCATGGGTCTTGCCACCAAGCTGCCGGATCCTCACAAGGCAAAGGGCAGCATCGCCGTCGATTCTGCGACCCAGCTTACTGCCTATGTCGGCGAGATGGACAAGGCGTCCTACGATGCCTACGTGAACCAATGCATCGAGAAAGGCTTCAGCGTCGACCACAGCAGGGGCGACACTTCGTTCAATGCCAAAAACGCGGAAGGCGATTCGCTCCATCTCGAATATCGGGGCTTCAGCACGATGTATATCTCCCTGTATGCAGCGAAGGAAAGCTCATCCTCCTCGGCGTCGTCATCAAGTGCCTCGTTGGAAGCCGCTGCGGATTCGGCACCGGCTCCCGAGCCGGCTCCAACTGCGAGCCAGGCAGACGCTCCGGCGACTACGGACGCGAGCTTCAGGCAGGTCATGGACGACTACGAGAAGTTCATGGATGGCTACATCGCCTTCATGGAAAAGTACAACTCGTCGAGCAATCCTGCCAGCATGGCAGCAGATTATGCGAAGCTGCTGGCCGATTATGCGGCGATGACAGCGAAGGTCGAGGCCATCGACGAGGACAGTCTCACGGCGGAGGATTATCAATACTACACGGAGGTCATGACGCGGGTGAGCGAGAAGCTTGCAGGCGTCTCGCTTGGATAGAGCGCCTAGGACGTATTGTCGACGGGAGCGATAGGCAGCGGCGAGGGTGCCGCCTGATGGCTGCAATCGTGGAATAGTGCTCATAGGCAATAGCTCCTCGCTCTCTTCTTCATGACTTTCGGGGGTGTATCTCCTACAATCGTCTCGATGGAATGCGGCGAAGGGGCGAATGTGGGTGTCGCGGGGAAAGCGATGTATCAGGTGCGGCGTCATGAGGAGTTGTGGCCGTGCGGGGATGTGACGCGCGAGGCGTTCGTCGCCCGCGTGCAGGAGGAGGGCGCGCTGCACTATCGCGAGTTGCCGTGGCGCCATATCGATGACGCGTATGCGGTACTCGTTTCCGAGGTCATGCTGCAACAGACCCAGGTATCGCGCGTCGAACGCTATTGGGAGCGCTTCCTTGAGGCGTTCCCTACGCTGGCCGACTTGGCTGCAGGCTCGGTGGCCGAGCTGCTTTCGCTCTGGCAGGGGCTGGGCTACAACCGGCGCGCCCTGTCCCTCAAAAAGGCAGCCGAGCGCGTGGTGGCAGAGCACAAAGGCGTGCTGCCCGACAGCTTTGACGCGCTGGTCAAGCTGCCCGGCATCGGGCCGGCGACGGCGGCAGGCGTGCTCGCGTTTGCCTACGAGAAGCCTGCCGTCTACGTGGAGACGAACGTGCGCGCCGTGTTCATCCACGAGCTGTTCGGCGACGAGATGGCCGTCGCTGATGCGGACCTCGTGCCCTACGTCGCCGACACAGCTGACGTTGGCGACCCGCGCAGCTGGTATTACGGCATCTTGGACTACGGAGCCGCGCTCAAGAAGAGCGGCACGAACCCTACGCGCAAGAGCACCTCGTATGTGCGGCAGTCTCCGTTCGAGGGCTCGCGCCGCCAAAAGCGCGCAGAGCTCGTACGCATCGTGCTCAATGGGAGCGGGGAGACCACGTGTGCACAGGCACGAGCGCTGCTCGACGATTTCGAGCGCGCCCATAACCGAGAGGCCGTTGCCGACGAGCTGTTCGATTCGCTGGTGGAAGAGCTCTGCCGCGAGGGCTTCATGAGCGAACAGGACGGGCTGCTCTGCGTGCCCGAGCAGCCTGAGCCAGCATAGCCATTGCCGTCTGCGCGTCTGCGTCGGTACCGACTCTGGCTGCCGGTGACGGCGCCGACGGGCTTGCGCCTGCATGTCCATTGCCTCAGGGGGAGGCGAGGGAGTATCCTTGAGCGCGAGAAGTATCCTTTCCTTCTGCGGACCATCGAAGGACGGTGTTTGACGCGCATGACCGAGCGAAACGTGTACCAAGAGCCCGAAGACAAGGTGCTGCTGCGTACCGCCGACGTCTACCAGACAGAGGCGGTGGATGACGTGGCGTCGTATTCGGACCGGCTGCTGGCCATCGTCGCCGACTTCAAGAACTCAGGTGTGCCTGACAGCGCCAACGCGCAGAGCATGGTGGGGAAGTCGAAGCGCGGGGAGGTGGCTTGTCGCCTGTTCGCCCGGATAGACCCACAGACCGGCATCATCGAGGCCGCTGGCTTCAAGGCCCGCGGCTGCCTCGCCATGACGGCGTGCGCCAGTGCAGCGTGCCTCCTCATCGAAGGCAAGCCGCTGGAAGACGCGCTGGCCGTGGGCATCGAGGACATCAGGACCTACGTCGATGGGGTGCCGGCAGGCAAGGCGAACGCGCTGCACTTCGCCGCGTGCGCCATCCAGGCGCTGGTGGGCGACTTCCTGCTGCATGACGGCGCTCCGGTGTCCGAGGTGGAGGAGGCCGTCTCGTGCGATGCGTCCTCGGTGTCGTGCATCATGGCCGAGCATTGCTCGCATCGGCAGTCGCTGCTCGAGGCGCGCGTGGAAGAGGACGAGCGCCAGCGCGCGAGGGCCGAGGAGGATGCGTGCGCTGCATGCTTCGACCTGGTGAGGCGCAACACGGGCGCAGGCAAACTGACTGCGCCGGGCGACTGGGCCGCGCTCGTGCCGGCGCACCTCATGCCTGACGAGTTCGCGTCGGTCGTGCTCGGCCGGCTGGATGCGGATGCGGAAGTCGCGCTCGCAGGCATAAGCGAGGGCGGGGCGAAGGCGGCTGCTCCTGCGGCGGCATCGGCGGCCGCCCGAGGGGCGTCCCCGGATGCTGCGGGCGCAGCTGCCCCTGCGCGCTCGCCCTTCGCGAATAGAGGCGTCGGCGTCCCGCACCTGTTCGCGCGAGATGCCGCAGCCGAGGCTGTCGCGGGGCGGCCGTCACCCGAGGTGCCAAGCAAGCAGGACGCAGCGGCCATGGCGAATGCCGCCGATGCGCCGAACGCCGCGGATGCGCCCGGCGATGACAGACGGCCTGGCTCAAGCGTTCTCGACGACGTGCCGCACGTCTTCGACTACGGACACGATGCCGACACCGCTGCCGACGATGACGATGACCTCGTGCCGCCGGAAGGCTACGAGCTGGTGGAGGTGGACGGCCAGTGGGGGCTCGTCAAGACAGATCGGCCGCCCGCGCCCAAGCCGCGCGTTGCCGACGCGACGGGCATCAAGCTCATGCGCGGTGCCACGGATGCATATCTCTACGACGGCAACGCCATGACGGATGCGTTTGCGCGGTGGGCCTATCTGGCGGCGGAGGACGATCCGCTCGTCACGTTCGCGTTCTGCGTTCGCGAGGACTCGCGGACCTACCCGCGCCCGATGGCGCAGTCGTGCTTCGCCAACGATCCTCTGTGCCTGAGTGCGCGCGAGGTGCACGAGATATGGGAGCAGGCGCACGGCATGCCCGAATACGCTGACATCCAAACGGTGTCTGCCAGCAACGGGGACGTCTACTTCTACTCGACGGACTATCTCAGCGCCGAGCATGCCCGCTCGCTGGCCGAATGGGCCTCGGTGGAGCGTTTCTACAACGTATAACGGCGCGTTTTTCGGTTCGGCAGAGATGACGGCATCGTCCTTGATCATGCTTGGGACGCAAGGGCTAGAGGGCTTGATTGCGCAGTTCCGCCAAAATCACCTCTCCAGGTTCGGGCGGGGCGCAGTTGATGCCAGCGGGTAGCATGCAATATGCATTGGAATGCTGGGTCTTGGCTGATCCGGGATGTCCGGGGACAGGCGTGGCGATGAGCGTTCCGTCGTCACCGACAGACAGCGTCAAGAATTTGATCGAGTAGAACACATCTTGTGGCCTTGTTGCCTCGGCTGGCCGCTGTTCGCCGGGCAGTTGTTCCGAAGGGGTCGAAGCGAGCTTTTGCATCCGACCTGCCGGGAAGGGTGCGGCTAATCGAGCAGGTAGCTTCACAGGTGCAGGATCCAGCCCGAGGAATCTTTTCATCAATGGGAGAAGATAGAAGTTCAGGGTAAACGATGCCCCACCGCTCGGGCCGGAAATCCCTACGATGGGAATGCCGTTTACGATGGCGTAGGAGCTGTGATGACCCGGACCGTGGTTGGTCTGGTGGCAAACGACCTGTCCGAGCTCTTCCAGAACCTCGAGCGACCAATCATCGGATCCTTTTGACGACCCGGCATTCAGGATGACGATGTCGGCACCTTCGCATGCCCGCAAGATGGCTGCGCGAATCGCATCGCGATCGTCTGGAACGATGTCAAGCGACGCGAACTCACCGCCCCATGATTCCACTTTCCCCCGTGCAACAGCGCTGTTCGATTCATAGACCTTGCCATGCCCGGCAAACTTCTGGGGCGCCCGTCGCGAGAAGGGGATGCTTGGTGGAATCAATTCGTCTCCTGTGGGGATGAACACAACCCGAGGCTTTGCGACCACGGCAACGCAAGATGCGCCTGCGCTGGCGATGCAGGCGGCAACATCTGGCGTTATGATGCATCCGCGCTTCGCCGCGATCTGGCCAGCACGAGCAGTTGACCCGGGAGCCTTCGTGCCTGCAAACCGCGCAGATGGAGCTGCGTCTATCGAGATGTGCTGCTCGTCTTCGGATACTTCAACATGCTCGATCACGATTGCGGTGTCAAAGCCTTCAGGCATCGCAACGCCGGTGTTCGCAAATTCCCAATCGATGCCTCGTGTCCATTTCTCGGTATTAGGCAAGAGGCCTTCGTCCAAATCCGCGAAGTCGTCCCAATGGACCGCTATTGAATCCATGCAGCAGGTCAGCGTATTCGGAACGTCTGTTTTGTAGCGTACGTCTTCGGCGAGAACGCGGTCGTACGAATCGCTCATGCTCACAAGCTCGTAGCGATCTCTCCCGAAAGAATCTGGAAGGAGCTCAAGCATCCCTTGCACTGCTTCGTCTCGTGACAGTTCAATATGTTCTGCGTGGTTTCTCATAAGCACCTCTTAGACTAGCTCGCTTGCTGTTTCCTGGAAAATGCGAAGAGGCCAGCAAGTGCCAGCCTCTTCGCGAGAGAGGAGGGAAAAAGGAATTGGCAGTTAAACGACGACCATAGCCTCGGTCGCCTTGATTGCGACGATGCCATTTGCATCGTCTCTTTCAACGGAGCTGATAGCGCCTTCGATCTGGTTTCTTTCAGAAGTCACCAACTTGCTCGTTCCTTTCTGCGTCGCGTATGCGGCATTGTCATATTGCCTGGCAGCGTAGCTGCGACGAACCTAATGGGGAAGCGCTCCTTGAAGGATGTCGCTGAGCTCCGCATCTGTCAGGTCATAGTCGTACATCGTGCTGTAGTAGGCTTTTGTGACATCCTCGATGCTGTCATCGAACTTGTCGGGGTATAGCAGACGAGGCAGCCATTGCATGCCCATCAGCTGGTTTACGGTCGGCGGGTTGTTCATCCAGCACCAGGGGTTGCTCGGCACTTCGTAGAAGTTGTCGTTCGCGATGGCCGAGATTTGGCTCCAGGCGGGGTCTGCGCGCACGGAGTCGTAGATGCTGCCGCCCTGGAAGATGATGAGCTCGGGGTCCCAGACGGCAATCTGCTCAAGGCTGATCTCGTTGCCGCTGCCCTTACTGGAGACGCCATCAACCACTACGACGTTGTTTGCGACCATGTCGATCACTTGCGCCTGGACCGACGTCTTTGCGATGGCGTTCAACCCGTTCTCCCCAAGGAGATAAGCCATGTTCACTCGTTCGCTTTCGGGGATGGCCGCCATGGTGCTCTGGACTTCGCTGTAGACGCGCGTGCAATATTCAGACAGCTCGTTGCCCCGCTTCTCCATTCCCAGCAGTTCGCCCAGCGTCGCATAGGCCGCGCCATAGTCTTCGAGATATGCCTCAACGAAGACGACGGGGATACCGAGCTGCTCTTGCAGGGCATCGAGGCTTTCCTGCGTGTCTTTCTTCACTTCGCCGGTGTCGATGATGACCTGCGGAGCGGCGGCGGCCACCGCCTCGCGGTTGAAGTCGTCCTTGGCGCCGAGCACCGCGCCGAAAACCGGATAATCCTTGAATTTCTCGCCGAAGATGGCAAGCTGGTCGTCGGAGAGTGGCTGCGACAAGCCAATCATCTTGTCCGGAGCCATGGTCAAGAGCACTTGCTGGGCGGTGTGGCCAGACGGACAGATTCTTTCGATGCTCGTCGGCAGCTCCACCTCACGTCCAAGCGAGTCTGTGAACGTGCGCGTGTCCGACTGTGATTGGGCTTGCTGGGCTGCTTGACTGCTCGTGCTTTGGCCATTCGAAGAGCACCCCGCAAGAGCCGCAGCTCCCATGCAGAGCGCGCCGGCGCATAAAAGCACGGCTGCTCCTCTTAAAACCGACTTCTTAACTAATCGCATCGATCCCATCCTTTCCGGTCTCCGTTCGATCGTCTGCTATTTCCTTGACGGGCACGCACACGCGCACCTTGTCGCCGTACAGGGAGTTAACCTCGACGTCAAGGCTGTACAGGCCGCTTATCAGCTCTGAGGTGATGACGTCGTAGGGAGGGCCATAAGCATCGACGCAGCCGTCCTTGATTACGAGCGTCTTGTCGGAATAGAGGAAGGCGTGGTCGGGATTATGCGTGGACTGCATGATGGAGAGTCCTTCGCGAGCGAGCTGGCGTACGCAGGAGAGCACGCGCATGGTGTTGCCGTAGTCGAGCGCGCTTGTGGGCTCGTCCATGATGATGGTGTTGGCGTTTTGCGCGAGCGCTCGCGCCACGAGCACGAGCTGCTGCTCGCCGCCGGAAAGGCGCGTGTACATGCGATGTGCGAAGTCCTCGATGCCGACGCGCTCAAGGGCCTCATGCGCACGGTTGCGCTGACTGCGGCCAGGGTCACAGAGCATCTTCAGGTCCGCGCCGGTTGCCATCAGCACCACGTCAAGCACTTCGTAATCGTAGACAGGCGCGTGCGTTTGCGGGATATAGGAGATCTCTCTTGCGCGCTCGCGGATCGAGAGGCGCCTGATGTCTTTCCCGTTTACTTCGATGGTGCCCGTATAGCCTGCATTCAGGCCAAGGATGCAGCGAAACAGCGTGGATTTGCCGACGCCGTTCGGGCCGAGCACGTTCACGAGCGTTCCGTCTGGGACATCGAACGAAATGTCATGCAATACCTCGTGGCTGCCATATGCGAACGAGATATTCTTCACCGAGATGCTCATATGCGCTTCCTCCTGGTAATGAGGTAGAGGAAGAACGGTGCGCCGACGAACGCGGTGAGGATTCCGATCGGGATCTCGGCGGTGGTCGCCAGGCGTGCGATATCGTCTACGAGAAGCAGGAAGCTTGCTCCCATCAGCATCGATGCCGGTATGAGCTCGCGGTAGTCGGCACCGACAAGCATGCGGCACAGATGCGGGACGACGAGCCCTACCCAGTCGATCATGCCAGTGACTGACACGCATGCTGCTGTCAGGAAGGTTGCTGTGACGAGAACGACGATGCGGATGCGACGTGCGTTCACGCCCATGGTCGACGCTTCGTCATCGCCCATCGTAAGGATGTTGATCCGCCAGCGCAGGGCGAACAACACGGCGCATCCAATGAAGAGGATAGGCAAGACCGTCCATACCTGCGACATATTTGCTCCGGTGAGGCTTCCCATCAGCCAGTAGGTGATGTCGGCAAGCTCATCGGTCGGGTCAGCGACCAGCTTGCAATACGATACCGCTGCCTTGAATAAAGAGCTTACCATCACGCCTGCGAGCACGACCACCATCATATGGTTGCCTTTCGCCCGTGCGCTTATGAACAGCACGAGCAGCACCGTCAAGAGGGCAAAGCAAAACGCTGATGTCGAAACCGCCGCAGCGGTGAATCCCAGAAGGATTGCCAAGGCGGCGCCGAATGCCGCGCCTTGGCTGGCGCCCAAGATGTCTGGCGAGACGAGCGGGTTTTGGAATGTGCCCTGATAGGCGGCGCCTGCGACAGAGAGGCAGCAGCCCACCATGAGCGCGAGAAGGATGCGGGGGAGGCGTACATTGAAAAAGAGAGTGAACTGTTGCTCTGTCCAGGTTGCCTCAAGCGGGAAGATGCAGCTCGCGAGCATGGCTACCGCTTGACGGGGGTCGATGGGGTAGCGTCCGAGCATCAGGGAGACAGCAGCGAGGGCAACCATGAGAATCGCGAGGCCCACGATGATGGCATCGGCGCGCATGCTCCGCTTGGACCGACGCTCGCATAGCTCGAGCTCATCGGCCTGTCGTCTTGCTGTATGGGCATGCCCGCTGTGCACGTATCGTTCCTCTCATATTATTCTCATTTGTGGATTATATTTGATCGAGAATAAATTGAGCGGGAAAGGAGAATCGCTGGGGGAACGGTAGGCTTTCCTTCGTGAGTGACTATTTCAGCAAGATTGTCTGGGTGCCGCCCCATGCGCCGGAAAAGCGATCTGCGACCCTTTCTGCCAGCTTGCTGCGAGCGACGACTATCGCGTTTGGGAAGCTTCCGTTCGCCCCGGCATCGAGCAACTTTACGGCCTCAACCAGGCCTTCTCCGTGATCAAGCTCCAAGCGACCGAGCTCGTCGATTATGAGCAGTCCCTGTATCTCGCCGACTTCGGCCTTTCGCGCTATCTGTGCGAGATGGGCGTTCACCTGCATGATTGCTTCATCGTAGATGTGCCACCCCAGTCCTGCCCGGCCGGCCTGGCTTCGCGCATCGAACGTGCCGTCCTCGCGGGACAGGTCTACCCGCCTTGCGAACTCGAAGCGTACCATCTGTGGCAGCAGGATGCTTTCGATGCCGAGCTTTTCGAAGCCATGACCGTTTGCGCGCTCGCTGGCAGACTCTATCCAGATGCCCGCAGAGATGACCCCATAGCAGCTGATGCCATCAGCCGTCAGCTTTTCCAGGCGATGCTCGAGCCAACGGCTCTTTCCGGTCTGGACCTCGCCGGTGAGAATGTAGAGCATGTCTTTTGCCTGCCGTTCCTTGAGCTATATATCCTCAAACAAGTATTATATTTGTGTCAGCATAATATAGCGAATGGGGGGATTGTCATGGGTTGGGATTTGTACGATCGGCTAATTGAGGGCATACCGGAAGACGTTCTGGTGCGAGATTACTGCTTGGGGGTCTCTTGGAGCTACGTTGAGGCAGAGTCGGGCGCGGGTATTTCGTACACTTGTCGCGGCGGAGCCACGAAACACACCGACAAGCGCGACTTTCGCGGTCTGCCTTTGCGTGAGATGGCGGCGCTTTCCAAATCTTGGTGTTTCGAGGAAGCCACTCTTGGCATTGCCGCGATGAATGCGTGGTACGGTCAGCGTCGGCTGGTCGACGCGATGGGGGCGGTGTACGATGAGCCGGTAGAGCTTCCCGATGGGTCCGTTCACAAGATAGATGCGTTCGAGCTGATGAGGCCCGAGATCGAGGCGAGGGATGATGCCAGCGTGGTCGTGGTGGGGCATTTCCCGCATGTCGACCGCATCGAGGAGTACGCTAGGCTCACGGTGCTCGAGAGAAACTGTCGTGCGCCTTTGGATGTTCCAGATCCGGCGTGCGAATACATTCTGCCGAGCGCCGATTACGCATTCATCACCGGTGTCACGCTCGAGAACAAAACGGCTCCGCGTTTGTTGGAGCTATCCCAGAACGCATTCGTGACGATGGTCGGTCCGTCTGTGGTGATGTCGAGGTCTTTGCTGGATGCAGGCGTCGATATGGCTGCCGGAAGTATCGTGCTCGACCCTGAGCGCGTGGCGCATTCGGTGAAATCGGGAGGCGGGATGTCGTTCGGCGGCGCCATTCAGATGGTTGCCGTCTATAGGGAGCCAACGGTGCCTGCAGCGAACTGATCGGCAAGCGACGAGCGGCGATGGCTGCGGAGCTCTTCCCGCATATAGGGGTCCCGCTTCTCGTGTTCGAGAAGCGGGACCCCTTCGCATTGCTTGGTCTTTGTCGTGGCGATGCGCTACGGCGCTACGGCAGCAGATTCAGCTCCTCCAGCTCTGCCTTCACGTCAGGCATGTTGTAGGCGTCCAGGCATGCTGCGGTGGGGCATCCCAGCTGCTCGTCCCAGCCGAACGTCTTGTACACCATGGTCAGCCCGTCTTGGATGTCAGACTTCTCCATCTTGTCGGTGCCCTCGGTGAAGGGCGCCTTGTCGGCGTCTTTCGTGAAGGGCCACTCGGTGTAGACGTCGTGGTAGGTGCGGAAGTCGTTGGTGCCCATGGCGCCGCTGCCGTCGGTCATGCCGCGCTCGGTGTTGGCGCGCTGCAGCGTCATGATCTTGGCGCCTGCCTGGTACAGCTCCTCGGTGGTCATGTCCACGCCGGTCACGGCCTTGAAGAACTTCGATTCCAGATCGAGGTCGCCGCGATAGTCGCGCGCCTTGGTGGGCGAGACCGTCATGGGCCACACCCAGTTGCACAGCGTCAGCGAGTCGTGCAGCACGTCGGTGACCACTGACCACCACACGAAGTTGGCCTTGTGCTCGTTCATGGGGGTGTAGGCCTTGTCCATGTCGATGGCATCCGCGCCGCCCCACACCTCTTCGGCGATCTGCTGCTTGAGTTCGTAGGGAAGGCCCGAGCCCTGGAAGTTGACGGCGGAGTGGATCATGTCGTCGCGGTTGAACAGCGTGTTGTACAGCATGCCCACCTGCCCGAAGCATTCCTGCGAATGGTGCACCGGCCAGCCGCGCGGGCTGATCATGCACGAGGCGACGGTGTCGTTCCACTGCATGTCGTTCCAGCGGTCGGTCCAGACATAGGTGCCGTGTGCGATGTAGGACAGCTCCGAGTCGTTCTGGGCGATCTTGGTCAAAAGCGGCGGCATGATGGTGGGGTCGTTCGTGTAGAACTTGTTCCAGTCGAACGCGGCGTATTCTTCCGGCGGCAGCACGCGCTCGAACACGCCGGTCGCCACGCAGTGCGCGATGTCGCGGTAGAGCTGCGCGTAGTTGCACCACAGTCCCAAGTCGTCCATGACCGAGCCGATCACCTGGTTCCAGACGAGGCTCTCTTCGGTCTCGTCCTTGATGTCGGTGCCGAGGATCTTGATCATGTACTTGAAGGGGAAGTTGGGCACGCACGTGTTTCCCGTCGTGGCGTAGCCGCCGTTCTCCTTGCTGGGAGGCACGCGCATGTCGGAGAAGCAGTGGATGGGGCAGCTGTGGCAGCCATCCATCTTGATGGTGTACTTCTCGGCTGCCGGGCCGTCGTCTTTGGTGGACTTCATGCAGCGGTATCCCACGGTGTTGATGTTGCCGGGCTTCGGCTCGCCCGTCTCGATGGGGCCGCCCTCGGCCAGCTCCCAGTACAGGCCGTTGCGCGCCGTCCAGCGCGAGCCCTTGTCGTAGTACTCGGCCCATTCCTGCTGGGTGGACGGCACCACGTGGTTGTTGTTCGAGCCGATGATCTCGCGCAGCATGTAGTCAGACAAATCGGCCACGGCCTGCGGGTCCTTCACGTTCACGGTGCCGGTGCCGCGCACGACGAGCGCCTTCATGTTCTTGTATCCCAAAACGGCGCCCACGCCCGCACCTGCGGAGTGGTTGCGCGAGTTGATGATGCACGAATACGGCACGCGGTTCTCGCCGGCCGGCCCGATGGTGGCGACCACCGTGTCGAGTCCTTCGCGCCGGCACAAGAGCTCGGTCGCAGCGCGGGTGCCCAGCCCCCACACGCCGTCAGCCGACTTGATCTTCACGTCGTCGTTGTCCACCATCACGTAGACCGGCTTGTCGGCCTTGCCTTCGATGACGATGCCGTCGTATCCCGCCTGCTTGATGCGGGCGCCCAGCATGCCGCCGCAATGGGCATCAACCACCAGGTTGTCCTTGGTGAAGGTGGAAAGCGATGCGATGGTGGTGCGGCCTGCCAGGGGCGTGCCCGATGCCGTCAGCGGCCCCACGGCGAAGACGACCTTGTTCTCCTCCGAGAGGGGCGCCGTTCCGGCCGGCACCTCGTCGAACATGATCTTGTTAGCGATGCCCATCCCGCCGATGTAGTCTTTGTACGGCTCGGTGGGAAAGGTGGTTACGGCGCCATCGGTAAGGTTCACGCGTAGAATCTTACCGGTCCAGCCGTATGACTTGTTATCAGCCATTTTGTATCTCCAAACCTCATCTCCGTTATGTTTGTGCAGCACAGGATGCGATCTGGAGCTCTTTGATGGCATGCATTCTAGCACCGCATGCGAGTCGTATCGAGCAAAACGGGTCAAGACGACAACAATGTAAACACGATGTTAACAAACACCCTACGAGTCGAAGGCGCGTTTTGCGCAGGTCTAGAATGAGATCATTCAGTGCTTGTGCAGCACGGGTGTGAGGTGGGTGCTCCTTGTTCGCAGTTTCACGCGTTGCAACGAGGAGGACGCAATGTCTGAGGAGAGAACCGACAAGGGTCGCATACCCTTTATAAAAGACGCATCAGAAAACATCCCGCCCGATGCAGACGCTGCCGGCGTCGCATCTGCGGATACAGAACAGCCGAAGAAGAAGCATGTGTTCACGCGGCGCGACGTGCTTGCCATGTGCGGATGCGGCGTCGCTGGGCTCGTGGTTGGCGGCGTGCTGGTCGGATGGGGCGTGACGGAGAAGTCCATCGCATCCGGCAGGGTGGAGATCAAGACCACGCCGCTCAAGATGATCGTGACTGACCGAGCCAAGTGCTCTGGCTGCCAGAGGTGCGAGATGAGCTGCACGCTCAAGAACGACGCACGCGTCTGCCAGCATATCGCGCGCGTTCGCGTGTGGGACAACTACAACTTCGGCGCAGGCATCGACACGGGGGACGGCATCTATGATGACTGCCAGTTCACCGTCGAGCACTGCAAGCAATGCGAGGACCCGTGGTGCGCCGCCTATTGCCCGGTGCATGCCATCTACGCCGACCCCAAGACGGGCGCGCGCGTGGTGGACGACAGCACGTGCATCGGCTGCGGCATGTGCGCGCAGGCGTGCCCGTGGAACATGCCGCGCATCGATACCGAGACGAACGTCTCCACCAAGTGCGTCTCGTGCGGCCGGTGCGCCGCGCAATGCCCCAATGGCGCCATCCAGTTCGTCGATTGGAAGAACATCGCCCAAGCGGCGCTGGATGCTGGCATCGTGCGCACCATAACCCTTGTTGACGCCTGATTGCGGGAGGTGCCGAAATGAAAGAGAGACCTCTCACCCGTCGCCGCTTCCTCGAAGGATGTGCGGGCGTCGGCGCACTCGCGTGCTGCGGCGTCGCCGGGGCGCAGGCCTTCGCCGAAGGCGGCCACATCGGGGCGAACGCACGACCCGAGTGGGACGTGACGCACACGCTGTGCCAAGCTTGCCCCAACTGGTGCGGGTTTGCTGCCTACACCGCCTGCGGCAAGCTGGGAAAGACCCTGGGAAACCCGTTCGACCCCAACGCGCAGGGGCGCCTGTGCGCTCGCGGCTACGGCTACACGAACAGCATCGACTCGGATGCGCGGGTCAAAAACCCCATGCGCCGCAAGGAGAACGGCGGCTTTCAGACCATCAGCTGGGACGAGGCGTTCGCCGAGATCGGCGAGAAGCTGGCATCCATCGTTGATGCGGACGGCGCCGAGGCGCTGGCGTGCGTCTACGACGGCGCGGTGCCGGATGCGCGCATCTATGCCAATCTGCTCATGAACGCGCTGGGCGGCGGCAACGTCTACGTCGATGACCTCATCGTCAACACGGTGAAGGGCGCCGCTGCTGCGCAGACGATCGGCGCTCATGGCTATCATCCCGACATCGACAACGCATCGGCAGTGGTGCTGGTGGATTCGAGTCTGACCGACATCACGACGCCCGACCTGGTCGCGTCGCTGGAGGAGGCGCATGCGGACGGCCGCACGATTGTCGCGGTCGACCCGCGCCTGGGCAGCTTGGCCCAGTTCGCTGACGCGTGGTATCCGGTGAACCCGGGCACCGAGCTGGCGCTGGTCTTGGCCGTGTGCAACTTCCTCGTCACGACGGGCCGCTATGACCGGGAATTTGTCGCCGCGAACGTCGAGGGCTTCGACGCATGGGCGCGCTCCATCGCCGCATACACGCCGCAATGGGCCGAGGGTATCACGGGCATCGAGAGCTTCCGCATCGAGGAGCTGGCGAGCCTGCTGGCTGACGCTGCGCCCCGCGTGGCCGTTGAGTACGGCAACGGCCGCATCGCGGGCACCTCGTATGCCAACTCGGCGGAAACGATGCAGGCCATCTGCCTGCTGGAGGCGCTGCTGGGGGCCTGGGGACAGAGCGGCGGGGCATACCTTCCCTTCGACTATGACGCAGCGCTCGCCCAAGCCGGCGAAGATGCGATGCCGGGCAGCGACAACGCCTACGCCGACGAAGGCATCGCATTTCCTGAGAGCATGAGGCTGCATGACGTGGGCGCGGCTGCCCTCATGGAACTCATCGCGCACCATCAGCTGCGGGGACTCGTGACCGTCGGCGCCGATGTGGCGTACGACTACTCGTTGGTGCCCAAGCTGCACGAAGGACTGGATTCGCTCGACCTCTTCGTCTGCGTGACCGAGGAGTTCACCCAGACGGCGGAGGAGGCCGACTACGTCTTGCCGCTCGCCTCGTATCTCGAGGCCGGCACGCTGCCCGTGCCCGTGCAGGCCGGCGTGGCCGCCTTCGCGATGGCCAGCCCGGTGCTCGAGCCGACAGATGGCGACAATGCCCGCGCCCTGCCTGACATCATGGACGGGCTGGCCGACTCAGTCGGTGCCAAGACCGACTTCGCCGCGCGAACGACGGCAGCCGCCAAGCGGGAGCTGGGCGCCTTTGGGATTGACCTTACCTCGCTGGAGCAGCTCGGCACGGCCGAGGTCGCCCCGGGCTCGGTGCAGCGCGTGAGCGCATGGAGCACGCCCAGCGGCAAGATCGAGTGCGCGTCAGGCGCACAAGCGGATGTCGCGGGGGAGATGCTGCCGGTATGGGTGCCGCCGCTGGCAGAGTCGAACGTGCAGGAGATCATCTTGAGCGACATGAACAGCGAGCAGAAAAACCGCGTGGCGGCCGTGCTGGACGAGGACGAGCCGCTTGTGTTCAAGCTGATCGTGGGCCAGCAGACGGCGCTGGGCATGCATGGCTACAACGTGCCCGAACTGATGGGCATCGCCGAGCGGTATGGTCTGGACAGTGTCTGGATCAACCGCCAGGTGGCCGAGCTGCTGGGCATTGCCGACAACGACGAGGTCGTGCTGTACAACGATGCGCATGTCTGCAAGGCCAAGGCCTTCGTCACCGACCGCATCGTGCCCACGGCAGTCTATCTGCCCCTGTCGTTCGGGCGCACCGCCGAGCGCCAGAGGACGGCCGAGGGCAAGGGCGTAAACCCGCTGCTGTTTAGCGAGGAACTGGTGTTAGATCGCTATGGCGACCTCTGCATCCAAGAGGCCTGCGTGGGCGTCTGGACAGAGAAAGAAGGTGCATGATGGCGAGATATGGCATGTTGATCGATACGACCAAGTGCATCGGGTGCTATGCCTGCCGCACGGCTTGCCAGCGGCAAAACGACCTCTTGCCCGAGCAGGACTTCATCCGCTTCGAGCGCAAGGAGGTCGGCGCATACCCCAACGTGCACGTGGAGAACGTTCCTTTGCAATGCATGCACTGCGAGGACGCCCCGTGCGCTCAGGTGTGCCCCACCGGCGCTGCCCACATGGGCGCTGACGGCATCGTGGAGGTGGACGAGGGCCGCTGCATCGGCTGCTTGTACTGCATGGCGGCGTGCCCCTATCAGGTGCGCGTGCGCAACCCCCAGACCGGGACGGTCGACAAGTGCCGGTTCTGCACGGTGTCAGCCGAGCAGTCGGGCACCAAGATGTGCACCTGCGTCGAGGCGTGCCTCACCGGCGCGCGCATCTTCGGCGACCTCGATGACCCCGACAGCGAGCTGGTGAGAGAGATCGCGCGCACGAACGCGCATCCCATCGCGGGCGACCTGACACAGTCGAAGATATTCTACGTGAGGTGATGGAGATGACGTTTGAACCCGTTTGGGGCGTAATCATCGGGCTGTACCTCTTTCTTGCGGGCTTGGGCGGCGGAGCCTATGCGGCCTCTGCGTACCTGCGCCTCAAGATGCCCGACTGCGTCCATATGATTCGGTATGGCCGGGTCATCGCGCCTGTGTGCGTGATCGTTGGCCTGGTGCTTTTGATGGTGGATGCCACGGCGGGATTTCATAACCCGCTGCGCTTCGCCTTGCTGCTCACCAACTTCGGATCGGTGATGACGTGGGGTGTCGTGTTCTTGGCGCTCTTCGTCGTCATCGCGCTCGTCGTGGCCGTCATGGACCTTCTCGGCCGCGGCCTCAAGGTGCCGGTGTGGCTGGATGTCGCCGGCGCGGTCCTGGGCATCTGCGTGTGCGTCTACACGGGCTGCCTCTTGGGCGTCGCCAAGACGTTCCCGCTGTGGAACAACGCGCTTCTGCCGGTGCTGTTTCTAGTGTCGGCGGTCTCGACAGGCATGTCGGCCGTGCTGCTTGCTGCCATCGTGGGCGCGCCGCGCGAGTTCGACCGCGTGACCGGCTTCAAGAAGTTCCACTTCTTCTTGCCGGTGGCCGAGCTGTTCTTGGTCGCCAGCCTTCTCTTCGTCACGGCGAGCAACGCCGAGAGCGCGGGCGCGGCCTCGGTTGCGAACCTCATGTCCGGCAACTGTGCCGTGGCGTTTTGGCTCGTGTTCATCTTGATCGGGCTCATCGTGCCGACGGTCATCGAGTGGCGCGTGCTGTTCTTCTCCTCGGTGAAGGAGGAGGAGTCGCCGGGTGGGCACCTCGCCTCGGGCGTGTCTGACGTGTGCATTCTCATCGGTGGCTGCGCGCTCAGGCTGCTCGTGCTGGCGGCTGCCATGCCGATCACGATCGTACAGCCCTGGATATAGCAGTGGGCGCGCCGCCGTCGCATTGCTGCGGCAGCACGGATGGGTCGCGCGTCGCCACGGTGCGTGTCGCGCGGCCCGCAAGGCCCAAGTGAGAATCGATCAGGAGGTATGTTGATATGGTTTGCGTAAACGAAACGAGCAAGATGGGGCGTGGGCGCCGCATCGCGGCAACGTGCTGTGCGGCGGCCCTCGGTGCGGCCGTATGCCTTGGCATGGCAGGTTGTGTGGCGCCGGCAGGCTCCTCGGCGTCTTCGAGCGCCGGCTTTTCTGCCAACGACGTGGCGCCCGTCACGGAGTCTTCTGCCAGCTCGGCAGCTGACGCCGCGCAGGGGACCATCTCGGTGGAGATGACCCTCACCGAGTCGGTCGTGGGGGCAGACGCCCAAGAGACGGCGCTTCAGTTCACCGAGGAGCAACAGACCGTTTCGGTGGACGAGGGGGCCACGGTCTTAGACGCGCTTGAGGCCATGGGCCGCGAGCTGAAGACGCAAGGCTCCGGCGATGCCGAGGCGGTCGTCGCCATCGGCGGCCTCGAGAACGGCGCTGCCGGCGTCGACAGCCACTGGGAGTACTCCGTCAACGGCGCCGTGCAGACCATCTCGCCCGCCGAATACCCCCTCAACGACGGCGACGCCGTCACCTTCACCTTCGTCCACTAACCCCACCCCGCCACCGTGCTGGTGATATGACTCTGATTCGAGAGGGCGACACTGCGGTTCTGTGCAGTGTCGCTCTCTCTGCATCGCATCGGACTTAGGGGCATGCGGTCTTGCTCTATGTATCGCATAGAAACTATGACTCGTATATTATCTAGAATTGCCACATTCTTTACTAATTGCTAATATATTAGCTATGATAAGTCTTGATCAAAAGACTCCGACAGAGGTCGCCTGCGGGATTGCCGAGCGTGTCAGGGCGCGCCGCAAGGAGCGTAAGCTCACCCAGGCCGAGATGAGCCGCAAGGCCGGAGTCAGCCTCGGCTCGTACAAGCGGTTCGAGCAAGAAGGCCTCATCTCCCTCGACTCTCTCGTCAAGGTCGCGATAGCGCTCGGCTGCGAGGACGACTTCGAATCCCTCTTCGCTCAGCGCAGCTATGCATCCATCCAAGACGTCATCGCCGAGAGCGCCCGCCCATGAGTGCTCGCGACTCGCTGCTTCGTCTCGCATCCCTTCGCGTGAGCCTTCATGGCCGCGACGTGGGCACGCTGGCCGAGACGAAAGACGGCCTCATGGCGTTCGAGTATGCTGCGTCGTGGCTGCAAGACGGTTTCAGCATCAGTCCGCTCAGCCTGCCGCTGGAAAAGGGCGTCTTCGTCGCCAAGTCGCGCCCGTTCGATGGTGCGTTCGGCGTGTTCGATGATAGCCTGCCGGACGGATGGGGGCGTCTGCTCGTCGATCGCCTACTGCGCGAGCAGGGCATCGAGCCTGCTTCGGTCAGCCCGTTCATGCGGCTGTCCATCGTGGGCGCAAGCGGCATGGGTGCTCTGGAATACGTGCCCGAGACGCCGCTTGCGTCGCGTCATTCCCTGACCGACCTCGACGCGATTGCCCGGGAATGCGCCCGCGTTCTCAAGGCGGACTTCAGCGAAGACCTGGACGAGCTGTTTGCCTTGGGCGGCTCATCGGGCGGCGCGCGTCCTAAGATTCTCACCGAGATCGATGGCGAAGACTGGATCGTGAAGTTCCCCTCGTCTCATGACCCTGCCGACATCGGTCGCCAGGAATACGATCTGGCGCTGGCGGCACGCGCGTGTGGCATCGACATGCCGCCCGTGCGCCTCTTTCCCTCAAGGCAATGCGCTGGCTACTTTGGCGTGAAGCGGTTCGACCGGCAGGGCGTGGGCGAGGGTACCGTTCGCAAGATGCACATGGCCTCGGCGGGGGCGCTCCTCGAGGCGTCGCATCGCGTGCCGAGCCTCGACTACGACCTTCTGATGCGCTTGACGCTGAGGCTCACTGAGGACTTCGAGGACGCGGAGCAGCTGTATCGACTCATGTGCTTCAACGTTTATGCTGGCAACAAGGATGACCATGCCAAGAACTTCTCGTTCCTCTTCGATGAGGACGCGCGGCGCTGGAGGCTTTCTCCGGCCTACGACCTTACGAGGAACAGCGGCATGAACGGGGAGCATGCGACCATGGTGAACGGCAAGGGCTGCGACATCGAGACGGAAGACCTCGTAGCCGTCGGCGTGCGCACTGGGCTATCGAGGTCTCGTGCCGTATCCATTGCCGGCGTTGTCAGGGAGGTGGTTGCTGGCCATGACGCATGATGCAAGGATGCGCCTAAGGGTGGGTGTATGGTGGGGGTGCGTTGGGCTGTGGGCGGCCTTCATATTCTTTATGTCTGCCCATACGGGGAGCGATCTAGATGATGGGCAGGGAATCGTTGCCGCCATCAAGCGCTTCTTGTCATCGGTGGCGGCCCCGGTGTTCGGGCCGGGGGTGGACGTGGTGTCGCCCGCGGCTCATTTCTGCGAATATGCCGTCTTCGGCGCGCTGCTGTTTGCGGCTCTGTGGCACACGTCGCGTCTGCGGCGCGGCCAGCAAGCGTGTTTTCAGGGCAGGCTTTGGCCGCTCGTCATAGCGGCCGTCATCGCGGCGAGCCTCTATGGCGCCAGCGACGAGCTGCACCAATACTTCGTCCCCGGTCGCGCCTGCGACCCCATCGACTGGCTCGTCGACACCGCCGGCGCCACCCTCGGTGCTTTTATCGCCTTCCTCACCGCCCGCAGGAGCTGCAAAGCATAGGAGCCCTTCGGTTGGTCGAAGCATTGCCAGGATGCAGGCTGGCGCGTGTCGCTTTCCGGAGGGTGCACTCCGGGACCCTCGCATCCATTGGCCGTTGTTGACTTGTTGTCAACAGTTTTTCTGCTTGTTAACGTTTTATCTTCGCTTTAGTATAGTGAAGCGTATAGGCACTGTTGTAGCGGCTGCGACCACATGCGTGGTGACCATGGATAACCCAGTCTCGAAATACGTCCGCGAAGCCGACCTCTATCTGTTTGACAGGGGGGATGCGCAGCGCGCGTACTATACGTTCGGATGTCATCCGCTGCCGGATGCGGGCGAGGACGCCTGGCTGTTCGTCGTGTGGGCGCCGCGCGCGAAGAGCGTGAGCCTCGTCGGCGCGTTCAACGATTGGGACGCGTCGGCCAATCTGATGGAGCACGTGCACAACGGCGTGTGGGCGACCATCGTGCGCGGCTTGCACAACGGCGACACCTACAAATACTATATCGTCGGCGCTGACGGCCACGCCTTCCAGAAGGCCGATCCATTCGCCTTCCATGCGGAAAACGGCTTGTATACCGCCTCGAAGGTGTGGGCGCTCGACGGCTACGAATGGCACGATGACGCCTACCTCGAGCAGCGTCGCCAGCGTGACCTGCAGCGCTTGCCCCTGTCCATCTACGAGTTCCACTTGGGGTCATGGCGGCTGCCGGACGGCTGGAAGGACGTAGACAACGAGAACGACCGCCCGCTGCCCAACTATCGCACCGTGGCAGACGAGCTGGCGGAATACTGCATCAAGATGGGCTACACGCACGTCGAGCCCATGCCTCTCACGGAATACCCGTACCCCGCATCGTGGGGATATCAGACCACCGGCTATTACGCCATAAGCTCGCGCTACGGCACGCCCGAGGACTTCATGTACTTCGTCGATACGCTGCATGCGCACGGCATCGGCGTCATCATGGACTGGGTGCCGGCCCACTTCCCCAAAGACGCCTTCGCCTTGGCGCAGTTTGACGGGCAGCCGCTGTTCGAATACGCCGACCCGCGCAAGGGAGAGCACCGCGAGTGGGGTACGCTCGTCTTCGACTACGGGCGCCCGCAGGTCGTGAGCTTCCTCGTGTCGGCGGCGATGTTCTTGTTCGAGGTCTATCACATCGACGGGCTGCGCGTCGACGCGGTGAGCTCGATGCTCTACCTCGACTACGGCCGCACCGAATGGGTGCCGAACAAGGATGGCGGCAACATCAATCTCGAGGCGGTCGAGTTCCTGAAGAAGCTCAACGCCACGGTGCTCAGCAACTACCCCGGCGGCGCCATGATTGCAGAGGAGTCGACAGCGTTTCCCATGGTGACGCTGCCGCCGTATGCGGGGGGCCTCGGCTTCACGTTCAAGTGGAACATGGGGTTCATGCACGACACGCTCGACTACGTGCAGACCGACCCCTTCTTCCGGGCGGGCAACCACCATGCGCTCACGTTCTCGATGGACTACGCCTACAGCGAGGCGTTCGTGCTGGAGTTCTCGCACGACGAGGTGGTGTACGGCAAGAGGTCCATGGTGAACAAGATGTTCGGCGAATACGAGCAGAAGTTCGCGACGCTGCGCACGCTCATGGGATACCAGTTCGCCCACCCGGGCAAGAAGCTCACCTTCATGGGGTCGGAGTTCGGCCAGTTCAACGAGTGGAACTTCCGCGACGAGATCGAGTGGGACCTGCTTCGCTTCCCGGCGCATGCCCAGATGCAGCAGTTCGCAGCGGAGCTGAACGACTGCTATCGCTCGCACGCCGCCTTGTGGCTGGACGACATGGACCCGCGCGGCTTTGCGTGGGCGAACAAGAACAACCGAAACGAGAACGTGATAGCGTTCCTGCGGCATGCGGCACCCACAGACGAGCGGAGCGACGCCTACGCCGAGAGCAGCAAGTGCGACGTGGTGTGCTGCTGCAACTTCTCGCCCAAAGCGGTGCGGGGGCTGACGGTGGGGCTGCCGCACGAAGGCGCGCTCATCGAGGTGCTCAACAGCGACGACGTCCGCTTTGGGGGGTCAGGCTCGCGCAATGTCGGCGTGATCGACGCCCAGCGCGGAGCGTTCGAGGGGCAGCCCTATCATGCCCGCGTGAACGTGCCAGCGCTCTCGGTCGTCTACTTCGAGTTCAAGAAAAGCAGGAAGGGGTCTTGGCAAATGAACGAACATGAGGAATGCGTCGGCATGATTCTCGCAGGCGGCCAAGGCAGTCGCCTCGGCGTCCTCACGCGCTATCGAGCGAAGCCAGCCGTGCCCTACGGTGGGAAGTATCGCATCATCGACTTTCCGCTGTCGAACTGCGCGAACTCGGGCATCAACGTGGTGGGGGTGCTGACCCAGTACGAGCCGTTCGTGCTCAACAGCTACATCGGCACCGGCGCGCCGTGGGACCTCGACTCGCCGCAAGGGGGCGTCTATACGCTGCAGCCCTTCACGCGCGTGGGGGACGTGGGCAGCTGGTATGCCGGCACGGCGGACGCCATCTACCAAAACACCAACTTCATCGACCGCTTCACGCCTGACTACGTCATGATCTTGTCGGGCGACCACATATATAAGATGGACTACAGCCGCATGGTGGACTTTCACAAGTCCAACGGGGCGGATGCCACCATCGCCGTCATGTCGGTGCCCATCGAGGAGGCCAGCCGCTTCGGCATCCTGGCCACCGACGACACCGACCGCGTGACGGACTTCGTGGAAAAGCCCGCAAACCCGCCCAGCAACCTCGCCTCGATGGGCGTCTACGTGTTCAGCTGGGAGAAGGTGCGGCGCTACCTCATCCAGGATGCCGAAAACCCCGACAGCAGCCACGATTTTGGCAAGGACGTGATTCCGGCCATGCTGGGCGCCGGGGAGCGCATGTTCGCCTATCGGTTCGAGGGATACTGGCGCGACGTGGGCACGGTGCAAAGCCTCTGGGACGCCAACATGGACTTGCTGGAAGACGACCCCGAGCTGACGCTGTCGGACGGCACGTGGAAGATATACTCGCGCAACCCCTTCATGCCGGCGGCGCTCATCGGGGATGAGAGCGTGCTGGATACCTGCCTCGTGCCCGAAGGATGCGAGATCGACGGCAGCATCGTTCATAGCGTGCTCTTCCAGGGCGTGCGCGTGGACGAGCGCGCCAAGATCAAGGACAGCATCATCATGCAGAGCTCCCAGATTGCCTCTGATGCCGTGGTGGAGGGGGCTATTTTGGCCGAGAACGTGGTCGTGGGGGAGGGCGCCTCTGTCGGGGGTGCCGGCGAGCTGTGCGTCGTCGGCGCGGAGGCGACCATCATGCCGGGCGCCATCGTGGAGCCCGGGCAGACCATCGAGCCGGGCGCCATCGTCGAGGCAGCCGAGCCGGTTGAGCCGGTTGAGCCAGCGGCGGCGCCAGCGACGCCAGCGTCGGCAGGCGTCGCTGTCGCAGACGAGACGGCCGAGCCAGCGGATGAGGCAGCGGTTGCCGCGGCGGACGGCGCCGAGGCGGCTACGGCTGCTGATGAGGAGGTGCGTGGTGAATAACGCCTTTTCCATCGTATACGCGAAGCAGGGCGGCTCTGCCCTGCGCGAGCTGATCGAGCTGAGGTCAACTGCGGCGCTTCCCATCGCGGGGCGCTACCGCATGATCGACGTGCTCTTGTCCAACCTGACCAACAGCGGCATCCACTCGGTGGGCATCATCACCCAGCGCAACTACCAGTCGCTCATGAGCCATGTCGGCTCCGGCAAGGAGTGGGACATGTCCAAGAAGGTGGGCGGCCTCAAGATATTGCCGCCGTACGACCTTTCCATGGGAAGCGAGCTGTATCGGGGATTCCCCGATGCCGTCTTGGCCAAGCGCGACTTCGTCGAGCACCAGCACTGGCGCTACTGTCTCCTCATGGCCACCGACCAGGTGTACCGCCAGGACTTCAACCAGCTCATGGAACGTCACCTTGAGTCAGGCGCCGACATCACGGTCATGTACTCGCGCGACGAGCGGCTGATGCGGGACGACTCGGGCTCGACGACGTTTCTCGAGATAGACGGAGATCGCGTGCGTACCGTGCTGGCCAACAACACCGGTGCCGACAACTGCTTCGCGAACCTGCGCGTGTGCCTCATGGACAAGACGTTGCTGCTGCGGCTCGTCGAGGATACGTGCGCCGAGGGCCGCTACGACTTCGACATGGACCTGCTCAAGCATGCGGCCGAGAACTACAAGGTCATGG
>CAJUFC010000241.1 GCA_910585565.1 uncultured Eggerthellaceae bacterium | reverse complement strand
TCGGCCGCACCTGCAAGCTGCTGCAGAGCCAGCACGGCGGCAGCCGCAACCAGGAACGTGATCCCATAGAAGATGCCGACATAGCCGATGGGAGCCAGCGTCTGGTCGTTCAGCAGCCCGGATTCGTCTCGCATGCCGACGCTGAACGCAAGGCCTGCGACCATCATGCAGACTGCCACGGCGATGAGGACGCAGGTGCATGCCATCGCGTTCGCATTGAGGGACATGCGAGCCTGAAGCTGGCGCAAGTCGAAGACGCGCAGCCCCGACAGAAGGCGCTCGGGCCGGCGGCGCGCCCGTTCCGGCCGCCTGACGGCCCAGACCCGGAAGAGCATTCCGGTAGCCAGCACGGCGGCGACGCCCATGGGCAGGATCCACACGATGAACTGCACCGGCTGGAACAGGCATGAGCCCCAAACAACGGCGAGCAGGATCGCTGCCAGCAACGTCTGGAGGCCTACGGAAAGCCGGGCGGCTCCCTTCGGCTGCTCGGGCGTGCTGTCGGCCTCCAACAGCTCGAGCAGCGAGCGCTTGCGCAAGCTTCGGACTTCCAGAACGAGGGCGAGCACCATGATGCCGGCGAAGCATTCCGCGGTCCAGAGGGCGGCATCGGCCGAGAACACGAGCAGAAGCTGCCAAGGGGCGTCGAAGACGAAGGCGGCGATGGCCCCGAAGAGAGGGGAGGCGAGCACCCCGACGAGCATTCCGACTGCAAGCGCGGCCACGGCGGCGACGCATCCCTCGTAGGCCAGAATGCGCGCCATGGTTGCCGGCTCCATCCCCATGATCCCGCAGATGGCGAACTCCCTGGAGCGACGGCGCAGGATGAAGCGGCTGGCATAGGTCACCAGGAACGCGAAAACGAGCGCCGAGAACACCGAGAAAGCCTGGGTGACCATGGAGGCCGATTCGTAGATGCCGCGTTGGTCGGCGGTAAGGTCGAGCGATAGGAGGTAATCGCTCGAGGCTGTGAAGGAGTACAGCAGACAGGCCGCGAAGGCCAGCGTGGCGAAGTATACCGAGTAGTCATGCGCTGAGCGCAGTACGTTGCGCATGGCAAGCTTCAAAAGCATGGGCGGCTCCAATCCGGGACTGGAACCAACGTAAGGGACGTGACGTCCCGCCGCCATCGATTCGCCTTACGTGCGCCTAACGTTTTTGCAAGGTTTCCCGCTGCAAGATGACGAAGGACGGGGATAACGTCATCATTTGCTTCGCGCGAGCCGATTGTCCCATGCCTTGATGACGTTATCCCCGTCCTGCGTCACCTGCGTCACTAGTGCATTTGAGAAAAGCAATCCTAGGGTTACGCTTTCTTGCGAGGCGGCGAAGCCGCAGCCCCTTGTATCGCGACATCTCTAGTTTCGTAGCCATCAGCATGGAACACGCATTTTGCTTGACATCGCTACTATGCAATATATAATTGCCATGCAAGATATATCTTACATTCAGGAATGCAAACTGAAAGGAACCTTCTTGGAGGGCAAGAAGAATGAGCGGATGAAGAGCGCCCGCATGGAGTCGGGTCTGTCTCAACAGCAGCTCGCCGATGCTGTGGGAGCGACGCGCCAGACCATAGGCCTCATCGAGGCAGGCCGCTACAACCCGAGCCTCAAGCTCTGCACGGCCATCTGCAAGACGCTCGACAAAACGCTGGACGACCTTTTCTGGGAATAGGAGTGCGCCATGTACTTAGTTAGAAAATGGAACGAGATCATGGGACCGAAGGACGAGAGGCTTGAGGTCGAGGAGAACAAGGCCGCCAAGGTGTCTGGCTACATTCTGCTCACTGGCTCAATCTTGAGCCTCTATTACGCCATCATGCTGAACCAAGTGGCATACACGACCGACAGCCCCATCCTTACCAGACTCGGCGAGAGTGTCGTTCCCGTCCAACTTCCCTTGGCTCTCACGATTCTAATCGCGGGGATAGTGACGGTGGCAATGCAGACCAAGTCCGGCTTTTTCTCCAGCAGGAAGCGGTTCGCCGAGATAGACAGCATGCCCTGGGACTATGTCTCCATCTTCGCGGTCTTCTGCGGTGCCGTCATCGGCGTGCTTACGTGCGCTATGCGCATCGTGGCTGAGATCCAGATCGTGGGACTTGACCATGTTGCATGGCTTGGCGACCTTGCCATCGGGGTCATCTTCTTCGGCATGGGATTCGCCATCGGCTTCGCCGCCAT
>CAJUFC010000240.1 GCA_910585565.1 uncultured Eggerthellaceae bacterium | reverse complement strand
CCGCCACCTGCGAGCGGGGCGGCTCCTACGACGAGGTCACCCGCTGCTCGGCGTGCCGCGCCCAGCTCTCCTCGGACCACCGCGCGACCGACCCGCTCGGCCACGACTACGCCGTGACGGAGACCTCGGCCACCTGCACGCAGGCCGGGACGACCGCCTATGCCTGCAAGCGATGCAATCACTCCTACGTCGAAGAGGGCGCCGCTGCCTTGGGCCATGACTATGCGGTGACCGAGACCTCGGCCACGTGCACGAGCCCGGGCGTGGCGACGCACACCTGCAAGCGATGCAGCCATTCCTATACCGACGCAGGCGCCCCCGCCCTCGGCCACGACTACGCTGCGACCGAGGTCGGGCCCACCTGCACCGAGGCCGGCCAGGTCACCCACGCCTGCACGCGCTGCCGCGACACCTATTCTGAGGCGGGCGCCCCGGCCCTCGGCCACGACTTCTCGCGGGAGGTGTCCCCGGCGGTGGCCCCCACCTGCACCGCGGAGGGCAAGTCCGCCGTCATGGGGTGCTCCCGCTGCGAGGAGCGCCGAGGCGGCGAGGCGCTGCCTAAGGCAGACCACGCGCCGGGCGCCCCCGAGCGCGAGAACGAGGTGGCCGCCACCTGCGAGCGGGGCGGCTCCTACGACGAGGTCACCCGCTGCTCGGCGTGCCGCGCCCAGCTCTCCTCGGACCACCGCGCGACCGACCCGCTCGGCCACGACTACGCCGTGACGGAGAAGGCTCCGACGTGCACCGAGGATGGCCAGGTATCCTATGCCTGCAAGCGGTGCAGCCACGCCTATGACGAGGGCAAGCCGGCCTTGGGGCATGACGACGTCATCGCGCATACTCCGGCCACCTGCACGGAGGCCGGGTCGAGCACTCATACCTGCGAGCGGTGCGGTCGCTCCTTTGTGGAGGTTGGCGAGCCGGCGCTCGGCCATAACTACGCTCTTGAGCACGTTCCGCCCACGTGCACCGAGCCAGGACGGATTACCTACACCTGCAAGAGATGCCCGGACACCTATACAGAAGTGGGTACTGCCTCTCTTGGCCACGACTATGTCGCCACCGAGACGCCTGCCACCTGCACCGAAGCGGCGCAAATCGTGCGCGCATGCACACGCTGCGACGATACCCATACCGAAGAAGGCGCTCCGGCCCTGGGGCATGACTATGTCGTGACGGAGGTCGAACCTACCTGCACCGAGGCGGGAACGAGCGTTCATGCATGCACACGCTGCGACGATACCCGCACCGAAGAGGGTGCCTCAGCGCTCGGCCACGACTTCTCTCGTGAGGCATCTCCGGCAGTGGCGCCTACCTGCGACCAGGAGGGCCGCTCGGCTGTCATGGGATGCACGCGATGCGACGCGCGTCAGGGCGGCGAGGCGGTGCCCAAGGTCGACCATGTCTGGACGGGGCCGCTGTGGCAGTGGGCGCCTGACATGGGCAGCGCCCAGGCAACCTTCGTTTGCGAGAAGTATGCCCATCACAAGCGCGTGCTCAACGCAGAGGTGTCTGTGCGGGATGCGGGTGCGCAGCTCGTCTATACCGCCGTCGTCAATGACGGCGTGCGCGAGCATGTCGAGACCGTCGCGGTGCCCAAAAAGCCTGGCGATGACAGCAACAACGCTGATGGCGACAACAACGGCGGCAGCGACAACGACAATACCACCGGCGATGGCGACCACAACAACGGCGGCAACAATGGTGGCAATGGCAACCAGAACAATACTGGCGGCAACAGCGCCAACGGCAACTACAAGCCAGGCGGCAGCGTAAACGCTGGCAACAATTCCGGCAATGCCAACAATGGTAGCGCGGGCAATCGCGGAAGCTACGTCGACCGCGTCAACGCCGCTATCAGAAACAGCTTCTCCGACAACTCGTCTAGCCGTCTAAAGGCGACAGGGAAGTCGTCGGCAGCGTCAGCGAAGAAGACGGCTCCGGTCGATGAGTCGACCTTGGTTGATGGCGAGCTACGCTCCAACGGCTTCAGGATCACGCTCGACGACACCCCGGGCAGCTTGAAGACGGTGGAGGTGGTTCCGCTGAGGGAGGGGCCAGCCTACGATGCGCTCATCAAGAAGGCGACCGAGACTCCCGGCGGCACCCTCATCGGAGCCTATGACGTCATTCTGAAGATCAACGGCGAAGAGGTGCATGAGGGCTTCGGCTCGCTGCGCATCAGCTTCCCGGTGCCGAGCCAGTACGACAGAAGGGTCGCAACGCTGTACCATGCGCACGCAGGCAACCCCGATGACATCAGCAGCTATGGCCCGGCGGCGGTCAACGACGATAGCGTGACGTTCCATGGCATCGAAGACCTCTCACCGTTCGCCCTCAAGATCAACAAGCAGGGTTCGACAGGCGACCTTGCGGGCGTTGGGCAGAAGGCGGCTGAGCGTTTTGATGCGAATGCTCTTGCGTCTGGCGTCGGCGCGGAGCGGCCTTCTTCCGATACGCTTGCTCCGGGAGGCCCCATCGCCTGGGCGATTGCTGTAGTGGCAGCGCTTGCGCTGCTTGGTGCGCTTGCCTTCGTATGGCTGCGCCGCATGCGGTAGGAACAGCTCACGGCAAACAGGACTCTTAGCACGTCGCGATTTGATGCCACGTCATTCTTGCAAATATACCCCCTAAGGGTATATACTCATACCTATCACATACCCCTATGGGGTATATCCTGAGGAGGCATAGGGAAGAGATGACGGAAACGGGCATACACAGGCACAAGGAGCAGCCTCGCAGCGACGATGTGCAGCACGATATACAAAAACGCCTCAACCGCGTCATTGGTCAGCTCAATGGCGTGAAGGCGATGATCGAGGGCAATCGGTATTGCGGTGATGTGCTTACTCAGCTTGCGGCTGCTGAGAAGGCCGTTCGCGGCGTGTCGGGGGTCGTTTTGCGCGAGCATCTGAGGACGTGCGTGGCGAACGGGATTCGCAGGGGCGACGATGCGGTGATTGATGAGGTCATGGAGCTCATCGGTCGATTTTCATAAGAATGGGAGCGAGAGAGCATGGCTGAGATTCGCCTTGCCATTGAGGGCATGCATTGCGCCAACTGCGCAGCCAACATAGAGAAACGCTTTCGGGCGACGCCTGGCGTGGCGGATGTGGCGGTCAACCTCGCCAACAACACCGGGCGCGTTGCGTTTGACCCCGAGACAGCAAGCGTGGATGACTTGCTGCACGTCTTCGATGACCTGTCATTCACGGCAGAGGTCATTCCCGAGGATGCTCCGCTCATCGACGAGAGGCGGCGTGCCCGCGAGGAGGCGCGCGCCAAGCGCGACCGGTGCGTCTTCTTCGTGAGCCTCGCGCTCACGGTCGTCATCTTCTGCATCGGCATGCTGCCAGGGGCGCACATGGCTGTTGGCGAGGTGCTGGCCGGCTTATTCGTGGGCGCGCCTACGCATGTGCAGGCGATGTTTGCTGCCAACGTGCTGTTGCTCGTGCTCACCGTGCCTGTGCAGTTCGGCTGCGG
>CAJUFC010000239.1 GCA_910585565.1 uncultured Eggerthellaceae bacterium | reverse complement strand
CTGGTGCGGCATCATGCTCTTCGGGCGCGTCGTCACGGGCGTCATCCTCGTCGGCATCATGCTGGTCGGCCTCATCATCATCGGCTTTTCCGTCTCGCAACTCATCGAGCGGCTCAACGCGAAGCGCCGTGAGTTCGAGTCTCATCGGCACGATGATCCGTATGGCCCGTCTGGCTCTGCCGGGTTTGCGCGCATCAGGAAGGGCTCGCCTGGGATGGGCGTGCCGCAGCCATCCCTCACGAACGGACCGGTCGATCCTGCTTGGGTGCATCCCGGCTTTGACCCGAACAAGACGGCTGCGCTCGATGAGGGATACGGCCTCGTCCAGCCGGTCTCCGTCCGAGGCGCGGGCAAGGGGCGGCTTGAGGTGGCTCCACTCGAAGCTAGCCAGATGACGCGCCCTTTGCGCCCGCTTCCGTCGGTTGCTCCCGAGCCCGAAGCGCCCGACGCGTCGCCGGCAGAGACGCATGACGAAGTCGCCCCTGTGGCCGTCGCGCCTAAGGCGCCGGCAAGCGAGCGCCGCGGCTCTCCACGCGAGGCTGCGAAGGCTGCAAAGGAGGCAAAGCGGGCCGCCGCGCAAAAGCGCGCTTCCGCTGACACTGCCAAGCCTGTGAAGGAGTGCATCGTTCCCACGCCGCAAGAGGGCTACGAGCTGCCCGACCTGTCGCTGCTCGAGGCGCCAGCGCCGCGCAAGAAGAGCGCGTCGTCCTCCAAGGCGCTTTCCGCGGTAGCTGCGCACCTGCAGCAGGTCATCGGGGAGTTCGGCATCGAAGCCGAGGTCGTCGACTGGATCGCCGGCCCGACGGTCACGCTCTTCGAGGTCAACTTGCCTGCAGGCGTGCGCGTAAGCCGCATCACCGCGCTCTCCGATGACATCGCGCTCGCGCTGGCATCTCCTGGCGTGCGCATCTTCGCTCCGGTTCCTGGCACCAACTACGTCGGCATCGAGGTGCCCAACGCCGAGCGCGAGACGGTCCTTCTGACAGACGTCCTGAAAGATGCGCCCGCAGGTCCGCTGCAGATTGCCATCGGCAAGGACGTGGAGGGCAACTCCATCGTCTCGGACCTCGCCAAGATGCCCCATCTGCTCATCGGCGGCACGACTGGCTCGGGCAAGTCGGTGGCCATCAACGCCATGATCATGTCCATCCTCATGAGGGCCACGCCCTCTGAGGTGCGCTTCATCATGATTGACCCTAAGCGCGTCGAGTTCACCCCCTATAACGGCATCCCGCACCTCTACGTGCCGGTCGTCACCGAACCCAAGGAGGCGGCAAGCGCCCTGTCTTGGGGCGTTGCCGAGATGGAGCGGCGCCTCAAGATATTCAGCGGCGTCGGCGCACGCAACATCGCGCAATACAACGCAAAGGCGCAGGCAGAAAAGGCCAATGCCGACAAGGACGGCGAGGATGAGAATGACGCTAGCCAAAAGGCTGCTCCCTTGGAGGAGATGCCCTACATCGTCATCATCATCGACGAGCTAGCCGACCTCATGATGAATATCGGCAAGGAGGTGGAGCTGTCCATCAGCCGCATCGCACAGCTGGCACGCGCGGCCGGCATCCATCTCATCGTCGCGACCCAGCGCCCGTCCACCAACGTCGTGACCGGTCTTATCAAGGCGAACATCACGAACAGGATCGCGTTCAACGTGGCTTCGGGCATCGACTCGCGCGTGGTGCTCGACTCGCCTGGTGCCGAAAGCCTCATCGGGCTGGGTGACCTGCTGCTCTCCAAGCCCGAGCTGGCCAAGCCGCAGCGCATCCAAGGGTGCTTCGTCACCGAAGACGAGATAAACCGCGTGGTCGAGTTCGTCAAGGGGCAATGCGAACCCGAGTATCACGCCGACATCCTCCAGACCAACGTATATACGATCGGCACCACCGACCCCGCCGGCGGTGGCGCCTCGGGCGACCATGACCCGCTTTTGTGGGAGGCGGCAGACATCGTCGTCTCGAGCGGCATGGGCTCCACTTCCAACATCCAACGAAGGCTCAAGGTGGGATATGCGCGCGCAGGGCGTATAATGGATCAATTGGAAGAAGCGGGCATCGTGGGACCGGCGAATGGGTCCCGTCCGCGCGAGGTCCTCGTTGATGAGATGGAGCTCGAGACGGTGAAGGCGTTCGAGACCGCAAGCGCCTCGAACGAGCGTATCTAGGGATAGCAGTGCATGCCTCATAGGTCATTCGGCGACATACTCCGCGACGAGCGCGAGCTGAGCGGATACGATCTTGCTTCGATGTCGAGGCGCCTGCACGTGCGCCCTGACATCCTCGCCGCCATCGAGAACGGCGACTTCGATCGCATGCCGGCGCGCGGCTACGCCAAGAACATGATTCGCGCTTATGCGCGCGCCCTCAATCTCAACGAGCGACAGATTACCGAACTGTATCTCGACGAGGTCAATGCGTATGAGCTGGGCTTTCTGCATGGCGGCTCTGGCAGGTCGCGGGACCGCCAGCCGTCGCGAGCGTTCCGCGACGAGCGCGGTGCCTCGCAAAGCCTTTCGCGCTCGCGTCCGATGCGCAGCGAACGGCTCGACCGAGAAGGTGGCGCTCCCTCGAGGCGCACGCGCTTCATCGACCCGGCGCTGCCGCCCGGGCGCGACCGACGCGAGGACTACGACGAGCGCCCTGCGTCACGCGAGTTCAGAGAGGCGTTGCCTGCGCGCTCTCGCTCGCGCCAAGGCAGAGGCAATCCGCCGTCGCGTGGAGGCAGCCCGTCGCGCAACCGCAAGCAGGGATCAAGGGACAATCGCCAAAAGGGCAGCATGGCCGCAGGCATCGGCTCGGTGCTGGCATCGTTTGGCGGCTCACCCTCGCGTTCGGAGGGCCGCGTGGGGCGGTCCTACGACACGGTGGCTTCGACGCCGCCGTATGCGCGAGCCGGGCAGGCGCCTCGTTCCGGCATCGCGGGCATGAATTTGACCATGCTGCTCGGCATCGTCGCCGTGCTCATCATCGCCATCATCTTGGTGGTGGTGTTCGTGAACGGCGGCAAGCAGGCCACCAACGAGGTGCCCAACATTCCCATATCGGGCCTCACGGACACTTCGAGCCCCGAGGACCAAGATCAGGTGAGCGGCGCTGAGACTGCCCCGCGCAACGCCAAGGTGACCTATAGCGTGCCCACGGGGCAAAGCGCGTGGCTCGAGATCTATCGTGGCGGCTCGGAGACGCCGGAGCTGGCCGAGGTCGTCGATGGTCCCCATTCTGACGATTTCGAGATTACCGACTCCATCAAGATTCGCACCGCCAACCCCGCCGGGGTGACCGTTACGGTCAACGGCGAGGACGTAGAGCTTGAGCGAGAGGGCAGCTCGAGCAACTATTCCGTTACCATAGACTTCGTCGAGATACTCAGACAATGGTATGCGGCGCGCCAGACTTCGAGCTCGTCGTCGAGCGCATCAGCCACGAACACCTCAACGTAGGAGAAGGAGAACCATGGCCAAAGAATCAAGCTTCGATATCGTGTCTCAGGTGGACATGCAAGAGGTTGACAACGCGTTCCAGCAGGTGAAAAAGGAGCTTGTTCAGCGCTACGACCTCAAGGACGCCAATGCAGAGATCGAGCTGGACAAGCAGAAGCACGAGATGACGATCGTGGCGCCTTCCGACTTCGTGGCAGGCCAGATCATCGACATCGTCAACTCGAAGCTCATCAAGCGCAAGATCGATCTGGGCGCGGTGCGCTGGGGCGATCCGCAGGCTGTGTCAGGTGGTCGCGTCAAGAAAGAGGCGAACATCGTGAGCGGCATCGACAAGGATACGCTGGGCAAGATCAACAAGAGCCTGAAGGACCTCAAGCTCAAGATCAAGACCCAGACCGAAGGCGACAAGATTCGCGTCAGCT
>CAJUFC010000238.1 GCA_910585565.1 uncultured Eggerthellaceae bacterium | reverse complement strand
GCCTATTTCGTCTCCCCCACCACGACGTACTGGGACAGCGAATTCCTCTTTCCCGCCACGGACATCCCTGCGGTGCTGGAAGCATACTGGCAGGCCGTCGATGACCGCTTTGCGCCGCACAACTTCGAGGAGCGCTTCTGCGCCTGGCGCATGATGACGGCCCTCAAGAGCACCACCTGGTGCGTGCAGGCAATTCCGCGCTACACGCAGGCCGCAGGAGCCACAAGCGCCAGAGAAGCCGCCCATACCACGGAAAAGACGGCCAGCAAGCTGCCGGTCTATCTGTCAGACGAGTTCATGGAGCGCATCGCGGTGGAATGCTTCGGCCTCTAGCGCCGCCAGGCGCACCCGCGCATCTGGCGGCAACACCTCTACCCGCACCGACGAGCGACGGGCATCCGGGCTACCGCACGTGCAGGCTTGGCGAATGCGCTCGCGCTGCCTCTCAGGCATGTCCAGGTGTTGGCTCATGAACGCCTCCATGCTGCCATAGCGCTGCTCGACGCTCTCGAAAAACGCAGCGAGATACTGCGGATGGGCGCGATGCGACGCGACCAGGGCCTGGGCTCGCTCCTCGTTGCCGTCAGCCAGCACCAAGAAGCGCTGGAACAATCGGTCATAGTCTTGGTCGCGCGACTCGTTGGTGATCAGATAGTCGTCAAAGATGTCTTCGATGCTCGCCCCAAGCGTCAGCAACACCAGCGCCGCCAGCACGCCAGCGCGATCCTTGCCTCCGCTGCAATGGAAATACACCGGCTCGCCGCGCAGCGCATGCTCGAAAGCGCACGCGAGCGCCTGGCGCATCTGCGCCACGGTCAGCGGGTTGGCCAGCGACCGATAGAACCGGATGGGATCGCACGCCACGTCGCGGCCCACCACCTTGGTGCCGGCAGCCAGCTCGGTGTATTCGATGCCGACCTTCTCGAGGTCATAGAACGGAACATGGACGCGCTCCACGGTGGCAGGAACGCGCGTCGGGTGCGCCTGGCATTCCCAGCCGCACCGCAGGTCGATGACGCACGTGATACCCAGCTTGCCAAACAGCATCTGACTGTCAGCGTCGGTGGCGTCGCACGGAGCGCTCCCCCGAAACAGCAGGCCTGGCTTCACCTGGCGACCGCCGCCGACAGGAATGCCGCCCAGGTCGCGCACGTTTCGTATCCCCTGCAAGACGACAGTTCTCACCCGCGCTCCTCGCCTCTCATGTCGTGCCATGCTGCGCCGCTCGAATGAGCTAGAGTATACCGAGCCGCGCGAACGCCGCACGCCACGCCTCGTAGGCTTCGGCGCGAAAGGCGTCAGCATCGGCGATGGCCGGCACGCTCACCGTTGCCGTAGGCGCGCCTTCAGCCGCCTGCTCCAGATAGCCCGCCTCGAGGAATCGCCGGTTCAGCGTCACCTCCATCGTGTGCTGCTCAAACAGGTGCGGACGCGCCACAGCGAACGCCGCCACCAAATCCCAGCACGTCCAGCCGTCCCACGCATACGCCGCATCCATGTCGCCGAACCAATAGTCCACCGTACGACACAGCCACGACTCAGCACCAAACTCGCGCGCGAGATCGTCGCGCCGAAAGAACGCCGGCAGGCAGTTCTGCGCCGTCGCGATGGTAGTAGGGCACGGAGCTGCCAACAGCCCCAGCGTCGCCTCGGCGTCGCAGCTGAAGTTGAGCTCGTCCATGATGCGACCCGGCGTGATGACCAGGCTGCGCGTCACGCCGCCCATGCATGCCACCTCGCGCACGTTGGCATAAAAACCCTCATCGATGAGAGCCGCGCCTTTGAGGTTCGTCATCGACCCCGTCGCGAGCACCGATATCTCGCCCGGGTTCGCCGCTGCCACCTCGGCAAGGAACTGCGCCGCATCGCTTTTCGGCGCATCCGGTCCGGCGCACCCGCGATAGATGGGTATCTCGATGCCCAGCTCGGCAAACATGCGCTCGGTATTGCGCGTGACCGTGTCGATGTCGCTGTTGCCATAGCAGGTGCACACGGCCTCCACCTGCACGTCATCGGTGCCCAGAAGCGCCAAGAGCGCCAGCCCGTCGTCCACGTCACACCCGCGCACCCCCAGCGTATTGTCAAAATCCATCACTACGCGCTTGCTCATGCTCGCCTCCGCACCGCTCGCTTCCCCCATACTGTGCATCATCATATAGTAGACCATATCCACTAGCATGCCCGCATCAATCCGCCCACGATCAGCGGATGCGATAACCAGTGATGCACTCGCCTGTCGCCAGTGACTCTCGCACGAGTCGTCTTAGTGTTTGTGCGCTCTCAACGCGTTCTCGATGTGTCTTGCCAGGCAAATCAGCCCATGACAAACAAAAAGGCCAGCGAGCAAAATGCCCACTGACCTGTAGTTTCTGGTAGCTCCGACCGGATTCGAACCGGCGACCTCCGCCTTGAGAGGGCGGCGTCCTAAACCGCTAGACGACGGAGCCACATAACGCGTCTGATAGTTTACCGCAAGACGCACATTAGTCAATCGCAAGTCACTGTTTTCTTGCTGGCATCTCGCAAAAATTCGCCAACGCAAAAAAGTGGCTGGGGTGGAAGGAGTCGAACCCTCACATACGGCACCAGAAACCGCTGTCCTGCCATTAGACGACACCCCAGTGTGGCCTGCGTGCGCTTACCGTCAAAGCAAACGCGAGATGATATGTTACGGATTGTGCGCCGCCACGTCAAGCCGTTAGCCGCAAATAGTGCAGCAAAATGCCGCAGCCTGGGCAGCCAAGCGCCTCCGAACGACAGCGCAACGGCCCACGCGCGCTTTCAACAGCCGTCTACGCCCACACGTCCCTACGGCCGCAGCCACGCAACAGCATCCCCACAACTCAGCGGTTGCGTTTTGCACAGTCGCTACCTACGACCGCAGCCACGCAACAGCGACAGCACCCCTACAACGGGAAGAAGATGGCAATCGTGCCTGCATCTACCCCGATGAGAACCGGCTCCCCGATCAGCTCGTTGGAAAGCCCCTGCGACGAGCGGTTCGTAAGCTCCACGTCGTCTAGCTCCCATTTCAGCCCGCGCTCGCACAGTCCCTCCACGCGATCGCTCATCGCGAATACCGACACGGTGCCGCTCGTCCGCGCAGGGGCCTCAAAGGCATCAGGCCCCGTCACGAAGAAAACGGCGCTCGCCATGTCGATGGCGCATACCGTCAGCCCCTGTTCGCTTGCCGCAGTCAGCACCTGCAGGTTGGCCAGCGTGTGATCGAGGCGTCCCCCCAGCGCGCCGAACACGTACAACGCCGCATGGCGCGCCGTCTTCGCGCGCTTGATCGCCAGCTCCATGTCCGAGCTATCCTTGTCGGCAGAGAAACGCACCGTGCGCACGCCCTTGGGTACATAGCCAAGCGAATCGAAGTCGCCCACCACCAGATCGGGCGTGCGCCCGATTGCCTCGAGATGGGCATACCCCGCGTCCACCGCGATGACCGCGTCAAAGGCACCGGCTGCATCCATCTCGCGAAACTGCTCGTCGTTAAAGTCAGATGCGCCTACGATGGCACACGTCGTCATGCTTGCGTCTCCCTCTTCGCGCTGCTGGCCCCATAAAGGCGGAGCGGACCTGTAAGCCGGGTTCTGTCGAGAACGGCCATTTATCTCGAACCGAAGTCGCCTCCGGTCTCTAGCGCGCAACCCGGACGCACGGCAGGGCAGCCGTATCGCATCCCTATTTGCGTTTGCTCCAGATGGGGTTTACCAAGCCATGACGTTGCCGCCATGCTGGTGCGCTCTTACCGCACCGTTTCAGCTTTTCCGAAACGCGCCCGCACGCGGCGGTCACTTCTCGGAGTCTTCTTTTCTGTGGCACTGTCCATCGGGTCGCCCCGTCCAGCCGTTAGCTGGCATCTTGCCCTGAGGAGCCCGGACTTTCCTCACACCGCCTGCGCATAAGCCCAAGCGATGCGCGGCCGTCCAGCCCGCTCCGAATGAGCATTGTAGCAAAAAGGCCGCCCCTCGTTGGGCGGCCTTTCGCGTTGCGTCGTAGATGCGCACGCAAGTGCGCCGAGAAGCGCCTCTTAGTCGACGTCCTCGAAGTCGTCCTCCACGTCTCCGTAGCCGGAGAGGTCCTTCTCGAAAACGCTGCCTGCCGGTGCCGGCGTAAAGCCCTCCGGCGTCGGCGGGATGTAGTCCACATCAGCGTCCTCGTACACCACATCGAGCTGAGCAGCCTCGCGCCCGATGCCGGGGATGTTGTCGATGTCGTCGTCAAAGCCGAGGCTGTTGAGCTTGTTGCTGGCGTCCTCAATGAGGTCGCGCAGCAAATCGGCATAGCCGTCGCGCGTCTCCTCGCGCTCGTCCTCCAGCTTGCGAATCGCGTCAAGCACGCCCTGCTTGTCCGCATTGGCGCGATTGATGATGCGGTCGGCCTCCTCGCGCGCATCCTGCATCGTCTCGGATGCCTGCGCGTTGGCCTTGACGATGATCTCGTCGGCCGAGCGCTGGGCGATGATGAGCGCCTGGGAAATCGCCGAGTCGTTCGCGCGCTTGTCGGCCAGCTGGTCCTCGAGGTCCTGGATGATGGCGTCCTTCTCGGCAAGCACGGTCGCAAACTCGCCGTTCGAAATCTCGCCGATCTCGATATCGGTCGTGGTAGCAGCCGCCGGCGCCGCCTCGGCAGACTGCGCGGCTTCCAGCTCAGCCTCCAGCTCGGCTATCTGCGCATTCAGAAGATCGATCTCGTCGGCAACGTGCTCTAGGAACACGTCCACTTCGTCAACGTCATAGCCCTTGCGATCGATCGCAAAGCTCTGATTGTGGATATCTTGAGCGGTAATAGCCATCTCTGGTCCCTTCGAATCGTGTTTTCGAACAGCCTACCATCTGAGGTCTCGTCAGAATATGATGTAAAGAAGCCTTACAACTAATTGTAAAGCAAGAATGGCGACTATAGGCGAGATGTCGAGCATTCCTCCTATCGGGGGAATGAAACGTCGGAACAGCCCCAGATACGGCTCGCACAACTTCGCCAAGACGTTGTCGATGTCAGCCAAAAGCCCGCGCTTGACGGGAATCCACGACAAGATCACGTACACGAAGATGATGAACGTGTAGAGGTCGACCAGTCGGACGAGAATGTTGAAGAACATGACCATCAGGCGTCCCCCCTGAGCTCGGCTGCTCGATCGACGGCAGCCCTCATCGCTGCGGCAAACATCTCTTTGAAGCCGCAGTCGTCCATGACGGCAAGCGCGGCCAAGGTCGTGCCGCCGGGCGAGCACACCGAGGTGCGCATGGCTTCCGGACTCGTGCCCGATGCATCCATGGCGCGCCACGTGCCGCCCACGGTCTGCAGCGCCAGCCCTTCCGCCAAGCCCGCATCCAGCCCCAGCGCCACGCCCGCGTCACGCAAGGCCTCTATCATGTAGGCGACATAGGCAGGGCCTCCGCCGCTGATGGCACACACGGCGTCTATCTGGTCTTCGGGAACGATCTGCGCTGTCCCCAGCGCGGCGAACAACGCGCGCACCAGCTGCGCATCCGCGTCCGTCGCAGAGGCACCCGCCGCAACGACCGAGGCTCCCATGCCCACCTGCAGCGGCATGTTGGGCATGACGCGCACGACACGCGCCGCCGGCCCCAGCACCGACTCATACGTGGCTGTGGGAATGCCGGCCGCAATCGTTATCACCAAGCCGTCCACGCTGCCGAGCTGCCCGAGCACCTCGGGCATCACCTGGGGCTTGACGGCCAGCACGACCGCGTCACAGCCGTCCAGGTCGCTAACGTCCGCAACTGCCGTCACCCCATAGCGCTCGGCAAGGTGCGCCCGCCGCTCCTCGGTAGGCTCGACGACGATGAAGCTCTCGCCCGACAGCGTGCCTGCAGGCGCAGCCTCAGAGGCAAGCCAGCCAGAGAGCACGGCTTCCCCCATCTTTCCGCACCCAACCAAGGCGATGCGAGCATCTTGCCCCAACACAGCCATCTCGCCTTCTTTCGTAGACACCGTCATTCTCAGGGCTGGCAGCCTAGGCGATGCCCATGCTGCGCAGATCCTCGCGCTCGCGGTCGTCAAGCGGCGCGCTTCTGCAGATGGCGAACACGCCGTTGGCAATGCACTCGACGGAGGCGTCCATAGCGCTGGCTGCCCCGAACGAGAAGTCAAGGATGCGCTTCATGAGCCCGCGGTCGATCGTCCCGAACGACAAGATGGCAACGTCGCCGCTCTTGAGCACGTTGGTGACCGCTTCGGCGTTCTCGTACTTGGTGGGCTTGATGACCTGCAACTTGCGCTGGCCAGGCATGCTGAGCTGCATCGAGTCGCGCAGGATGTCAGCGCTTGCCGAAGCTGCTGAGCTCTTCGAGCCGAAGGAGCGGGAAGCCGACGAGCTGCCTGAGCCCGACGAGCCAGACGAGCCGCCATTGCCGAACAGCGACTCCAAGCCGCCGCCGGCACGGCGGTTCGAGGCAGCCGATATGGCCGCCGACCCTTCTGCTGTCATGGTCGGAGGCAGCGATGAGTCGACCATCGTGCGTCCGTACGAGCGGATGGAAGATATGCTGGACAAGCCAGAGCCTCCTTCGCTTCTCGGAATCGAGCGGGCAGACGCGCGCGCGTCGTCCATGGAGACAAGCCTCGGCAGCCCGGATGCGCTGCGACTGCTGGAACGAGCCGTCACCGGACTGCGATCCATGTACGGATCGCGCGACTCGTATCCGTCATCGTAGCCGTCATAGTATTCGTCGCCATATTCGTCGTACTCATCGTAGTCGTCATAGGAGCCGTTGCCTCTGGCACCAAAGCCGAGCTTCGATTTGATGTCGCCGAACAAGCTGCCGTTAGCCATGTACTTTCTCCTTGAAAAGCAGCGCCTCTGCACGCTGCGCCTTCAAACATGTCGAACAATTATATTTCATTTGCTTGCGCGTCGCAGCGAACTCGAGCCCATAGGTCATAACTCTGCCGCGACAGAGGATACCCTTTGGGGCATCCTCGCCATCTGCCAAGATGCGCCCTCCGTGCAGCTGCGCCGCCTGTGCGCCTGCGCTGCGCGTCAGGTGACGCGCACTCGGCCGCCTTAGGCGAAGATGGCTCGCCCGATGCGCACGATGGTCGAGCCCTCCTCGATGGCCTCGCGCCAGTCGTCGGTCATGCCCATGGAAAGCTGGTCAAAGCCATCAAGGGCATCAGGGTGCGCCTGCGCAAGATGCTCGCGCGCACCTGCGAGCAACATGCGCAAGTCAGCGAAACACTGCTTGGCCACCGCGCGGCTGCCCTGCGGCGCCATGGTCATCAGCCCGCATGCCTGCACATGCTGCAGGGCAGCGCACTCGTCCAGAAACGCAAACAGCTCAGCGGGCGCCAGGCCGCTCTTGCTTTCCTCTCCCGAGACGTTGACCTCCACCAGCACACGCTGCACCTTGCCGAGACGCGCTGCCTCCTCGTCGATCTTTTGCGCATGCTTGATCTGATAGAGCGAATGGATGACATCTGCGCACGGCACGATGTCCTTGATGCGCCTCGACTGGATGTTCCCGATGAAATGCCAGCTGGCATCCGGGAACGCAGCATGCTTTTCCATGAGCGGGTCAGGCCGGTTCTCGCCGAATGCCCGAGCGCCTGCGTCATACGCCTGCTGCACCCCTTCGACGCCCACCGTCTTCGACACGGCAAGTACCAGCACCTCCTGCGGTTCGCGTGCCACCCGTTCGCAGACGGCAGCCACCTCAGCGGACACCTGCCTATATTGCTCTGCTATGCTCATCATCAATCAGCTCTCTTCTCTGAACGCCAGCGCGCCATGCCGACCGCATTGGCCATCCTCGGCGCGATAGGAGTAAAAGTCTTCCACCGTGCATGCCGTGCATACGCCTGCATCGCAGATGCGCGCAGAAGCAACGCCGCATGCCATCAACGTCGCGCGCAGCGCTGCCGACAGATCAACATGCCGATGATGCGGCACTGCCGCGCTGCCAAACTGCTCGCCGAACTCTGCCGCCAGCTCGTCTGACACCTCAAAGCAGCATGAACGGATGTGTGGACCGATATAGACGTTGACCTCGCTGGGGCCGACCCCCGAAAGCGAGACGATGCCTCGCACCGTCTGCTCGGCGATTCTGCCCATCACCCCGCGCCAGCCAGCATGCGCGACAGCAAACGTCCCGTCAGGCGCAACGAAGATGAGCGGCACGCAGTCGGCAAAGCACAGAAGCGGTGCGACGCCCCGTGCGTCAGAGGCGACCACGATGCCGTCAGCGCCCGCTTCGCCCTCGGCGCGCACGTCGTCAAGGGGCGTGTCGGGGCGCACCTCGAGAATGCGTGTGCCATGCACCTGATTGAGGGTCACCAGCTCACAGCCCGGAGGCGCCACAAGAGCGTTCAGCACACGAGCGCGGTTTGCCTCCACGTCTTGCAGGCTGTCTCCTACATGTGAGCCTAGATTGAGCGTTTCGAATGGAGGCTCGCTCGCGCCACCATGCCTCCCTGTGAAGGCGATGCGCACGCCACAGGCGTCACACACGGCGTCGTCGGTCAAATAAACGATTCCCGAGCTCGCATGCGACGCAAGCCCGGGAAGAGGTAGCAAGTTCATGGAATCGGGTTAGTATTGGCGCTTCAGGAAGTCGGGGATGTATTCCTCGTCTTGGAAGTTGCCGCCCGCAGACCCCATGGAATCCGGCACGTGAGGAGCAGCAGGGGCCGCATACGACGGCGCTGCGTTGTTGCCGAAATCGCGATCGGTGGCCGAGAACATGTTCGCCAGGCCGCCGCCGAAGTCCATCGACGACTGAGAAGGCTGCTGCTTGAAGCCCGTGGCGATAACGGTGATGCGCACCGCATCCTTCATGTCCTCGTCGATGATCTGGCCATAGATGATGTTAGCGTTATCGTCAGCGCACATCTCGATGGTGCGAGCCGCATCAGACACCTCAGTCAGCGTCAGGTCAGGACCGCCCGCAATGGAGAACAGCACGCGCGACGCGCCTTGGATGGATGCCTCGAGCAGCGTGGAGTTCGTCGCTTGCTGGGCAGCCTCGAGCGCGCGGTTCTCGCCAGACGCAAGGCCGATGCCCATCATAGCTGTACCCGCGTCCTTCATGACGGTGCGGATGTCGGCAAAGTCGAGGTTGATGAGGCCTGGGATTGTGATGAGGTCGGTGACGCCCTGGATGCCCTGGCGCAGCGTGTCGTCAGCGATGCGGAACGCGTCGACCATCGAGGTCTTCTTGTTGACGATCTCAAGCAGGCGGTCGTTGGGAATGACGATGAGCGTGTCGACCTTGCCGGCAAGCAAATCAACGCCCTGCTCTGCCTGGTTGCAGCGAACGCGTCCCTCGAAGCTGAACGGCTTGGTCACGATGCCAACCGTCAACGCCCCGATCTCCTCGCGGGCAATCTCGGCCACGATGGGGGCCGCACCCGTACCCGTGCCGCCGCCCTCGCCTGCGGTGACGAACACCATGTCCGCCTCGGCAAGCGCTTCGCGAATCTCCGCGCGGGACTCCTCTGCCGCCTGGCAGCCCACCGCAGGATCAGCACCAGCACCCAAACCTCGCGTCAGTTCCTCTCCGATATGAATCGTCTTATCGGCATCCGACATCAGCAGGGCTTGCCGGTCGGTGTTGACGGCGATGAACTCGACGCCACGAACGCCCGTCTCAACCATGCGATTGACGGCGTTGGTCCCAGCGCCTCCGACGCCAACGACCTTGATGACCGCGAGATGGTCCCCTGCAAAGTTTGGCATGTTGTCCTCCGTGCTAGTGCGTTTATGTGCTGCGTTTCCTCGGTTTACTGCATTTGAGCATAACTAATAGGACATTCTACACGAACAGTTGTTTCTTGCAACTTTTTTAACTTCAAAAGGAGCATTAGGTCGATCTCCACGTCGGGCGGTCCGGGACGCGCACATTGATGTAGACGACCGTGGGGTTATCTTCCATGATCTTGAGGCAGATGCGCTCCTTTTCGCGGATGTTGTCCGGCGTGCCGAATGCAATCTCGACGTTGTTGTTGAGCGTCAGCAGAATGGACTCGGCCTCCTCGGCATTCACGAACTTGAGTTGCCCTGCCAACTCTGTAGTCAGGCTCGAGATGATCTGCAGCGCGTTGTTGACGTTGGCATCTGTGCAGTAGCTGCCAATCTCGGGAGACACGCCATAGGGCACACCCACGATGTGCAGCGCATTTTCGGCATCGGTGTATATCTGCTCGGCTAGCTGGCGTCCCACCTCAGAGTCGCGTGACGGGATGACCATGAGCCACATGCCGTCATCTGCGATGGCCCAGTTCTGAATCGTTTGGTTCTGCCCCACCGTCACCTCGACGACCGCGCCCACCTTGCGCTCGTGCACGGCTATCTCCAGCTTGTGCGGAAACTTCTTGATGACGTCCACGCTTTTCACCCACGCGTCGCGCTCGAGGCTCGTCGCAATGGCCGCCGTGTCGACGTTGAGCAGCGTCGTTCCGCGCGGAATGGTCACTAACGCCTGCGCTTCTTGCGTTGTCAGATGCTCAGCGCCGGTGAACTCCACCTCTTCGATCTCGAAGATGTTCGTGTTGGCGAGGATGAAGTACATCACGATGAACGAGATGACAAGACCGACGAAGACGCCCGCAATGATGAACGGGCGCCGGTTCTTGCGGTTTTGCTTCTTGTGGCGCTCTTGCCGCTCGCGCGAGCGCTTCGCTCGCTGGCTTCGCGATTCTTGGCGCTCGTAGTCGCGGCGAAGCGAGCCGACGGTCCTTGCCTCCAGCCGGCCACCCGCAGACGTCTTGGGCGTGGGGCTCGCGCTGCCCGTGCGGCGCGTGACGCCCCCCTTCACGACGCGAAAGCTAGAATCCGAGGAATTTGACTTCTGGCGCGAGTGTGATGCCATACGTCGCCTCAACCTTACGCTTCGCCTCGTTCATGAGCCAGATGACATCTACGGCCTGAGCACCACCTCTGTTTACGATGAAGTTGGCATGCTTTTCGGAAATTTGCGCACCGCCGCACGCCAGGCCCTTCAGCCCGGCGTCGTCTATCAGCTTTGCGGCAGAGTGGCCCGCTGGGTTCCTGAACACGCTGCCGCAGCTGGGCAGCCCCATGGGCTGTGCGCGCTTGCGACGAGAGAGGTTGCCCTCCATCTTGCCGCGAATGAAGAACGAATCGCCCTCCGTTAGGACAAGCTCGCATTCCAAGATGACGTCGCTGGGAAGAAAAGACGTCGTGCGGTATCCCCACCTAACGTCATCGCCAAAGATCTTCTCCAGGCGCCCGTCTGCCTTAAGCACGGTCACGCTGCGAACCCGAGAACCAATCCAGTCGTCTTTGGTGCCGGCATTCATCCGCAAGGCACCGCCAATCGAGCCAGGCGTGCCCACGGCAAACTCCATGCCGCTCAGCGACTGGCGCAACGCCTCCTGCACGACCGTCGAGAGCAACGCGCCCGCGCCCACGACGATACGGCCGCTGTCGCGGTCAGCTGACAGGTTCTTGAAGTCGCGCCCAAGCGTGATGATGACGCCGCCATACCCCTCGTCAGACACCAGCAGATTGGTGCCGCGCCCCACCAAGAAGTAGGGCTGTGCGCAATCTGCGCAGCAGCTCACGATATCCGACAGCGCGCTTATCGAATCAGCGCGCACGAAAAAGCGGGCGGGTCCTCCGATGCGATAGGAGGTATGCTTGGCCATGGGCTCGTCTGCGAACACCTCGCCGTCAAACGAGCTGTCCACCAAGAGCGCCTGCAGCGGCGATGCATGCTTGGCCGCCATGCTACGCGCGCTCCTCCGAGGCGCCCCCCGACAAGCAGGCATCCCCTGAGGTCGAAGGCTCGCTCGCGCTGCCTGCACGTGCCTCGACGGCGTCCAAGATGTGCTTACCGAGCTCGGTCACGTCCCCAGCACCCATCGTGATGACGAGGTCGTGCGCGCGAGCTATGTCAGCAACCGCCGAGGGCACCTCGAAGTGACGCGCCACATATTTGATGGGTGGATGTTCCTCGTGACTCAAGACCACGTTGAGAAACGTTCTGCCGTTCACCCCGGGAACCGGAGTCTCGCCCGCCGAGAAGACGTCCATGAAGGTGACGGTGTCTGCCGCATCGAATGCACGGGCGAACTCGTCGTGCAGGACGTCTGTAAACAACGACGCGCGTGAATACCGATGCGGCTGGAAGACGACATGCACCTTGTTGAAGTCCAGAGCCTTCGCTGCCTCGATGGTAGCCGCAATCTCGGTCGGGTG
>CAJUFC010000237.1 GCA_910585565.1 uncultured Eggerthellaceae bacterium | reverse complement strand
TTGCCTTTAACAAACATTTGTTCTACTATATCCCCATCTTATAAAAGGTGGGGATATTTTTGATGCAGGACAGAATCATATTGGGGATCGACCCGGGCCTCGCGAACACGGGGTGGGGGGTCATGCATCAGTGCGGGGGGCGCCTGGCGTGCGTTGCCTATGGGTGCGTCTCCACGCCGTCAGCGCACGAGCTGTCTGTGCGCCTGCTCAAGATACACGACCAGATCGATGCGGTCATCAGGCGATTTTCTCCTACGTGCGTCGGCATCGAGACGGTGTGGTTCGGACAGAACGTGACGGCGGCCTTCGGCACGGGGCAGGCGCGTGGCGCGTCGCTTGTCGCCTGTGCCGAGCACGGCCTCGCCGTCGAGGAGTTCACGCCCAACCAGATAAAGATGGCGGTGGTAGGCACGGGCCACGCCGAGAAGAGGCAGGTGCAGTTCATGGTTCAGCAGATCTTGTCCCTTGAGCGCACGCCCGAGCCCGATCACGCGGCTGACGCGCTCGCGTGTGCCATTTGCTATACGACTCACGCCAAGGAGATGCGAGCATGATTGCGTTTTTGCGTGGCATCGTGGCCGTCAAGGACGCGCGGGGCGCTTGCTTGGACGTCGGCGGCGTGGGGTATGCGCTTGCCTTGTCGCATGATGCGCTCGCCGCGCTGCCGCCGCTCGGGGAGGAAGCCGTGGTCCTCTGTCGCATGATCGTGTCAGACAGCGGCATTGCCTTGTACGGCTTTTCCAACGAGCAGGAGCGCTCGCTGTTCGATGCGCTCATCACCGTCAGCGGCGTCGGGCCCAAAACCGCCCTTGCGGCGCTGTCGGTGTTCTCAGCATCGCAGCTCGCCTCTGCCATCACGGCACAGGACATACAGGCGCTCTCGAAGATACCTGGCGTAGGGAAGAAGTCCGCCTCGCGCATCGCGCTCGAGCTCAAGGACGCATTTCCTGACGAGGGGCCGCTGTTCAGCGATGAGCGTTCTTTGACGGGCTCTTCTGCTGCCTTTGCGGGTATCATCGAGGCGCTGGGGCAGATGGGCTTTACCCCTGACGAGATAGCGCATGGCTTGGAGGGCGCATCTGAGGCCGACCCTGAGAGCGTCGTCTTGCAAGGCGCGCTGAAGAGGCTGTCCCGATGAGCCGCGACGACATACAGATAGAGGGCCTCGTGTTCGAGGCCGAGCGAGACCAGGCTGCCTCTGCGGTCAACGCCGCCAAGCGGGCCAGCACGCTGTCGGCCGCCGAGATCGAGGAAGATGCCGTCTTGGACCGCAGCCTGCGCCCACGGCGCCTTGCCGACTATGTCGGACAAGCGAAGGCGAAAGAGGCGCTGTCCATCTCCATCGAGGCCGCGCGCTCGCGCAGCGACGTTGTCGACCACATCCTCTTTTCAGGCCCTCCCGGCCTCGGCAAGACGACGCTTGCCACGGTCGTTGCGAACGAGATGGGCTCGCATATCAAGACGACGAGCGGCCCGGCCATCGAACGCACGGGAGATTTGGCTGCCATCCTGACCAACCTCGAAGAGGGCGACGTCTTGTTCGTGGACGAGATTCACCGCATCAACCGCTCCGTCGAAGAGGTGCTGTATCCGGCTTTGGAGGATTTCTCGCTCGACATCATCGTGGGCAAGGGACCGGCTGCGCGCTCCATCAGGCTCGATTTGCCGCGCTTCACGCTCATCGGGGCAACGACGCGCACGGGGCTTCTGACAGGTCCGCTACGCGACCGGTTCGGCATATCCATGCGGCTTGACTACTACGAGCCAGAGGAGCTGGCTGCCATCGTGAAGCGCTCGGCGGCCATCTTGGAGATTGACATTGACGAGGAGGGCGCCATCGAGATAGCGCGCCGATCGCGGGGCACGCCGCGCCTTGCCAACCGCCTCCTCAAGCGTGTGCGAGATTGGGCGCAGGTCAAGTCGGAAGGCGCCATCACTGCCGAGGTGGCTGCCTTGGCGCTCGAGTTCTTCGAGGTTGACTCGCTCGGGCTCGACTCCATGGACAACCGCATCCTGTCCATCCTGTGCGTGCAGTTCTCGGGGCGTCCGGTGGGGCTCACCACGCTGGCGTCCGCGCTGTCGGAGGAGACTGACACGATCGAGGACGTCTACGAGCCTTTCCTCATGCAGCAGGGGCTGTTGGTGCGCACGCCGAAGGGGCGGCAGGCCACACCGCGTGCCTACGAGCACCTAGGCCTGACTCTGCCTGAGTGCTAGGCGCTCGGTTGCCCGCTGCGCGTGGGTGGGCACGCATCGGCATGCATGCCGATGCGCTCGTGCGTGCTGCGCTCGTGGTTTTGTCTCGGGTTATGCGGCCAAAGACAGCCTTCTCATTGAAAGCGTGAGGTAAATGTGATAGTTTGACGTTGTGCATTCAGCGCACCTTTGAATCCATCACATCAAAGATTCCACGTACTGCTGTGAAATTCCGCGCTTATTCCACCTTGAGGAGGGAATGTGAAATTCTTCTTGGATACGGCTGACCTTGACGAGATTGCCGAGGCTGCATCATGGGGCGCGCTTGCGGGCGTCACCACGAACCCAACGCTCTATGCGCGCGTCGGGGGCAGCTTGGCAGACTTCAACGCGCACATCAAGCGCATCTGTGACATCGTTGGCCCGGCATGCCCGGTGTCGGCTGAGTCTTTGGCCATGACGCGCGATGAGCTGGTGGCAGACGGGCGCGAGCTGGCCGCCATCGCCCCCAACGTCGTCGTCAAGATACCGACGATGGTCGAGGGCCTTGCCGCCACGCGAACGCTGGCAGACGAAGGCATCCGCGTCAACATGACGCTGTGCTTCACGGTTCCGCAGGCGATGCTTGCCGCACGGGCGGGCGCGCGCTACATCTCTCCGTTCGTCGGGCGCTTTGACGACATCTCGGAGGACGGCATCGCGCATGTCGCCAACATCGTGAACGCCATTGGCAACTACGATTTCACCGACAACACCGTCGGTGGCGAGCAGATCGAGATCATCGCGGCATCCATCCGCAGCGCAGACCACGTGACCCAGTGCGCGCTCATGGGGTCGGACATCGCGACCGTCCCCTTCGGCGTGCTGAAGAAGATAGTGAGCCATCCGCTCACCGATCGCGGCATAGAATCATTCATCAAGGATTGGGAGAAAGTCAAGTAAATGGCGTCAACCGAAGAAACCGAAACAGAAGCAAAGAGCAAGGCCAGCGAGGCAGAGGCATCCGAGGCGGCAGAGGCCCCCAAAAAGCGCGGACGTTCGCGCAAGAAGGCCGATGCCGATGAGGCGACAGGGGCCCCTCAGGCAGAGGAGACGGCCGAAAAGCCCGCAAAGGCTGCCCGAGCAGCTAAAACAACGAAGGCGACGAAGGCATCCAAGGCTGACGCGGCACCCGATGACAAGGACGCAAGCGCTGCTTCCGAGGAGGCCCCCAAAAAGCCCGCGCGAGCGAAGAAGAGCGCTGCGGGGGAGGCGAGCGCTGCTGCTAAGCCAGCGGCGTCTCCCGAGCCAGCAGCCCCTGCCGAGGCCGAGCCTCAAAAGCGTCGAGCGCGGACGCGGAAGCTGTCCACCGGAGACGGCCAGCAGCGCAACTCGTCTTCCCAGCACCAAAACAAGAACAATCAGGGCAATCGCAACAACCAGCATCGCAATCGCCGGCAGCCGAGGGAGTACGTCCCCAGCGTCAGTAAGGAAGAGCTGGCAGAGCTGCGCGTGCCCGAGCTGCGCGAGAAGGCAGCCGAGGCTGGCATCGATGCCTCGGGCATGAAGAAGGGCGAGATGGTGGACGCTATCTATGAGGCCCTTGCCATCGCCGAGGGCTTCATCGAGGTAGAGGGCATCCTGGACATCCTGCAGGATGGCTACGGGTTTCTGCGCACCAACGGCTATCTGCCGGGCGAGAAGGACGTCTACGTCGGGCTTTCTACCATTCGTCGCAACGGCCTCAGGAAAGGCGACACGGTCGGCGGCTCCACGCGCCCTGCGCGCGAAGGGGAGAAGTTCGCGGCCATCCAGAAGGTCACCTCCATCAACGGCCATCCGGTCGACGAGGTCTCCGCGCGCCCCAAGTTCTCCGACCTCACCCCGGTCTTCCCGGACGAGCGCTTCGTCATGGAGCACGGCAAAGACTCCACGACCGGTCGCGTCATCGATCTGGCGGCACCCATCGGCAAAGGGCAGCGCGGGCTCATCGTGTCCCCACCGAAGGCTGGCAAGACGACCGTGCTCAAGGACATTGCCGCCTCCATCCATGCCAACAACCCTGAGGTTCACCTCATGTGCCTGCTCGTCGACGAGCGCCCCGAGGAAGTCACCGACATGGAGCGCACCATCCATGGCGAGGTCATCTCGTCGACGTTCGACATGCCCACCGAGCACCACATCCAGGTGACCGAGCTGGTCATCGAGCGTGCGAAGCGCCTGGTGGAGTCGGGGCGCGACGTGGTGGTGCTGCTCGACTCGCTCACCAGGCTCGCCCGCGCCTACAACCTGGCGCAGCCGGCTTCGGGCCGCATCCTCTCCGGCGGCGTGGATTCCACGGCGCTGTACCCGCCCAAGCGCTTCCTGGGCGCGGCGCGCAACATCGAG
>CAJUFC010000236.1 GCA_910585565.1 uncultured Eggerthellaceae bacterium | reverse complement strand
GCGCGTGGCGGTCAAGGAGCAAGAGATTACCGTGCGGGGTCCAGGCGAGCGAGATTAGCTGTTCTCAAGAAGGGACACGCTGGCTTGAGTCAGGCTCTGACGTGCGAGCTGGAATCGCAGGCTGAAATCAGACTTGGCGCAGGGCGGGCTACCAGCTCAGCAGCTCATATCCCTCATCGGTGATGACGAGCTGCACTTCCCACTGAGCCGTGAGCTTGCGATCTTTGGTGCGCACGGTCCAGCCGTTCGGGTCGGACGTGTCGATGTGCCGCTTGCCGAGGTTGATCATCGGCTCGATGGTGAAGCACAGTCCCGGAACGAGGACACAGCCGGTGTTGGGCTTGGTGACGAAGCTGACGAAGGGCTCCTCGTGGAACTCGATGCCGATGCCGTGACCGCCAAACTCGCGCACGACCGTGTAGCCGTGGTCTTTGGCGTACGCATTGACAGCAGCTCCGATGTCTCCGAGATGCCCCCATGGGCGAACCGCGTCAAGCCCGGCTTGGACGGCCTCCTTGGTCACGCGCACCAGATCGCGTGCCTCAGGCGAGACGTCCCCGATGCAGAACATGCGCGACGAGTCGGAGAAGAATCCGTCCTTTTCTGTAGAGCAATCGATGTTGACGATATCGCCGCTTGCAAGCACCTCGTCAGCCGAGGGGATGCCATGACAGACGACCTCGTTGACCGACGTGCAGACGCTCTTCGGATACCCTTCGAAGTCGAGCGGTGCTGGGATGGCGCCATGCTCGACGGTGTAGGTGTGCACCCAGGTGTTGATTTCCTCGGTGGAGATGCCTTCTCTGATGCGTTCGGCAACATAGTCGAGCGCGCCGACATTGACCTCGGCGCTGCGCTTGATGCCCTCGATCTCTTCGGGCGTCTTGAGCAGGGCTCGTGCCGGCACCTCTTCGCCGCTTTGCGCCAGACGTTGCAGCTTCGCGTCAAAGTCCATGTGGCACTTCTTGTACTTCAGGCCGCTGCCGCACCAGCAGACGTCGTTGCGACCGAGCTCGATGTCGTTGTCGTACATCATGTTAGAAGGACAGGATCAGAGGCGCTTGCGCCATGGTGCCATTGGCTGTAAGCGTGCCGATGATGACGGTGTGCTGACCGTTGGTCCAGCTGCCTGCACCTTGCAGCTCGAAATAATTCGTGGTGTAGGCGGTGCCGTTGTAGATGACGCGTATCTCGTCATCGGTCCGCAGCAGTATCTTGCCGTTGTCGAAGTGAATGGTGCCAGGAATCTCGACGAGGTCGCCGGTGTTGCAGACGAGCTGAAGCACCTGCACCTCGGTCTCGGTGGTGATGGTCGTCGGGTTGCCGTTGTTGTTGCCCTGGCCGCCGCCGTTGCCGTTGCCGTTGCTGCCAGCACTGCCTGCTGCGCTGGAGCCACCGTTGTTGGCAGGTGGCGTTTGCGGGTTGGCGTTGTCGGCAGGCGGGTTCTCGGGAGACTGCGACTCCTCGCCGGTGTTGATGTCGCCGTAGACGGAGACGACCTTGACGACCCATCCCAGCCCGTCGTTCCACGATATCTCGCAGTTGACGGTGCAGACCAAGGGGTTATTGGCGCCGTTCTCCGGCGTGCCCTCAGCGCCTTCGGCGGGAGGCGTCTGCTCGCCTGTGCCGTCTGCCGCCGCATCGCCATTTGCCTTCGTGAGCGTGAACACGATGGTGCCGCCATTGTCGTTGAGCGTGGACTCTTCGGTGACCTCGGCATCTGCATAGAGCGTGGACAGCGACGGGTCATACGACTTCAGGATGTTGCTGATGTTCTTGCCGATGAGGGAGGGGTCGGGTGCCGACAGAGGCACTGCCTCGATTGTGCCGCTGCGCACAGCACCACCCGTCCAGCTCTGAGTGCTCTTATCGTAAGTCATGGTGATATAGAGCGGCTGCACGATCATGATGTTCTCGTTTTCGTACGTTGCCTCGGCCTTGGCCTCGCAGCTTGCCTTGCGGTCAGGGCCCGTGCCGGCATACTGGACGACGCCAGCCTCGTATTCGCCCAGGTTGGTGCGCTCGAGCCCTGAGGTATCCACGTATTTGAACACCTCTACGTCAGGCTTGGGCAGCGTGCCATGGTCGAACTCCGTCTGTATCTGGAGCTCTGAGGGCGGATCGGCCACGAAGTCGTCGGAGAACAGCCCGAACGGCTTGAACTCGATGATGAGGAGGGCCAGAATCAAGATGATGATGGCGATGATGCAGGCGATGATGCCAATGAGCAGCAGATTGCCTTTCTTTTTGCCCTCGTCTGGCATGAAGAACTCGCCGTCGGGGGACAGATATGGGTCGTAGTCGTACCCATAGGGAGGGAAATAGTCGGGAGGACCAACCGGCATCGGAGCCGGAGGGACCGGATAGTTGTAGCCATGGAACGTATGGGCGGAGGCAGCGTCGGGGTGCGGTGCTTGGAAGGAGCCAGTATTAGAAGGGTCGGAAGCGCCGTCTTTCGGCGAAGCCTGCTTGTTGGCATTGGCCGCGGGTGGCGTAGGCTGCGGTGGCTGTGTGGCAGCAGCGCTTCCGTCAGGAGCAGGCGCGCCCTGCGGACGACTGGCGGCAGAACCCTGTTGGGTCTTCTTGACAGAAGAGTTCAACGATTGCTGGTCGAATGGTTGAACGGTGATGGGAGTCTGTTGATTCTTGTCGTCAGTCATCAGAATCGATCTTCTGCCAAATACGCCAGGTAAGCCCAGCCGATTGCAGACGCCTCCTTCGTCTCAAGTGATAAAATTACGTTCTTGTGCTGCATGTAATCACTGCTACGAAACCAGTAACCTCGCAATTATACTATTAATAATGGGCATATAACTTCGAGACGGATACAAATTCACTGTGAGCGACAGCGAACGAAAAACCTCAAGAGCGACTTCGAGTGCCAGGCCGTCTGTTTCAGGTGGCAGGCACGATCGAAAAAGGGCGTCTGAGCGGGCGTCTGTGGCAGCCGACCGCATGCGTCGGCACGACAGGGACAGCCTGGCGTCTGCGCGTCCGCATCATGCGGACGTCACCGATGAGGCCGCGACCGAGCCCAAGCGCCGGCAAAACCTCATCGCCCGGATCGTCAACCAATGGTTCGACCGCGTGGTTGGCGCCATGCGGGGCGAAGGGCTCGAGCGCGCAGAAGCGCTGTATGCGCCCCACAAGACGACCCGGGACTTCGTCTGGAACTCGGTTGGTGCGGGCGTGTGGGCGGCGGTGTTCCCGGTGGTGACGATGGTATCGACGCAGCTGATCGGCGCTGAGCAGGCCGGCATGGTGTCGATGGCGTTCGTTGTTGCGCTCTTGCTCATGTTCTTCGGCAACTTTGGCGTGCGCACCTATCAGATATCCGACCTTACGATGGAATACTCCTTCAAGGACTACCAGGCGAACCGGTGGGCGACGTGCATCGCCATGCTGCTCGTTGGCTGGCTCTGGTGCGTCATCCGTGGATATGCCGACGAGATGTTCCACATTACCATGGCGGTCATCCTCTACCGGTTCGTCGATGCGCTGGCCGATGTGTACGAAGGGCGCCTGCAACAGGTCGACAAGCTGTACCTGGCCGGCATCTCCCAGACGCTCAGGTCGGCCATGGCGTTGGCGGTGTTCGTCATCTTGCTGTTCGTCATGCGCAACCCGGTCATCGCATGCTATGGAATGGCCATTGCGGCGGCTGCGACGTTCGTCGTCGTCACGTGGCCGTTGACGCTCATGGAGGCGCCTCCCTCGCATCCGTTCAGCATGCGCAAGTCCCAGCAGCTTCTCAAGGTGTGCGCGCCGCTGTTTGTGGCCATCTTCCTGTTCAACGCCATCGAGAACATGCCGAAGTTCTGCATGGAAGGCATGCTGCCCTACGACAACCAGCTCTACTACAACGCCATCTATTTCCCGGCCCAGATGATCCTTATCGCAGCGCAGCTCGTGTACAAGCCGCTTTTGCTGCGCATGGCGGGCGTGTGGCAAGACGCCAAGAAGCGCGGCAAGTTCGACCTCATCCTCGTGGGCATCATCGCCATCATCGCGGTCATCACCGGCATCGCGTGCGCCGTCATGGCATGGGCCGGCATCCCGATTCTGAACTTCCTCTACGGCATCGACTTCGCGCCGTTCAGGGGGCTTTTGTTCCTCATGCTCATTACGGGCGGCATCACGGCGGCCATCGACTTTCTCTACCAGGTCGTCACCATCATGCGGCGCCAAAAGGATGTCATGGTCTTGTATCTGGTGACGTTCGGCTTTTCGCTGTTCATACCGTTTTTGCTTATCAGATACGCCGAGCTGGAGGGCGCGGTTCTCAGCTATGTAATCATCGAGGCCATCCTGTTCGTGTTGCTGGTATGGGAATACTTCCGCATCCGACACGACCTGTCGCATGGGCACGGTACGGATGCGACAGAGGGCGTCCGCGAGCGTCCCTCGATGCTCGACCTGATTGACCCGGCCTTAGATGGGGTGGATGACGAGGAGACGTCGCTGGTCGCCAAGGAGGCAGAAGAGGAGCGCAAGCCTCGACCGAGCGAGATCAGGGCCGAGCGCGAGAGGCGTGCCGAGATCGTTCGTCGGCGAACCCACGGGCGCGAGGGGGCTCACGGACGCACGGGGATGCGCGACCGGTGAGGGCGAACGAGGCCGGCGCGATGCGGCCTTAGCGGCACTGGCACGAAGCTGTGTTGGTTCGATTGTGATAAGTAACATGATGATAATAGTTGCAAATGACAATAATGCAGAAGGGATAATAGTTCGATTTTACGCACCTTGCCGAAAAAGTCGTGTAAAATACAACACACGAGCAACGAGATGTACTAGTCTTGTGCCGATGTGGTTAATGGCAATCGATAGGAGAGTGGATTATGTGTTTTAGACCTGCAGACGCTGGTGGCGGCTCCAACATGACGTGCCCCGAGTGCGGCAAAGAGGTTCAGCCCATGGGCGGTCTCGTGATGAAGAAGTGCCCTTTCTGCAAGGCAGACTGGACGAAGTACATGAACGCTGACGGCACGCCGAACGCTGAGGCTATCGCTGCCGCTCAGGGTGGCGCAGGCGCTCCTGCTGCTCCTGGCGCTCCGGCTGCGCCGGGCGCACCGGCAGCCCCCAAGGCTCCTGGCGCATAAGCTCAATTTCGCATGAGCACTGCGGGCTTCCCGAGAGGGAGAGCCCGATACCTCAGGCCCTCTGGACATTTTCCGGAGGGCCTGAGTCATTTCTGGCCATGTTCAGAAGCAGTGTTTGGGGAGTGCGCGGCCTGTGCGCTATTGGCTGCATGCGGTCGTGGTGAGGCTTTGGCGCCCAAGGCGACGCCCCAAAAAGAAGGGGCTTGCGCCGGCAAGCCCCTTCCTGCGTTGCTGATGCTTGGTTCGACGCTAGTCGAGCAGTCCCTTGAGCTCCTGTATGGCGCTCGAGAAGTTGGCCTTGTCGTCATCGCTCATGCGCTCAGGCTTCTTTGAAAGATAGCGCTGCACGTTGGCCATGGCAGCCTTGATCTGGCGTTTCTCGTCTTTGGGCAGGTCTTTCCCGTGCGCCTTGATGTGCTCGTCTGCCTGAGAGACGAGGCGGTTCGCCTCGTCGCGCTCGGCGAAGCTGGCACGGCGCGCATTGTCTTCGGCGGCATACAGCTCTGCGTCGCGTATGGCAGCAGCGATCTCTTCGTCGCTCATGCGCTCGTTGTCGGTGATGGTGATTGACTGCTCGTTGCCGGTGCCGAGGTCAGTTGCCGTGACCGTGAGGATGCCGTTGGCGTCGATGTCGAAGCTGACGTTGATCTGGGGTACGCCTGCGGGCGCACGCTTGATGCCCTTGAGCGTGAACTTCCCGATGGACTTGTTGTCGGAGGCCATGGGACGCTCGCCCTGCATGACGTTGATCTCCACCTTCGTCTGGAAGG
>CAJUFC010000235.1 GCA_910585565.1 uncultured Eggerthellaceae bacterium | reverse complement strand
CCACCAGCTCCACCGCCTGCGCGATGTTGTTGGCGAACGGGTTGTACTCAGGCGGCCTCAGGCCCGCCTTGGCCGCGGCAAAGCGCGCCGGCTCGGTCAGCTGGTCCCACGAGGCATTCACGCGCGACAAAGCGCAGGCCATATACGGAGAGCCCGTCTGGCGCATGCGCGCCAGAAACGCCGCCGAATGGTCAACGGCATATTCTTCGATCTGCGAGGCGAAGTCCTGCGCGCTGAAGCGGATGCCAGCGCGCACGAAGGTAGCCTCGTCGCTGCCCACGACCGGGTATCCCTGCCCCACCATCGCCAGCATGTCGCCTGCCGTCTCGATCGGCGTAGACCCAAAGTCGTCGAACAGGTCGACGCACGTCTTGGCGAACGCGACCTGCGCATCCATCTTGTCAGCCAGCTCCAGGTACTCATCCGGCCCGATCTCGCTCGTGAGCCCGCCGATGACGGCCGTGATGGGATGGATGGAGCGCCCGCCCACCCGGTTGCACAGCTCGTTGCCGAGCGCTTTCAGCCCCAAGGCCTGCTCGAACAGCTCGGGGGTCTCTTCAGCCAGCGGAAACACGCTCTTGTGCCCCAAAAAGTCGGGTGCTGCGAAGACGAAGAGGTGCGTCGCATGGTTCTGCAGGAACGACCCGTATATCAGCAGCTCGCGCAGCGCGCGCGTGCGCTCGGTCACCTCGACGCCAAAAATGCGCTCGATGGCGAGGATGTCGGTCACCGTATGCGATGCCGAGCAGATGCCGCACACGCGCGAGGCGACATAGGGCACCTCCTGGAACGGGCGCCCCTTGACCATCGACTCGAACAGGCGCGCTGCCTCCGTGACGCGAAACTCGCACGTCTTCACCTGGCCGTCTTCGATAACGAGGTGGATGTCCCCATGGCCCTCGATGCGGGCGAGGTGATCGACTTTGATTTCAGCTTTCGACATGAACGTGTCCTTTGCTTCTCGTCATGCGTTCTGGCAACGCATCCTGTCGGCCGCGCCGCTTTGGCGCGAGGCGCTTGCCGCCCCGTCGGCCTTAAGCCCTTGCCGCCCCTGACGCACCGGGGGTCGGTCGCTTGATGCGCGCCCCTTAGAGGGTATTGAACATCTCCAACGCCTTGTCGAACGACGCCACCGAGATGTTGGAGCGCTCGGCCGCCCGGCGCGCGGCGTCGACATTGGCGTCAGGGCTGACGCCTGCGCACCCATTGCACGGCCGCCCCAGGTTGGGGCAGCGCGCCCCACACCCCGAGCGCGTCACCAGCCCCAGGCACAGCGTCTCGCGCCCATAAAAGCAGCCTTGCTCGTTGCGCTTGCATTCGCCACACAGCGTGGACGTGCGCCGGTAGACGTTCGAGCCATACAGGGCCCGCTGCAGCACCGCCACGAAGTCGTACGGGTCGATGGGACAGCACGGCACCTCGTAGTCGACCTCCACTATGTCGCGCACCGGACGCGGCTTGTAGGCGATGTCGCTCACGATGGCGGGCACCGCATCGCCATACACGTCCTGCTGGCGCGCGTAATAGTGAGGGGCTGCCATGCCCGGGATGCCCGCCGTCGCCGCACAGGCGCCGATCGTCATCACCGCTGCGGCGCGCTCGCGCAGCTGCCGAACCACTCGCTCGGCCTCCTCGGTAGTCACCGCACCCTCGATGACGGCAACGTCGATGTCTTCCGGCATCGGCTCTGACGAGGTCAGCTGCCAATGGCGCATGTCTATCTGCCCTAGCACCTCCATGAGGTGCGCCTCAACGTTGGTGATGTTGATCTGGCACCCAAAGCAACTCGCCAGCCCTATGAGAGCCACGCTGGGCGCTTTAGATATGTTCGCGTTATCCGTCATGCAGCCTTCTCGCTTTCGCAGCTCGCACCTACCCGCCACTCCCGCAGCGCGCTTTCCACAGCACGCGCATCGAAAAGCACCGTCTCTTTCTTGAGCATAAGCGTAATCCCTCACACTGATCTCAACAACGTCACCGGCTTTCACAGTGCGTCAGATTCGCGTGAAAGCGGGCTCGAGTTGGCTTCGTCCAACGAGAAAGGCCCGCTTGGAGCGCGAAGATGACGTGCTGTGGAAGCCGCCCCACATTCCACAATCTACATAGACCCTTGAATGTTCTTAGCCTCCCAATAGTTAAACACCGGGCCGTCTATGCAGCAGTACTGATGCCCGATCTGGCAGTGCCCGCACTTGCCCATGCCGCACTTCATGTGACGCTCGAAGCTCATGTAGATGTGGTCGTAGCTGATGCCTTTCTTGCGCATCTCCTCGACGACGAACCGGTACATGACCGGCGGCCCGCAGACCGCCCCGTAGGTGTTGGCCGGGTCGATCTCCAGGTGAGCGAAAGGCGCCGTCACCAGCCCCACCTCGCCATCCCACGCATCGTCGGGATGGTCGACCGTCAGATAGAGGTCAAAGTCCTTGCGGTGCCGCCACATTTCGAACTGGTCGCGGAACATGACCTCGCCGGGGTTACGCGAGCCGTAGATGATGGTCACCTTGTTGAACTCGGAGCGCTCGTCGTGGATGTTGTTGATGAGCGAGCGCAGAGGAGCGATGCCAAGGCCTCCCGCCACCAGCAAGATGTCGTGATGCTTCATCTCCTCGAAGGGGAATGCCTTGCCATACGGCCCGCGAATGCCGACGATGTCGCCGCACTGCATCTCGTGAAGCCGGCTTGTGAACTCGCCCGCACGGCGAACGCACAACTCGATGAAGCCGCCCTTCGAAGGCGAGCTAGAGATGGAGATGGGCGCTTCTCCCACGCCGAATATCGATACCTCCACGAACTGGCCCGGCTCGTGATGAAAGGCATTGCGGATGCGTTCGTCGATGAGCCGGAACTCGAACAGCTTCTCGGTCGCCGTCAGAGGCGTGATCGACGTGATGCGCGCAGGCCACGGGCGGTAGGGGTTGGCGCTCATGGGCTCGGCCCCCGTTTCGCGCGCCGCCGCCTCAGACAGAGGCTGCACCTCCACAGACGTGCTAGCAGGCATCTTCGGCCCCTTTCTCGCTAAAGAACCTCAACACCTCGATGGGAGATATGTCGGCCTTGCATGCCCGCACGCACCGGCCGCACCCGACGCACAGGTAGCGCCCGTGATTGGCATTGAAGCCGTTGAGCTTGTGATACATGCGATGGCGGACGCGCTCGCGCCCGTCCTCGCGGAAGTTGTGGCCGCCGGTGACCAGCGCGAACTGCGGACTCGTGCACGCATCCCAGACGCGATCGCGCGAGCCGGTCTCGCCCGAAGGGTCTAACACGTCAACGATGTCGAAGCAGTAGCACGTCGGGCACACCGCCGAGCATGCCGTGCACGACAGGCACCGCCCTCCCAGCTCGGCCCAGAACGCATCGCTGTGGAATGCATCCATGAGCATGGGGATCTCTTGCACGTCAGGGATGTCCTCGTCGAAGGCCTCCTGGCGTCGACGCGTCGATGCGCGGAATGCCCGCCGGTCCTCGTCGGTCGCCTCGCGCGGGTTGCAGGCCGCCTCTAAGATGTTGGCCGCCTCTACGCTGCCGATCGACACGAAGTAGCGCCCCCCGATGTCGGTCAGAAACAGGTCATACCCGCTGCGCGCCTCGTCGGACTCGAGCAGGTGGCAAAAGCAGGTGGATGACGGCGAGCAGCTGATGCCTACGATCATGTTCGCCCGCTTATGGGCGTCATAGTAAGGATCTGGATAGCGCGCGTCGTCAAACGCGAGATTGAGGTTGTTGATGGCGTTGATGTCGCACGCATGCGCCCCAAACAGCACGCGCGGGCGCACCGTGAGCTCGTACGGTGCCAGCATGCCTTCGCGGGCGTCGAACCGAAACAGCGTCTCGCGCGGGGGCAGATAGTACTTCTTGAGCGACGTCAACGTGGTCGGATAGTCCAGCTCGATGGAAGAGAAGTCCTCCACCGGCTCGAACGCGTAGCTCATGCCCTTTCTGACCGGCGCGATGACCTCATAGTCACGCAAAAACGCCTCGATCAGGCCAGGAAGCTCGGACGCGTCAATCACTCGGTATAGCAAAAGCCCACCCCCTTCGTTACGCACATTGTAAAGGGGGTGGGCTTGGGGCTACGCGTCAAATACCGCGAAGGGCGCAAATACTACGAAAAGAAGATCGAGATCTCGCGCTCGGCAGACTCGGGCGAGTCGGAGCCATGGATGACGTTCTCGTCCATGATGAGGCCGAAATCGCCGCGGATGGTGCCAGGAGCTGCCTCCAGCGGGTTGGTGGCGCCCATGAGCGAGCGGCACTTCTTGACTGCGTCCTCGCCGGAGATGACCATCTTCACCACCGGGCCGGACGTGATGTAGGTGATAAGCCCGTCATAGAACGGCTTGCCCTCGTGCTCGGCGTAGTTCGCCTTGGCCTGCTCGGGAGTAACCATGCCCAGCTCCATGCGCTCGATCGTGAGGCCGGCGCGCTCAAAGCGGTTGACGATCTCGCCGATGTGGTGGTTGCGCACGCCGTCGGGCTTGATCATGGAATAGGTCTTCTGCACTGCCATCTCGTTAGTTCCTTTCGTTTGTCTAATGCTGGCTGGGGAAGTATAGGTCAACAGACGATATCTTCCAACCGATGAGGTCTCTGACCATGGTGATCTGGTAGGTGACGTTGCCGCCCTTGCCGGTATTGGCTGTCACGTAGACGGTAGAATCGGTGGCGGTGGCGTTGACGCCATCCACCGTGATGGACGAATCCTGCACGACCGGCTCGAGCATGGTACCGATGCTCTCCTCGGAAAGCCCGGCCGCAAACACCTCTTTGGCGGCATTCTCGGGGTTGCTGAACAGCTGATCGGCGACGGCCTGCTGAGTGGGCCAGCCCAAGCCCTTCATGTAGGCAAAGACGCTGCCGGCCAAGGCGAGGATGAGCAGCACGATGACCACGACGAGCACCTTGAGCCCCACGTTGCGGTTGCGCCGGTCCTTTTTGGCCAGCGACTTGGACAGCTCCTCGAGCTCCGCATCGGTCGTCTCGAAAAACGACGTGCTCGTGCGACTGTAGGCGTCGACGTAGCCGGGATACCCGCCCTCTTCTTCCAGCTCCTCGTCATAGTAGAAGGGGTTTTGCCCCGCAGGCTCGGCCGCTACCGCCGCACGCGGGCCGTCAACGAGGACATCGAGGCCAGACGTATCGCCCGGGGCTGACGTCTGCGCCTTGTTCACCTCGGAAAGCGCATGCTGGTAGTCCACGCTTGCCGAGTCAGACAGGATATAGGTCGCATCCGCCGTCGCCAGCCCGAAGGCGGCCACGGCCTCCTCCATCTGGCCTGCGGCGACGTAGGCCTGGCCCTTGCTGGCGTTGATGCGGTTGCGCGTGTCGGGCGCCATGTCGAACTGCAGCGCCGAATCGTAGGACAGGATGGCATCCTGCGGGCGATCGAGCGCCATGAAGCAGATGCCGAGGTTGAGCAGCGCCTTGGCGGGGTCGGGGTTCTCGCTGTCGAGAGCCGCCTCGCGAAACGCCACGCCCGCCTCAGCCGTCTGGCCCAGCTTGAGCATCGCGTTGCCCAGGCCCATGTACGCCTTGTACGGAGCGTCATACGCCGGGTCGTCCAGCGCCAGCTTGAAGTGCTCGGCGGCCTGCGTGTAGTTCCTCAGCGTAGCGTACGCCATGCCGATGTTGTTTTGCAGGGCACCTTTGGCCTCGTAGGCCGGGTCGGTCAGCGACTGCATGTACGCCTGTATCGCCTCGGCTGGGTTTTGCAGCTTGACGAGGCAATTGCCGATGCGATGGTATATCAGTCCGACCTCGCCAAGCGAGAATGGCGTCGAATTATCCTGCAGGCATGCAGAATAGGTGCGCAACGCCCCGCGGTAGTCTTTGTTCTTGTACCGAACGGTCGCCTGGTCGAAAAGGGTCGTGTTCACGTAACTGGCCTTACGCCTGGTTCTCGATCTTGATGGAAACGATCTCGTCTCCCGCGCGCAGCTCGCCGATCACGTCCTTGCCTTCGATCGTGTCGCCGAAGACGGTGTAGCCGTCATCGAGCATCGGCTGCGGGCCCAGGCAGAAGTAGAACTGCGAGCCAGCGGAGTTGGGGTTTTGCGAACGAGCCATGGCGAGCGTGCCGTCCTTGTGCTCGTTGTGCGGGTTGGTGGTGAACTCCTCATGGATGGAATAGCCCGGGTTGCCCGTGCCGAAGCCAGCGCCCGGCATGTTGCGTGCGACCTCCTCCTCGGAGTAGCCGCGCGTGTTGGGGCAGCCGCCCTGAATCACGAAACCGGGGACATAGCGATGGAAGCGCAGGCCATCGTAGAAGCCCTTGTTGGCCAGCTCGACGAAGTTGCCGACATGGATGGGGGCATTCTCGCCATGCAGCTGGACGCGAATCGTGCCCTTGGACGTTTCGATGACGGCTATCTCGTCGCCCGTCGGTTTGTATTCAGGAGTGTACAGAGCCATCGCTTGCCTTTCAGTCGAAATGAAAGAGTTTTGTGTGCGTTTTGCGCACATAGAAAACGATTTTAGCAGAAATGGAGCATTGCCGCAGTTCGCAGGACAAACGATTCGCGCGAGCACGCCTGAGGCGCATGCAGCCGCTGCGGCGGGACGCGTGCGGAAGAACCCGTCAGCGCCGGATGCGACGCAGGCAGGGCGCCTGCGTCAGGGGCGCCTGCGTCAGCGCCGCTCGAACAGGTTGACCGTCTCCACGTGGTAGGTCTGGGGAAACAGATCGACCGGGGTCGTCGAGGCGAGGTGCCACCCGCGCTCGCGCAGGCGCGCAGCGTCGCGCGCCATCGTTTGCGGGTCGCAGCTCACGTAGGCGATGCGCTGGGGTGAGGCCTGCGCAATGTGGCTTATGGCCCGCTTGTCGAGGCCGCTGCGCGGCGGATCGACCACGATGGCGTCCAAGCGACCCAGGCGACGCGCCACCTGCGGCAGCGCACGCCCCGCGTCATCGCACACGACATCGATGTCGACGCCGTTTTTGGCGCAGTTGCGGCGCAGGTCGCGAGCGGCCGAGCCTTCCAGCTCGATGGCAGCCACGCGCGCGCCGGCCTGAGCCAGCGGGATGGAAAACGTGCCGACCCCTGCATACAAATCGACGATCGCCTGTCCCGCCTCCACCGCCAGCGCCTCCAGCGCATGCGAGACGAGCTTGGTGGCCTGCTTTGTATTGACTTGAAAGAACGACGGCGCAGACACCGCGTATGACAGCGGGCGCTGAGGCGAGGCGGCGCTCGCGCGGTCGGCACGGTCAGCATGGTCAGTGCGGTCGGCGTAGTCGGCGTGGCCAGCGACGTGGTCGGCAGCACGGCCGGCGCGGCTGACCTGCGGCCCCACGCCTACCATCTGCTCGCGCCAGTGGCCCTCGCCCGCCAGCACCTCGACGCGCTTGACCTTGCGCGCCTTGCCCGGCTCGGCTATCACGCGCACCACCGACTCGGCCCCCACGGCATCCACCAGCATCTTAGCCGCGAACGTGCGCGGAAACGCGCTCGGCGGCGTCCAGAGCGCCACCTCCACGCTCTTGGTGCCCAGGCTGCCGCGAATGCCCACGCGATAGATGCCCAGATCATCGCCGCCAGCAAGGTAGCGCAGCGCCCCCGCCAGCGCCGCGGGCGCGCGCTCGATCAGGCGGTTTCCCAGCGCGCACCGCTCGACGGCGGCGATGCGGGCTGAGTCTGCCCCATGAAAGCCCAGCGCAAATCGGCCGCGTTCGTCCGTCGTCGCGGCCAGCTCTAGCTTGTTGCGATAGCCCCATGCGTCTTTGGACCGCACGATGGGGCGCACGAGCGCGTCAGCCTCCTCGTCAGAGAAGTGCCCCACACGCACGAGCGCGTCGCGCACGATGGCCTGCTTTTGCGCAAGCTGCAGCTCGTAGGGCAGGTGCGCCCACGGCGCCGTCGCATCGAAGGCATCGCGCACGCCAGAGGCGCCCGTCTCGCCAGACGTGTGCGCAGTGCCGCCCGCAATCATCGCGCGCGCAAAGCGAGGCTTGTCCTCGATGACGTCGACCTCGACGGTCTCGCCCGGCGTGCCGCCCGGCACGAACACCGCTTTGCCGCTGGCAAGACGCCCAACGGCGCACACGCCATAGCTCATGCGCTCGATTTTCACAGACTCAGACATAGGCTCATCCCGAGGCTTTCGCTGAAGGAACACAAGAAAATGGCGCCCTCGATAGGATTCGAACCTACGACACCTTGCTCCGGAGGCAAGTGCTCTATCCCCTGAGCTACGAGGGCGCGCTTCGTCCAAGGCCAAAATGACCTTGCAACCTCATTATAGCTTTGGCATAATGTCTAAGCTATCTAAAGGTTGGTCCCCATAGTCTAACGGTTAGGACGCGGCCCTTTCAAGGCTGAAATACGGGTTCGATTCCCGTTGGGGGCACCATACACGAATGACGCAAGCACCCGCCCCCGTGACGGGTGCTTTTCTTTCAGGGCAGGCTTCACCTCAACTCGCAGGTCAAAAGGGGCCTAGGTCTCAAAAGTGCGACCCATGCGGTTATGCACGTAACCCTAGAGCTGGCCTGATTCGCAAAAGCGAGAGATTGACCCGCAAGCCGCATCGTCAAGCCCGCAGCTGCGCCATGCCATAGCATCATGCAATGTACGCTCGGCTAGGGCCTCAGTGACCTCAGGTGCTCGGCGAGGTAGGGCACTGTGAACTCGAGCTCTCCGCGGCGAGGAGAGGTGATGACGCCCGCCTCTATCAAGCGGGCTCGATATGGCTGGACATAGCCCTTCTCCACGCCCAGCCGATTCTGGATGTCGGCCACCTTGCTGGCTCCATCATCTTGGGACATAGCTATCAGAAACTCGATGTCTTTGTCTGACAGCTCTTTGAGCGAGGCCTCGTAGACGTTCTTGACCATGTCGCGCTTTGCGCTCAGGAGCGCCTGCTCGACAATCTCCTGCGTTATCACGGATGCGTCCTGCGCATAGGAGAGCACATAATAGCCCACGAGCTGCAAAAGGTAGGGAAACCCGCGCGTTGCCTCCACCGCCGCATCAAGCTGGCCTGGCGCGAAGCTCTTTCCCGCCTGCGAGAACACCGAGGCATAGTAGGCGCCGACGTCTCCGAGGGACAAAGGGCCCAGATCGACATGGGTGGCCCGGTTCAGAAACGTCAAGATGTTGTCGCTGGGCACCGACGATATGGCGCTGGGCAGGCCAGCCATTATGATGGCTATGTTCTTCCCGTCGCCCACCAAGTGCTGATAGGTGGTGGCCAAAAGCCGCATCTGCGCGGTATCTGGCTGCACCTCGTCGACCAGTATCATGACGCCTTTTCCGCTCTCCTCGAGCCGGTCGCACAACATCGAGAGCTGGACGCGGAAGCCGTAGTTCTCGCGAACGCCCTCCGCGAATGTCAGCCCGAACGAGAACCCAAGCGCGCCCGCGCTGAACCCTTTTACGGCAGGCTTTCTTCCCTTGACGTGCTGGGCCCCGTTGATCTGGATGCACTCGATGATCTCGTCGGTCATGACTTCACTTGCCGTAACGCGCGCTACCACGAAATCTTTCCGGCTGGCCCGGTCTGCCAACTCCAGCAAAAGGGCCGTCTTGCCCATGCCGCGCTGTCCCGTAATCAGCGTCGCGCGCTCCCTGTCCCCCGGCCGTGCGTCCAGTGCCGCCAGCAGCCGGTCAAGCGTTTCTTCCCGCCCCACTATCCGTTCGGGCCGGTTTCCGAATGCAGGATGAAATACCTTATGCGCGTTCATGCTTTTATCCTCTTTTATTCTTCTTTATTCTCTTTTATTCTTTCGTGAAGGTCAACGGGAAACAGGGCGCAACAGGGCTGCACGCATGGTGCGCGCAGCCTGCTTATGCGGGGAATTGGCTCTCGGAACGAACCATTTTCTGAATGGGGTCCAGAGAAACATCCCCTCGACTCACTTGGCTCATTCGACACATAGAAGCCGTCACATTGTGCAGATTCAACAATGTAACGGCTTTCACGGTGCGTCAGATTCGCGTGAAAGCGCGCCTGAGCGGCCTTCGCGCCGCGAAGAAGAAGCGCTTGGAGCGCGAAGATGGCGTGCCGTGAAAGCCGCCCGTCACGCTATGCGTCATACGCCTCGTAAACGTCGATCTCCCACTGCTTGCGGTTGTTCTTGGCTACGGTGTCGAGGATGAGGCCCACGGTGAGTGACAGGGCGCCGCAAAGCACGAGCGCCACGGCGAGCAGCGCCGACGGCATGCGGGGCACGAGGCCCGTCGCCGCAAAGTCGATGATGACCGGGATGCCAGCGATGAGACCCAGGATAACGAACAGAAGCGCAATCCAGCCGAAGAAGGCCATGGGCTTGTAGTCCTTGAAGAGCGACGCGATCGCCATGAGCACCTTCGCGCCGTCGCCGAACGTCGACAGCTTCGACTCGCTTCCCTCGGGGCGGTCGCGGTAGTTGATCGGCACGTCGGCGATGCGCCAGTGCTTGTCGACCGCATGGATAGAAAGCTCGGTCTCTATCTGAAAGCCGGCCGACAGCACCGGGGTCGTCTTCACGAACTCGCGATTGAACGCGCGGTATCCCGTCATGACGTCCTCGAAGGCATAGCCATAGATGGCCTTGATGAGCCAGCGAACGAGGTTGTTGCCAAACCCATGGAACGCGCGGTCGTTCTCTTCGCCATACGTTCCGTTGGACAGGCGGTCGCCCACCGTCATGTCAGCCTCGTTGAGCGCAAGCGGCTTGATCAGCGCCGGCGCGAACTCGGCGGGGTACGTGTCGTCGCCATCCACCATAACATAGTATTCGGCGTCGATGTCGCGGAACATCTGGCGCACGACGAACCCCTTGCCCTGCCGGGGCTCGGTGCGCACGAAGGCACCATGCTCAAACGCGATGCGCGCCGTATCGTCGGTAGAGTTGTTGTCGTAGACCCATATCTGCGCCTCGGGCAACGCCGCGCGGAAGTCGTCGACGACCTTTCCGATCGTGATGGCCTCGTTGTAGCACGGAATGAGAACCGCGACCCCTTTGCCGCGAACAGCCTCGGCCACATGCGCCTGCTCGGCGCTCATATCGAATTTGTTGGCTGCATATCGCATAGGTGCATCCTTCGTCGTAGATTCGCCCTCATTGCCGCGAGCGCAAATCTGCCTATCGCCCCTCTGGTACATACATAATAAGTTATGATTGGTGTCATGACAGCGCAAAAGACCATCTTGATCGTTCACGCATCGGTCGGCTCGGGACACAAGAGCGCCGCTCTCGCCATCGCGAAGGCGTTCGAGGTCATCGACGAGCAGAGCGAGCGCGAGACGGGAGACGAGGAGGCACCCTACGCCATAGAGGTGCTCGACATCCTCGACTTCGGCAAGGTGAAGTTTGACGGCAACAACACCGCCTCCATGTTTACCGGATGGGGGCGCCCCTTCTACGACCTCACCTGGCGCTTCACGCTGACCGGGCGCCTGCTCTGGGGCGGGGGCACCATCTGGGCGCGCCTCATGTTCTCGCGGTTCGTGGACTATGTGCGCGAGAAGAAGCCCGCAGCCATCATCGCCACGCACATCACCGCCGCCAACGCAGCAGTGAGCGCGCGCATGCTGACCGGGGAGACGTTTCCCATCGTATGCGTGCCGACCGACTACGAGATCGAAGGCCTGTGGCCGCACCTGTCGACAGACTTGTTCTGCGTGGCCGACGAGCGCATGGCAGAGACGCTGCGTCCGCGGCGCGTGCCCGAAAGCCGCATCCGCGTCACGGGCATCCCTGCTGCCCCTACGTTTAGCATGAAGTACGACCGCACCGAGATGCGCCGCGAGTTTGAGCTGCCCGACGACAAGCAGGTCGTGCTGTTCTTGGCCGGTGCCACCCTGCCGCGGCCCTACATGCATTTCCGCAACTCGCTGCGCGAGATGCTGCCATACATGCACGCGTTCGACGACATGGAGATCGTCGTCGTTGCCGGCAAAGACGCAGAGTATGCCGAGGAGACGCGTCGCTACGTCAAGCAGCTGGGGCTCGTCAACGTGCGCGTGTTGGACTTTGTGACCAACATGCCCGGCCTCATGGCATCCGCCGACCTCATCGTCTGCAAGCCCGGCGGCCTCACCGTCACCGAGTGCCTGTGCATCGGCACGCCCATGGTGCTCTTGGGACGCGCCTACGGCCAGGAAAAGAGCAACGTCACCATGCTCACGTCGACCGGCGCGGCCTACCACGTGACCACGTGGCGCGAGCTATTGGACATCCTGCGGCAGATCAACGAGCATCCGCGCATGACCGACGGCATCCTCGTGAATGCCTCGCTCATCCGCCGCCCCGACGCCGCCATGGAGGTTGCCGAGGCCACCATCGAGCTGCTTGACGCCAAGCCCGACCCCACCAACCCCCTCTACAACCGGCGCTTCATACGCTTCTACTGGGGCGGCAAACCCGCCCACACCCGCTAACCCAGCCCCACCCCGACTGCATCGGCTGCACCTCGGGCATGCGGCTCACGCGACTTTGCCGAAATGTGCGGTCGAGACCTTGGCTCGACCCTCATTTCGGCGTCGCGCGAGCCGCATGCCCGAGGCGGCCCCGAGGCGCGCCCCCAGATACTGACACAGAAAAGCGGCCGGGATACGGCCGCTTTTCTCATGATATCCGTCAGGCAAGGACGCTTACAGCGCAGCCTTCGCCACCTCGACGATGGAGGCAAACGCCTCGGGATCGCTCACAGCCATGTCGGCAAGCACCTTGCGGTCGAGCTCGACGCCAGCCTTCTTGAGGCCGTTCATGAACGCAGAATATGACAGCCCGTTCAGGCGCGCAGCTGCATTGATGCGCGTGATCCACAGCTTGCGCATCTCGCGCTTCTTGACGCGACGATCGCGATACTGATACTGCAGCGAATGCTGCACCTGCTGCTTTGCGTTGCGATAGGAACGCGAACGCATGCCATAGTAGCCCTTTGCGCGCTCAAGTACCTTACGGCGCTTCTTGCGGGCGTTAATCGACCTTTTTACTCGTGCCATCGGAAAACCCTCCCCTACTTAAGTCCGAGATTCTTCGCCACCACGTTGTAGTCGGCGGAAGAGATCTCTGTCTCGTGACGGAAACTGCGCTTGCGCTTCTGGCTCTTCTTCGTCATGATGTGGCTCTTGTAGGCCTTGGCGCGCATTATCTTGCCGGAACCGGTGACGCGAAAGCGCTTGGCGGTGCCGCGATGTGTCTTCATCTTAGGCATTATCCTCAACCTTTCCTTCCTTGGTGTCTTCTTTGCTGTCTTTCTTCTTGGCGTTCGTCTGCGGAAGCGGCGCGATGAGCATGTGCATGTTGCGCCCCTCCATCTTGGGTTGGTTCTCGATTACGGCGATATCCTTCAGGTCGTCTGCCAGCCTCTCCAGGATGCTCAGCCCCTGATCGGGATGAACCATCTCGCGACCGCGGAACATGATCGTGATCTTGACCTTGTTGCCAGCCTCCAAGAAACGCAGCACGTGCTTCTTCTTGGTCTGGTAGTCGCCGACATCGATCTTGGGACGAAACTTCATCTCTTTGATCTCGATCTTGGTCTGGTTCTTGCGCGCCTGCTTGGCCTTGATCGCCTGGTCGTACTTGTACTTGCCGTAATCCATGACACGGCACACCGGCGGGTCGGCGTTCGGCGCGATCTCGACGAGGTCAAGCCCGGCAGCGTCAGCGATGCTCTGGGCCTGTTCGATGGAAAAGACGCCCATCTGGTTGCCGTCGAAATCGATCAGGCGGCATTTGTCTAGCCTGATCTGTTCGTTGAGCCTCGGCTCTTGAGCGGCTATTGCGCTCACCTCCTTCGTGGCGCACCCACGTGCGCACCAACAAAAAGACCTGCACGTCGGCGCAGGTCTCAAGAATCACCATACGTCAGCGCCCGTGGCGGCACGCCGACCTCAGATATTCAAAAGACCCATCAGCTGCTGAAGAGCGCCGAACCAGGTGGGGCACCTCGATGCCCGCTTGTTTTAGTAGCTGTTGTATTCTAGGCGAATCGCTACGAGATGTAAATATAGATGGTGCGAATGGTGTCGTTCAGGTTGCCGGTCGCGTTCGCCATGCTGTAGTCGTACGACAAAATCGCCTCCCAGGCATGCTCGACACCGGTCGCCTGACCCACGCCCGTGAACGCGTAGTACTCCTTGACAAGCGTCGTGCCGTCAGAGTCATAGGTCGAGTACGCCATTTTGTCAGCAGGCAGCTGCGCGGCGCCCACGCTGACCATGAGTCCTGCCTCGTCCAGCGTCTTCTCCACGATGTGCTCGTTTTCCACGGCATCCGTGAAGCTCAGCGAGCCATAGCCAAGCGAAGACGTGGCCACCGAGTAGCCGGCGCGCACGATGTTGCCCGCCTCGGCGATGCCGAGGTAAACGGTGGGCGTGCCGGTGCGCGAGTCGGATGGCTCCTCGGTGAGGGCGATCTGGACGTCAGTCCTGATGGGGTTGCCCTCCTCGTTCACCTCGAGCGTGCGCGTGACCTGCGCGCCGTGGGCAAGCTGGCCGACGGCCTCCTCCTGCGTCTTGCCAAGCAGCGACACCAAGTCGGGCACCGTAGTCTTTTTGGCTACCATCGGCGAGGCGTCTGAGGCCTCGTCCTCGGTTGCCGTCGCAGCCGCATCGGTCACCTGGGTCTGCTGGGCGGCCGTGTTCCGCGCCGCGTCGAAGACCTGGTATCCCAAAACCCCGATGGCGACCAGCAGCACGGCCAAGAGCACCGCCACCACGATGAGCACGTTGCGCATGCGCGTCGACTTCTGGATGTAGGCCGACTGCGCTGCCTTGGCATGGCGTCCGCCCCCCGAGCCCTTGCCGCGGCGCTTTTTCTTGGGCGCCTCCTCGAACGACAGGTCGTCTTCGTCGACGACGACCTCCTCGTCCAGCTCGTCGAAGGCGTCGTCGGTCACATCAACAGGTGTCTTTTCGTCAGTCACTTGGAATGTCTCCTCTATGAGCTTTGCAGCACGTTCCAGATGATGAAGGCCGCTATGGCTATCAGAGCCAAAGCAATCACGATGATCTGGGTTTTGGGCATCTTCGAACCCTTGATATCCTCAAGGGTGGTCTCGCGATAGGGGGCGCGATCACCGCTGCTGTGGCTGACAGCCGCTGCGGCAGCGACAGAAGCGGCATCAGCAGCCGGCTCGGAAGACGTCGCCGTCGCAGGCGCAAGCGTGTCTGCCGCCACGGACGCGCCCGTCGCAGGCGCAGCCACAGGCCGCACCGGATGAGCCACAGACGACGAAACGGCCCCTGCCTGGATCACCGTGTCCTCAACGTCGCCCGGGTTGACCGTTATGTGCTTGAAGTCCGTTTGGCCAGCCATCGCTTCCCCTCTGTCGAGACATGCGTCTCTCGATTCACGCTGTCATTATAGAGCAAGCAGGTCTACTGCGTTGAGGGGTAGCTCGGTCTGGTCGATGACGTCCTTGTTGCCGACGACGCACCAATGCCGCTCGCCTGCAAGGGCGGTGATGGCCGGCCCGAGCGCACAGACGTCATCGGGGGTGGCGGCGATGACCTCGCTGCGGCAGCGCACGAACTCCTCGCGCGCATAGTCCGTGAAGTACATGAGCGCTTGCCGGCGCACGAGGTCGCGCGGCTTGAGCGGCTTGTCGAAGTTGGCCGCCGTGCTCACGACGTAGCCGTCGAACTCGTCAGCGTCGCCCGCTAGAGAGCCCAGCCAATCACCAGCACCCGCAAAGGCATCAACGGTGGCATCGATATGAGGGTCGCGATACGACGTGAACGCTGCCGAGCCAGGACGCGACACGGTGAAGCTCACGCCATAGGCGCCGCCTTTCACCCGCACCTCGTTCCAGAGGTAGCTGTACGTGAGGATGCGCGACGCCAGCATCCACGCGCCGGTGAAGCGCGCCGCGCTCCCCGCCAGCGAGCGGCGGTCAGCCGACACGGCCGTGTACGTGACGTCGGTGGGCACGATGAACGCCTCAGCCTTGTCGACGGGCTCGGGAATGACCAGCGCAGGCGCGGCTGGCCCAGAAGCGATACCCGCCAGCGCACCCGCATCGATATAGCGTCGATAGTCGTCATCGGTGCCCGCAAACGACAGGGTACACGCTGTTCGGGAGAACAGCAGCGCGGCGAGCTCATCCAGCTTGTCCGCAAGTGCTTGGAAGCGCTCCTCGAAGTCGGCTATGAGGCCTTTGAGGAACACGTAGAAGTCGATGTTTTGAATACGCTCGCGCACAACACCCGCCGGCAGATAGTACGATGCCGCGCGCGCAGCGGCAACCGAGTTGCCCGCCATGGCAAAGCCCTGCTCCAACGCCACCTTGCGCTGCACGAGGATGTCCAGGAGCTTTCCCGCGTCATGGAAGCGCGACGTGGTCAGCATCTCGTTGACGAGGGTCGCAGCGCACTCGGTGTTGTCGGCCAGCGCCGAGGCTGCCACCGTGAAGGCGGGGCGCACCGCATCAGGAGACGCGGGCGCCTCGAAGACGTCGATGCCGAACGCGAGCGACCCCAGCTTGCTTTGCTGCAGCACGTCCAGCTCTGCGGCAGTGTGATCGGCTGTGTCCATCTTGCCGAGCGCCATCGCCAGCACCGTGACATAGGGCAGATCCTCAAAGGGCACGCACCTCAAGTCGAAATAGCGCGTCGCGTAGACGATGCCGTGCGTCTCCACCTCGTGCCGCAGCACGGTCGCGGGCCCCTCGGCCTCGATGCGGCACGCAGGCTCGGCAGGCGCATCCCCGATGTCGTCCCGCGACAGGCGCGGCAGCGTCGCCAGCGCACGCGGGCTGTCAGGCGTTTCCTGCGCCACGCGCAGCGCCTCCACGTTGCGCTCGATGGCCTCCGCCTCCGAGGCATCCAGGCTGGCCTGGACGCGCTCGATCTGCTCGTCGAGCGCCGAAGTGACGCCATCGGGCCGGGGTACGACCTCGGCTTGGGCCCAGTGGTCGTTGTCGAGGAACACCTCGCGCAGGAGGTCTGAGAAGTAGCTCCCCGCGAGCTTGACACGCAGGGACGCGAACACGTCTTCGTAGCGCAGGTGCGAGGTGGCTGCCGCTGCCGTGTCCTCGTACAGCCACCCGCCGAGAGCCGTCATGGACAACACCACGCCGTCGGGATACCCGAAGTTTCCCTCGCGCATCACGAACTCGGCATGCGAGAGCGCCGAGGCGACGAGCTCGGCATCGAGGCCGCCTTCGACCAGGGAGGTGATGGTCGAGCGTATCGTCTCGCCGAGGCGTGCCACCGAAGCATCGCCGTCCTTGAGGCCTTTCGCATACACCATCACGTAAGGCTGACGTATGGAGTCGGCCACGTAGGCGTCCACGTCATCTGCGATGTCGGCATCGAGCAGCGCCCGCTTGAGCGGAGAGGCGTTCGACCCCATGATGGCATCGAGCACAACGCTCATAGCCACCAGCCGCTCGCGCTCCGCCGATGTGCCGACCACATAGCCGTAGGCCGCGCACGCGTTCTCCGGGGCCGTCGCCATGTCGCGCTTGACGCCCGTGGCAACCACCGGGGCCTGCAGCCCGATCTGGATGGGCTCTGATGCGCCCGGCTGAAGCGCGGCCGCCTCGGCAGACAGCGGCGTCAGGTACTCCTTGTCGAGGAATCCCAAGAGCCGGTCGATGTCGAGGTTGCCATACAGCACGATATAGCTGTTGTCCGGGCGATAGTGAGCGGCATGGTTGGCCAGGAACTGTTCGTATGTCAGCGTCGGGATGGCATCCGGCGTGCCGCCCGACTCGAAGCGATAGGTGGTGTCCGGAAACAGCGCGGACGCCAACGTGTCGTACAGCACCGAGTCGGGATCGGAAAGCGCGCCTTTCATCTCGTTGAACACGACCCCGTTGATGCGGAGCTGGCCGTCGTCCACCTCGTAGTGCCAGCCCTCCTGCTCGAAGATGTGGCGGTTGGCGTAGATGTTGGGGCGAAAGACCGCGTCCAGATACACGTCCGCCAGGTTCATGAGGTCTTGCTCGTTGGTTGACGACACCGGATACATCGTCTTGTCCGGAAACGTCATCGCATTCAAAAAGGTCTGCATGGACGTCTTGATCAGGTTCACGAACGGCTCTTTGACCGGGAACTTCTCCGAGCCGCACAGCACCGAATGCTCCAAGATGTGGAACACGCCCGTGTCATCGGTGGCTGGCGTCTTGAACGATATCGAAAACCCCTTGTCCGGGTCCTGGTTGCGCAGGTACAAAAGGCGCGCCCCGCTTGCGCTATGCCGCATCACGTAGGCGTCGCCGTCGATCTCGGGCAGTGGCGAGGCCTCCTGCAGGGCAAAGCCGTGATCCGATGCGATGGCAGCAATGTCGTTCATGAAAACCAACCCCTTGATATGAAAAGGACAGGGCGCACGTTGGCCCTGTCCCTAGCGAATGCATGTGAGGCGCCTAGGCAGCAGATGACCCGGCGCTGCTTGACGAACTAGATGCGCTCGACGAGCTGGAAGACGACGTCGTCTCGTCTTCGTCACCCTCCTCGCCACCCTCGCCGCCTGCGTTGGTCCGGGCAGACTTGGCGCCCTCGATCTTGGGCAGCGACGACAAATCGACGGTCTGGCCGAGCCATTTGTCCTCGATCACGTCCACGACGCCGTTTTGCACGATGGCGCTCAGCGCTTCCTCGACGGTGGTCTGCAGCTCGGTGTTGGACTCGGCCGCCATGGCGCAGTAGCCGCTCGCCGTATCCAACAAGGCGACGATCTTGACGTCGACCCCGGCACGGCTGGCCGCATACAGCCCGATGATGGCATCAGACGCGACATAGGCGACCTTGCCAGACTTCAGGTCCTCGAACGCCGTCGGCAGGTCAGCCGCAGACTTGAGCGACTCTTCCCCGAACACGTTGTTGACGGCCCAGGCGCTCTTGGACGACACCTGCGCCGCGACGGTGGGCTTGCTGTCGGCCGTCGGCGTCGTGTTGTTCGATGACTGCAGCTCGAACAGGGCAACGCCCGTCGGCAAGTACTGGCTTGACGTCCAATAGCCCGATTGGGTGGACGTGCTGTCGATGCCAAGCGCGATGTCGATGGTGTTGTCGTCGATCGCGCCCGCGGCGTCTCCGCCGACGTCCACGATCTCGACGTGCAGCCCTAGCTCGTCGGCGAGGGCAGCTGCGATGTCGACGTCAATGCCGATGACCTTGTCGCCACTTTTGCCCGCAAGCGGCGAGTTGTTGGTGTTGACGCCCACGCGCAGCGTGCCGTCCTGCCCGATGACCGGGGAGGATATCTTCGCCGCGCCCAGCTCAGGGACGTATTCTTCGCTTGGGCCGCACCCCGCAAGCGGCAGCGCGAGCGCGAGCGCGCACCCCGCAGCCGTCATCGTTGCCAGCAGCTTTTTCAGTCGTTTCAAAACTTCCTCCTCGAAGCGCACTTCTTCGACTGACCTAGTCTTTGCCCCCACACTCGCGCACTGGAGCTTTGCGCCTGAGAGGCCGGATGTCCCGTCTTCCCAAACGCGCTTGCCCTCTCGCCTGTCAGGCCCTATGCCTGAGTCGCAGACGGTGCGGCTTACATCTAGAATACGCCATGCTCACGGAGGCGTCGCGCCGCTCGCAGAGGAGCACGCAACGTCGCCGCTTACGTGGGCCCTTTTGACCGCATCTGCCATGGGCTAGGGAGACGCAGCTCTCCCCCGAAGAGAAGACAGCGTTCCCGCAACTACAGACTCGAAGAAGCTCTTTCGAATTTTAGCAGGTTTGTTAGCCTTGCTGGTAATTGGCGAGAAAGACGCGCGTGCGCTCATGCTGCGGATCGCCGATGACGTCTTGCGCGCGCCCCTGCTCGACGACGCGGCCGTCGTCCATGAAGATGAGCTGGTCGGCAACGTCGCGCGCGAACGACATCTCGTGCGTCACGATGGCCATAGTCATGTGCTCGGCAGCCAGCTCGCGGATGACGCGCAGCACTTCGCGCGTCAGCTCGGGGTCAAGCGCGCTCGTCGGCTCGTCGAAGAACAGCACCTCGGGATTCATCGCCAGCGCTCGCGCAATGGCGACGCGCTGCTGCTGCCCTCCTGACAGGGCGCAAGGCACCATGTCAGCCTTGTCAGCCAGCCCCATCTTGGCCAACAGCTCGCGTGCGCGGTCGTAGGCGTCTGCCTTCGGCATCTTCTGCACACAGATGAGCGGGTCAGCCACGTTTTTCAGCGCCGAGTAGTGCGGAAACAGATTGAAGTTCTGGAACACTAGGCCAAAGTGCGTCTTGGCTGCTCGAAGCGTCTGCTTGCCGGCATAGACGGCCTTATCCTGCCCGTCGTTGTCGCACACGACCACATCGCCGTACGCCAGACGCCCGCTGTCCAGCGTCTCGAGCAGCGTGAGACAGCGCAGAAGCGTCGACTTGCCGCCGCCCGACGGGCCGATGATGGCCAGCACGTCGCCCTTGTTGACGGACAGCGAGATGTCCTTGAGCACCTCGTTTTTGCCGAACGCCTTTTTGGCCGAGCTCAGCGTGACGACCGAGTCGCACGCGCTGGTGCTGGCGTTGGCATTGGCGATCTCGTTCTCGCTACGCATGATAGTAGTCCAGCTTCTTTTCGACCTTGCCCAAGACGAACTCGATGATGAGGCAGAACACCCAGTACACGAGCGCGGCAAGCGCATAGGGCACCATGCTCACCTCGCGCGCCGACAGCGCCTTGGCCTGCGAGAACATCTCACCGATGCCCAGCACGAACGCGAGCGACGTGTCTTTGACCAGCGTGATGATCTCGTTACCCATGGCAGGCAGAATGTGCTTGATCACTTGCGGAAGAACGATCTTCATGAACGTTTGCGCCCGCGAGTAGCCAAGCACGTTGGCGGCCTCGTACTGGCCGCGCGGCACCGACTGGATGCCCGAGCGGTATATCTCGCCGAAGTAGGCCGCGTAGTTGAGGATGAAGCCGATGTCGCATGCCCAATACTTCCAGTCGGATCCCATCTGCAGGCCGAACAGGTAGTACGGCCCGAACATGATGGCCATCAGCTGCAGCATGAGCGGCGTGCCGCGCAGGATGGAAATGTAGAAGCGCGCGATGCCCGCGACGACCTTGAAGCGGCTCATGCGACAAAGCGCCACGACGACGCCCAACGGCAGCGACCCGATGAGGGTCACGAAGAAAATCTGGGTGGTGAGCAAAAGCCCATCACCCAGAAGTCCTATCATTACCGAGAATTCCACTTACTTAAGCACCCAGTTGTTGATGTCGACGCCGTACTCTGCGTACTTCTGGCAAATCTGCTCAACGGTGCCGTCCTCGTACATCGCCTTCAGCGTGTCGGTGACAGTCTGGGCCATGTCAGTGTTGCCCTTCTTGAAGCCGACGGCATAATGCTCGGAGCTCAGCGGCTCGGCAAGCTGCACGTACTTGTCCGGGTTGGCAGCCATCTGATAGGCCGCGATGGACAGGTCGCACGCAACCGCGTCAACGGTGCCCGCCTCAAGCTGCATGAAGGCATTGTTGTAGTCGCTCACCGTGTCGACCTTGGCGAACGTGCCTGCCAACTCGGCCTGGTCGCCCTCGAGCACCGCAAGTGCGGCCGAGTCGATCTGCGTGATGACGACCTTGCCCGCAAGGCCGGTGGCATCCTGGATGCCCGAGTCGGCCTTCACGACGAGCACCTGCTCGTTGAGCATGTACGGCTCAGAGAACGTGTAGTTGTCCTCGCGGCCCTCCATGGTAAAGCCGTTCCAGATGCAATTGACGGTGTCCTGGTTGAGCAGAGCGTCTTTGGCGTCCCAGTCGATCGGCGCCAGCTCGATCTCCCAGTTGTTGCGCTCGGCTACCTCTTTGGCCAGGTCGAGGTCAAGCCCGACATAGTCACCATCGTCCCCGATGAAGCCATAGGGCGGATAGCTGTTGTCGAACCCGACGATCAGCGTCTCGAGCGTGCTGTCCGCAGCAGCGCTGCTGGCAGCGCTCGTGCTCGAGCTGGCGCTCGACGAGCCTGCGGGGCTCGAGCAGCCGACAGCCAAGGCGCCAGCCAAAGCCAGCGTCGCAGCAGTCGCCACGACCTTGAGTACCTTCTTTTTCATGCGCGTCCCTCCAAGAACATTCACATTGTCAGTCGGAGGCCATTCGGCTCTCCCACTTTACCACTCTATCGTAATAAAGCGATAGGAAGTATATCATGTAACGCGAAGGAGCTGAGAAGATGAACAATCGCAACAATGCGCTTTTGCTGTTTTCCAAATTTCCGCGCCCCGGCAAGGTGAAGACGCGCCTCACGACGCTCAAGGACGGCGTGTTCTCGCCTGAGGATGCAGCTGAGCTGTACGAAGCCATGCTGTTGGACGTGGTCGACGTGTGCATGGCAGCGTTCGCGCGGCTGGAGAAGGCTGCAGCCGCGCGTCGAGGGGACAGCCCGCTTTGCTCGATTGACTCGCTTGACTTAGAGCCGGGCGCTGACGCGACCGGTGTGCCCAGCGACACCTACGAGCTGGTCATCTCGGTCGCGCCCGCCGAAGACATCGAGCCGATGCGCACCCTCATCGCGGAGGAGTGCACAACGCCGTTCACGGTCACGTTCATCACGGACGCGGGCACGAGCTTTGACGAGCATTACAACGACGCGTTTGCGCAGGTGTGGCAGCGCGGCGCCGACTGCATCCTGTCGATGGGCGCAGACATGCCCGCCCTCACCGTCGACGATGTCGTGCGCGGATTCGAGGCGCTGCACGAGCTGGACGCGAACGACGCGGGAGGCATCGTGCTCGCCCCTGACCAGGAGATGGGCGTCAGCATCATCGGCTGGACGAAGTCGACGGCATTCGACCACAACGGCGTCTTCTATAACCCCACAGGGCTCACGGTGCTGCCGGCTTATATAGCGAAGGCCCGCGATGCGAGGATCGACGCCATCTATCTGCCGCCCGTGCCCGACGTGGACACCATGGCCGACCTCATGCACAACGTGACGCTGGTAGAGGCGCTGGGCTACTGCGCCGTCTGTGGGCGCGGCATGGCGCCCGTGCACACGATGGCCAAGCTGGAAGACCTCGGCATCGACGAGGTGCGCGTCATGCCCAACGCCCTCATGGACCCACGCGAGGCCATCGACGCGCTCGACGCATAAACGCGAGTGGGCCCTGCTTGCGCGAATTGGCGCAAGCAGGGCCCACTTAAACGTGCAGGTTCGCCGTGCAGGTTCGCCGCATCTCGCAACACGGGCCCCAGCTGGGCGGCTCGCATTGCGGCAGCCGACGCCCCTATTTCATCAGGTCGGTGACCTCTTTGGCGAATGCCAGCGGATCGTCTATCGGCAGCCCCTCCAGCAAGAGCGCCTGATTGTACAGGATGCTGGTATAGCGCTTGACCTTGTCGGCGTCACCAGCGTCGTGCGCCGATTTCAGCGTGTCGAAGACAGGATGCTTGGCGTTGACCTCCATGACGATGTGCACGTCAGGCACGTCCTCGCCCTCGCCGCCTGGCTGCTGCTTGAAGATCTGCGCCATCTGCAGCGACACAGCGCCCTCGGTGGTGAGGACCACCGGAGCGTCGGTCAGCCTCGTCGAGACGATGACCTTTTCCACCTTGTCGCCCAAGGAATCGCGCATCGCGTCGAACAGCCCCTTGTTCTCCTCGGTCGCCTTCTCGGCCTCGGCCTTCTCCTCCTCGGTCGTGAGGCCCAGATCCTCGCCGCCGACGTTCTTGATGGCAAAGCGCTTCGGCTCCTCTTGGTTGCCTTCCTCGTCGAAGGCCATGATCTTGTCGCTCACATACTCGCGCAGCGCCATCATGCAGAACTCGTCGACGTTGTCGTCGCAGAGCAGCACGTCATAGCCCTTGTTGAGCACGGTTGTCACGATGGGCATCTGCGCCAGGCGCTCGGTGGAGTCGCCCGCCGCGAAGTAAATCGCCTCGGCGTCGTCCGGCGCGTCTGCGACGTACTCTTCCAGCGTGATTATCTTCTTCTGCTTGGCCGAGTAGAACAGCAAGAGGTCCGACAGCGTGTTCGCCGCCATGCCGTAGCTCGAGTAGACGCCGTACTTCAGCGTGCGGCCAAACTCCTTGAAGAAGCCCTCGTACTTTTCGCGGTCGTCTTCCAGCAGATTCGCCAGCTCGCTTTTGATCTTCTTCTCGAGGCGACGCCCGATGGCGCGCAGCTGCGAATTGTGCTGCAGCGTCTCGCGCGAGATGTTCAGCGTGAGGTCGGCCGAGTCGACGACGCCGCGCACGAAATTGAAGTAGTCGGGAACGAGCTCTTCGCACTTGTCCATGATGAGCACGCCCGAGCTGTAGAGGGCAAGCCCCTTCTTGTAGTCCTTGGACCACATGTCCCACGGCGCGTGCGACGGCACGAACATGAGCGCGTCATAGGTGAGGGTGCCCTCTGCATGCAGCGACGTCGTCACCAGCGGGTCTTCCATGTCGTGGAAGTCGGTCTTGTAGAACTCGTTGTACTCCTCCTGCGAGACCTGCGACTTCGAGCGCTTCCAGATGGGAATCATGGAGTTGATCGTCTCAAGCTCGGTCGTCTCGTCATACTCGGGCACATAGTCGTCGCCCGCGTCAGCCGGGCGCTCCTTCTCGGTGCGCTTGGTGACCTCCATCTGGATGGGATAGCGCACGTAGTTGCTGTACTTCTTGATGAGGCTTTTGAGCCCGTGCTCGCTGGCGTAGGTGTCGTAGTACTCCTCGCCCTCGTTGTCCTTGAGGTAGACGATGACATCGGTGCCGTGGCCTGCGCGCTCGGCTGCCTTGATGTCGTAGCCGTCGACGCCGTCAGACTCCCAGGCCCACGCCTCGTCTGAGCCATAGGCGCGCGACACGACGCGCACCTTCTTGCCTACCATGAACGCGGAGTAGAAGCCGACGCCGAACTGACCGATGATGTCGACGTCAGCGACGTCTTCCATCGTCTTGTCGGCAAGGCCCTCGTTGTCGCCGTCAGCGGAGGCACCTGACGCGGCTTGTGCGGCTGATGCGGCGCCCTCTTCGGCGCGCTTGGCCTTGAACTCCATCGAGTCGGAGTGAGCGATGGTACCGAGGTTCTTGTCGAGCTCGTCTTTGGTCATGCCGATGCCGTTGTCGGAAACGGTGATGGTGCGAGCGTCTTTGTCGTAAGAGACGGTGATGGCCAAGTCGGCGCGGTTGATCTCGACGCTATCGTCGACAAGGCTGCGGAAATACAGCTTGTCCACCGCGTCAGACGAGTTGGAGATGAGCTCGCGCAGGAAGATCTCGCGATTCGTGTATATCGAGTTGATCATCAAATCGAGCAGCTTTTTTGATTCTGTCTTGAATTTTCTCATGGGTCGTTCCTTTTGATGTCATACATTTGTTTGGTTAGCACTCTACTACCGAGAGTGCTAAATAGCAAGTATGATATCACGACTCCCCGAAGTCAACACGCCGAACGGCCGCATGGCGCAAGGCGCGGACAGCGAGAGCATTCTCGCCACCCGCGCCTCATGATCGTTCAAATGGAGTTTGGCACCAGCCTGGGGCCAGGCGCATTGTCGCTGGTGCGCCGCGCACCATTAAGCGGCGCTCCTGCGTGCGCCCTGTCCGCTGCGGGGAGCCTGCAAGGCTCGCTCGGGACAGGCTTGCCGGCGGCCCCGGCCGCTTCTCGCTTCGTCGACCTCGTGAGGCCGAGAGGCGCGCGCCTACCGAGCAGCGCCTCCCGGCCCGGGAAGGGTGGGGTCTCCGCGAGCGTGAGTTCGGGCGGCCAAAACGCCCTACGTGAAATATGTATCGCGCTCCTCTCGAAAATGAACAGGGGCCGGGGGTGGCGTTCATTTACATCTGGGCCGCCACGGTTATCCTGAGATGCGTCACCGGCTGGGGGCCATCGACGTCGACGCGCGCCTCGAGGGCGTCTTTGATTCCCATGTCGAAGTCGAGCGAAAGCCGCTCGCAGCGCTCGGCGCCCTCCCAGTCGTCGTCGGCAGGCGTGCTTCCGTAGACGAACGCCGGAACCGTGAAGCTGTCGCGCAGCTTGCCAGAGAGGGACCGCGAGACCACCCAGACATGGCCATCTTCGCCTGACTCGGGAAGCCGTGCCGCAAGGCCAAGCCTCACGTACGCATCGCGTGACGGCTCGGTGGGAAAGACGGCGTTTTGGTCTATCGCCAGCGACACCCACGCCTGCATGAGCGCCCTCGTCCAGGCATTCAGCTCTTGCGTGGCAGAGGCACCCGGAAAAAGCGTTCCTTCCGGCAAGCGGAAGATGCCCTTGGCGTCGCGCTCGGTCGTCTCGACCGCAACCGACTCCACTGCGACAGGCCGCACGGTGCGGCTCTTGATCGCGTAATAGCCCGACTCAGGCGTTGTGACCTCGTTGGTGGAGGCGTTGACACCCACCCCCACGGCGACGGGCATCGTGACATCAAGCCGCAGCTCCCAGCGCGCATACAGCTCCATGTCGCCCTCAACGACGCGCGAGAAGTCCCACTCGTCCCCCAGCGGCACGGCAGAGACGCCCTCGGAGTCGAAGTCCGCTCCCGCATCGGCGCCCAAGAGGTGCCACCCAGCTATGCGCCAGCCGGCACGCTTGGGGATGGGGATGTGCGGACCCACGGGCGCGCCGTACGGCACGCGCACCTCGGCAGTCTCCGACCCGTTGAAGCTGCCGCGTCCGGCATGGAAGGTCACGCCCCACGTGCCAGGCTCTATCACGTCGAGGCCCACGGCGCAGCCGATCTCGAGCCAGCCGTCCATGCCCCAGAACTCGCCTTCCTGCTCGCGCTTGTCGTAGCCGACCGCGACTCCCAGCTCGAGCGCGCCCTCATCCCCGCTCTCAGGCGCCTCCACGCGGTTGGCCACGATGGTGCCGACCTCGATGGTGCCGCCCTCGTAGGCCCAGGCCCTCTCCGCCGGCGCACCCAGCGCTGCGAGCAGGGCGAGCGCGAGTACGAGCGCAAGCGCGGCCGCGATGCGCCTCGGCGCATACGAATTCCCTCTGATGGCTTCCATCCCCACCACGCCCTTACGAGAACTCGTAGGACATCTTGACGAGGGACACGACGTAGGCGCCGCTCGCATAGGAAGGGATGAGTCTTGACTCGTCCACGTCGGCGGTCCTGATGCGCACGCCCACGTACACGCCCCAGCTCTCGTCGCCGATCTGGGCGAGCGGGAGGTTGTTCATCCATGCGAAGTCGGTCTCGCCGAGGGCGAGACGCGTGCCCGTGCCTATGACATCGGGCACGTTGCCGACCCACAGCTCGATCTGGGCCCCCTCGCGCAGGATGCCCGTCGCGTCGTTGCGCTCGAACTCGACCCGCCGGAGGGCGCGCTCGAAGTCGGCGAGGCGCACCGCCACGACGTGAGACTGATACTCGGCGTTGTCCTCGGCCTTGAGGGGCACGTCCGTCGTGAAGAAGTGGTTGGCCTCGGGGATGACCTCCTTCCAGGTGGCGCGAAGCGTCACCTCGCCCGCCTCCGCGAAGGCCGGGGCGATGTCGCCCGAGCCCGACGCGGGAGACGAGCCTGCGCGCTGCCACTCCCAGCCCAGGAACTCGTACCCCTCGCGATGCGGCTCGTGCACCGCGGGCGTGCCGCCCCGGCGATACATGGTGGGGTAGGTGT
>CAJUFC010000234.1 GCA_910585565.1 uncultured Eggerthellaceae bacterium | reverse complement strand
GAGCAGGCGCTCGAGATCTGTGACATGCTCGTGCGCTCAGGAGCCGTCGACTGCGTCGTCGTCGACTCGGTCGCCGCACTCGTGCCACGCGCCGAGATAGAGGGCGAGATGGGAGATGCCTCAGTGGGCCTCCAGGCGCGCCTCATGTCCCAGGCGCTCAGAAAACTCGCCGGCTCGCTCTCCAAGTCGAACACGACCTGCATCTTCATCAACCAGCTCAGGGAGAAGATTGGCGTCATGTTCGGCAACCCCGAGACCACGACCGGTGGTCGCGCCTTGAAGTTCTTCTCCAGCGTGCGCATCGACATCCGCCGCATCGACTCCATCAAGCAGGATGGCGAGGCCGTTGGCAACCGCGTTCGCGCCAAGGTCGTCAAGAACAAGGTCGCGCCGCCCTTCCGCCAAGCCGAGTTCGACCTCATGTATGGCGAAGGCATCTCTCGCGAAGGCTGCATCATCGACATGGCCGTCGAGTGCGACGTGGCCAAGAAGAGCGGATCGTGGTACACCTACGGAGACGAACGGCTCGGCCAGGGCCGCGAAGCTGTCAAGCGACACCTGCGCGAGAATCCTGACATACGCGAAGAGATCGAGTCGAAGGTGCGCGAGTTCTACAATGCGCCCAAGGACGGCCCTCGCGCAGAGCAGCAAGACGATGGCGTTCAGCAGGAGGGCTAAGATCGACGGCCTCTCTCCAGAAGAGGTCGAGCGAGCAGCCTTTGACAAGATAGCGGCAAGCGCTGCCGTTTGCGAGCAGTCGACGCTCAAGATGCGAGCAAAGCTGGAGGCGGCTGGTTTTCCGGCCGCCTCCGTTGACGCAGCCATCGAGAAGGCATGCCGGCTAGGCGTGATCGATGACCGTCGCTATGCCGAATGCCTCGTGCGTTCGACCATCGCCAGCCACAAGGGGCTGCGCATCGTCGAACGGGAAATCAGCTCGCTCGGCCTAGGCATCGACGAGCTCGATGCCTACCAAGAATATCTCGATGCCGGACAAGACGAGGTGGTCGCGTCCGCCCTCGAATATCTCGAGCGGCATCCTCCCCGGTCCAAGAACGCATACGCTTCCTGTCAGCGAAAGCTCGTGTCGCGCGGATATGACTACGATGTTGCGACCCAGGCTACGAAGCTGTTCATGCAAGAGTGTTGATGCCATGCCGTATACGGCACCAAGGCTCATTCCGCACATCGTTCTATCTTTTATGCGCTATAATCTATCCTCAGATGAGCTATTTGTGCCTATATGGTATTTGAATATATAAACAATCGAATATCTCCGAACTATGCGGGTGCGGATGCTCAGGCTGGCTTGTGCCAGCCTTTTTGATTGTAAACAACCGCTGCCTCTATTCGCAGCATACACGAAGGATTGGACCATGGAAGTCATCATCGCCGTTATAGCGGTCGTCGTGGGCATAGCCATTGGCTTTGTCGCCGTGAAGACCACCAACAAGTCAAAGATGCAGAATGCCGTGCGCGAGACCGAGGAGTTGCGCAAGCGGGCAGAAAGCGACGCGAACGATCTCATCACCAGCGCCAAGAAGAAGGCTGAGACCTACCGCAAGGAGGCAGAGATCGATGCCAAGGACCAGGCATTGCGCTACAAGCAGCAGATCGAGGACGAGAGCAAGGACCGCCTGCGCGAGGTGCGCTCGGCTGAGTCGCGACTGACGCAGCGCGAGGAATCCATCGAACGCAGAATCGAGTCGCTTGACAAGCGCGAGAGCCAGCTTTCCGCCCAGCAGAGCAAGCTCGATCAGCGCCTGCATGAGGTTGACGAAGCAAAGATCGAAGTCACGCAAAAGCTTGAGGCTGTTGCTGGCATGTCGACCCAGGAGGTCAAAGAGGAGCTGCTTGACACGATTCGCGACGAGGTCACCCATGACTCTGCTGCCATCATCCGCGAGACGGAAGAGCGCACCAAGGCAGAGGCAGACAAGCGTGCGCGCATGATATTGAGCCTCGCCATCCAGCGCGTGGCAGCAGACCACTCCTCCGAGAACACCGTTTCCACCATCAACATTCCCAATGACGACCTGAAGGGCAGGATCATCGGTCGCGAGGGCCGCAACATTCGTTCTTTCGAACAGCTGACCGGGACGACGCTCATTATCGACGACACTCCCGAGTGCGTGACCATCTCGTGCTTCGACCCGGTTCGTCGCGAGATCGGGCGCGTCACCATGGAGAACCTCATCGCTGACGGGCGCATCCACCCTGCACGCATCGAGGAGATGTACGAGAAAGCCGTGAAATACGTGGATGACCGCATCCTGAAGGCAGGCGAGCAGGCTGCCTTCGAGACCGGCATCCATGACCTGCATCCCGAGGTCATCCGGACGCTGGGGCGCCTGCTGTATCGCACGTCATATGGCCAAAATGTCCTCAACCACTCGCTCGAGGTGTCGTATCTCGCTGGCGCCATGGCAGCCGAGCTCGGACTCGACCCGGTCCCGGCCAAGCGTGCCGGCCTCCTGCACGACCTCGGCAAGGCCATCGATCATGAGGTGGACGGCAGCCATGCCGTCATCGGCGCCGACTTGGCCAAGCGCTTCGGCGAAGCCGAGGAGATCGTGCATGCGATCGAGGCGCATCACGAAGACGTCGAGCCCAATTCCGTGCTCGATATGCTGGTCCAGGCAGCCGATGCCGTATCCGCTGCACGCCCAGGAGCGCGCAAGGAGACGCTCGACTCCTACATCAAGCGCCTCGAGAAGATGGAGGAGATCGCCAACAGCTACACAGGCGTCGAGCGCACCTATGCCATCCAGGCTGGCCGCGAGGTGCGCGTCATGGTCAAGCCCGACATGATTAACGACGCGGAGTCTGTGGTCTTGGCGCACGACATCGCCCACCAGATCGAGGATGAGATGCAATACCCCGGCCAGGTCAAGGTCGTCGTCGTGCGCGAGAGTCGCGCTGTGGACTACGCAAAATAGCTACGACGCTCCCGTTGTTGGGCGCGAGCCATCGACGCATCCATTCGGACAGAACGCAACAAGGCATCCGACCTGCAATCCTTCGTGGAAGAGATTGCAGGAGAGGATGCCTTGCGCGTCGAGGAGGACTTTGGAGGCGGATTCGTTCGCCTCAAGAGCAGCGAGGCGGAAAAGCGCCAAGCCGCGCAAGACATACGCTCCTCGGAAGACATTGTCGTCGAGCTTCTGCGCAATTCGCGTGACGCTGGCGCGAAGAACATCTACCTCTCGATGCACAAGGAAGGCACCGAGCGCATCCTGGTTATCCTTGATGATGGCAGCGGCATACCCGCCGATATGACGAAGCGGATATTCCAGCCGCGCGTCACCTCCAAGCTCGACTCGGCGCACCTGGACAAGTGGGGCATGCATGGGCGCGGCATGGCTCTCTATTCCATCAAGGTGAACGCGCAAGAGGCTGCGGTGTGCCGCTCCGAGCCGGGCCGCGGTGCCGCCATCAAGGTGGTCACCGACACCACCAGCGTTTCAGAAAAGGCCGACCAATCCAGCTTTCCGTATTTCGAGGAAACCGAGGGCACCTACTCCATGCGCGGCCCCAAGAACATCATCCGCAACGCATCAGAGTTCGCCTTTGACTGCAGGAAGGGCGTGAACGTCTATTGCGGCTCTCCCACCGAGATAGCATCCACGCTCTATGCCAATGGGCTTGCGCGCATCCCTGCGTCACACCGTCTCTTCAGCGACATCGACGCTGCGAACATGTCGCTCACCGATTTGGCCGCTTTGGCAGAGGATGCATCCAGCCTCTCGGCGTGCCTGGCCGATCTTGGCCTTGTGATATCAGAGCGCTCTGCCCGAAGGATCATGGACGGCGAGATCGCGCCGCTCCCTACGCTCGTCGAACGCCTGGCGCACGAGTCTTTCCCGAAGCCAAGCGCCTCTGAAGGTCATGCCGAGTCGGCGACGGTGGCATCGACCATCCTGCCTGCTGCGCCCCCATCGTCAAAGGTGGCCATTTCGCAAGACGATCTTGGCGAGTTCTCGGCTGCCGTGGCAGCTGCGTTTTCTCATCTTGCGAAAAAATACTACCTTGCCGACACAGAGCCCACGGTGACCCAACGCGGACACGCGATCCAGATAAAGATCGAGCTCGTGCGCGATGACCAATAGGGCAGCGCATGCGCCCTCTGCGCATGCGCTTTTCGCCTGCGCTCTCATGATGCAAGTGGCCGATTCGTAATTGCCAATGTTGACACGTATCGGTAGAATTACCCGTATATCGCATGATTGACGCATCACCGATGTTGTTTAAACGAAGTAGAAACGAACGAGGAATGTCATTAGAAATGGGGACGCAGCTCGAAATCGGATGCCTCAAGGTGTCCTCTAAGTCTTCGCCCGCATCTGTCGCAGGAGCCATTGCCGGCATGATCAAAGACGGTGTGGCCGTCGAGATACAAGCAGTGGGGGCCGGAGCCGTCAACCAGGCCGTAAAGGCCATCGCCATCTCGCGCGGGTTCCTCTCTCCTGTTGGCATCG
>CAJUFC010000233.1 GCA_910585565.1 uncultured Eggerthellaceae bacterium | reverse complement strand
GCTGCCCACGCCCGCCAAGACGGGCTGGGAGTTCGTTGGCTGGTATGACGCCGAGACGGGCGGCAGCCAGGTGTACCCCACACCCGAAGGCACGCCTGCCGGGGCCGAGCCGCAGGTGCCCGAGGGCGGCTGCACGCTCTGGGCCCGTTGGGCGCCCAAGACCTACTGGGTGCATTACGTCATCGACAGCGGTGCTGGCTCGACGTATGACCAGCGGGTGCCCTATGACCAGAACGCGGGCGCGACCTTCATGCGGTGGGACGGCGACGGCGGCTTGGCGGAGCTGGGGTATCAGGCTCCGCAGGGCAAGAAGCTGTTGGGCTGGCATACCGACCCTGCGGGCAACGACGACGCCGGCACCTTCTATGGTGCGGGAAACGCGCTGCCCGACCTGGCTGCCGCAGCGCCCGGAGGCTCGCTCAACGTGTACGCCCAATGGCAGGGAGAATACGGGCCTGACGAGTTCTCGGTCGCGTTCAAGCCCGAGGGCGGCGCGTTTGCAGATGGGTCGGGCACGGACAAGCGGTACGAGAACGTTGCCCTGGGAACCGTCCTTGACGCGTTCGAGGACCCCAAGCGGGCGGGGTATCAGTTCGGCGGCTGGTGGCTGCGCGCCAACGACGCGCCTGACGGCGCCTTGGTGCGGCAGTGGGGATTCTCGGAGGCCGTCCATGAGGACCTGGTGCTCTATGCGCGATGGGACTTGCGGCTGGATGTGACCGTGCCGGTGTCGGTCGCGTTTGCGGTGGATGCCGAGAGCGGCGAGGCGATCGGGCCGGATGCCGAGCGCTATGCCTTGAAGTCGCGCACGGTGGTGCCGGTTGCGGTGAAGGAGCTCGAGCTTCGCAGCGAGCAGGCCGAGCTGGAGGCGTTCTTCGAGCCGGCAGACGGCGAGCCGTGGGCGGATGGCGTGCGCGAGACGAAGCTGTCGCTTGAGAGCGAGCATGCGAGCCGCGCCGTCGAGCTTGCGCTTGCGGGCGAGCGGAAGGCCTTGGGGGCCGAGAGCGCCGACTATGCCATCCCGGCATTCGCGTATGGCGGCCTGGCCGCCGACGACGCTTGGGAGGGCGCTGACCCCTGCGAGCGCCTGCGGATCGCTTTCGGCTTGGCGATCTCCGACAAGCTGAAGGTGCGCCTCGGCCAGCCAGACGCCGTGCCCATTGCGCATCTGAAGGTGACGGTGTCGGCATGACCCGAAGGGGCGGGGTAAATGGGTTGCGAGCTCCGTCCTCCTGTTCGTTTTCCGCGTAGGGCGTTTTGGCCGCCCGAATCGACGCTCGCGGAGACCTCTTCCTTCCCGGGCCGAGGGGCGCTGCTTGGTAGGCGCGCGCTTTCTGCCTCACGGGGTCTGAGAAGCGAGAAGCGGCCGGGGCCGCCGGCAAGCCTGTCCCGTGCGAGTCTTGCAGGCTCACGAGCACGGACAGGGCGCACCCGCGAGGGATGCGCCTGGCCCCAGGCTGGTGCCAAACTCCATTTGAATAGCGCGATTGCGAGGGGCCGGGCTTTCATCGTCCGGTCCCCTCGTGTCGTTGGCGGCATTGGTTAACGGGAGGGTATCTGACGGGTGGCATGCGTAACGGGGGAGAGTCTTGCTCGTGACGGGTGGCGCTTGGGCGCCTGCCGCAGCCAAGCGTGGCGTAGTATCAGCGTCAGAACCTGAAGGGAGGCTCAGGGCATCTAGGGAAGAGGTGCAGGCGGGGACATAAGGAGGATGCAGTCATACCGGCTCAGTATCTAGGAGGCTGACATGAAGGCATCGCAAGCACTCGCAGGCGCCCTCTTGGGCGCTTCTCTCATGATTCCCGTGGCGGCATATGCAGCAGACGCCGCGAACGGGCTTCCCGTGTTCGATTTCTCCTTCTCTGACGAAAGCGCGATCAACGAGCTGGCGCCCACGCAGATAGAGATGGTCGTCGACGTCGCGCCGCCTGCTGGCGACATCGTCATCGTGGACGAGGCGACCTCGTGGCAGCTGGCCGGGTTGAAGCAGCAGCTTTCCAACCTCGAAGGCGCGATCTCCAACGAGGCCGACATCGCCCAGGCAGCTATGTGGGCGAATGGCCAGGTGGCTCAGGCAACTGACCCGACCGACCCGACCGACCCGACCGTGGCCTCTGACGGCACCGCGTCGCAGACCAGCTCGACCACGGTCACGGCCTACGTCTATCGCTCCATTCCCAAAGCAGAGGTGTCCTATGCGCGGCGGCTCGACGTGAACGGGACGCCGGTCAACTATGTCGACGTGAGCGCTGCCGATGTCGTGCCCGACACGGGCGGTGGGCTGTGGCGCGGGTCTGACAGCACGACTGACGGGTCGTGGGGATACTTCGTGGGGCACAACCCCGGCTCGTTTGCCTGCGTCATGGACCTCGTCCAGGGCAACCCGGTGACGGTGTGGGACTCCAAGGGAAATAGCCGCATCTACACCGTCGTTTCGACGTTCGACGTGCCTGACACGACGATGTGGGAAGACCTGCAGCCCCAGATATCGACCTATGGCGAGTCCGTCATCATGCAGACCTGCAACGGCGACGACCTCTACCGCATCGTGGTTGCCCGATAGGCCCTGCACGAGCCCCGCGAGCCGTGCGCCAATGCTATAGTTTGAGGCAGAAGACTGCGGCAGTGCTCTGAGCTGCGGTATCGGGCTCAGCACGCTCAGCAAGCTGAGGCGACTGAGGCGCACACAGCAGGCAAGCGGGGAGGTGCAGATGGAAAGCAAGTTGCTCATGGGCAACGAGGCGTTCGCCCATGCGGCATTGGAGGCGGGTG
>CAJUFC010000232.1 GCA_910585565.1 uncultured Eggerthellaceae bacterium | reverse complement strand
GCGCCCACGAACAGCCTGACGCCGGAGGTCTCCCTGAGCAGCCCCGTGCGGTCGTCTCCCTCGAAAGACACGCTTGCGAGCGTGCCCGGCGAGCTGGAGAGGCGCACCTTGATGACGTGGGTCTGGGTCGCAGAGGCGTCGTCGTGGCGCAGCGGCGCCTCGCTCGTGAAGAAGTGCTTCGCCTCCGGCGTCTCCGGCTCCGCTTCGTCCCAGTTCGCGGTCAGCGTGACGGCCCCGGCCTCGGCAAAGGCGCTCGCGATGTTGGACGAGTCGCCCGACGCGTCCCCGCGCGCCCACGACCACCCCGCGAACCGGAAGCCCTCCCTCGTCGGCGCCGGCAGCGCCGGCGTGCCGCCCTTGCGGTAGCTCGTGGGGTACACGCTCGCGTCGCTTCCGTCCAGGCCGCCGTAGCTGATGGTGCCGAAGTCGGAGGAGTCTACTTTGGTATTGAACTTGCCGTCGAGCTTGTCGTTGGTGTTGTAGTTGCTGATAGCAGAGCTGTCGAGTTTGTTGCCCACCGTCGTCTTCAGCGCATTGAAGTCGTCGAGCTTCGAGTACAGCGTGTCGTGGTTGTGGTCGCTGCGGGCCGCCGTGGTGGCCGAGCCAGTGCCGTCGAAGGAGTTCGTGGTAAGAAGGTCGGGGCCTTCCTGCGCAGCTCCGCGCATGAGCGTAATGCTTCCATTTTCACACATGGCAACGTCGTTCAAGGTGGCAACGCCCTCAATGTCCACGCTCGCCATTCGAAACCCAGCCGGCGGATTGATATACATGCCCCCAACCAAATTGCCATGACGATCACGTGCATTAACAAGAACAGACCCCGCTGACGTAATCCACGCGCCAAAGTGAACAGCTGATTCGGTTCCCGTGTAGTTCACATGCACCACGGCATCATTTTGCACGGAAAGGGTCATGTCCTGCTCGCCAGAAGTGGTAAGCCGAGACGCTACATTCGGGTTTACTTGCATATATATGTATTTTTTTGTAACTAAATACGGAGAAATCGAATCATCGTCAAGGGAAGTCGCCTCGTCAACACGCATCTCCGACGATCCGCCTTCACCAAGCCCGCCAATCGAGGCCCGAGACGGTAGTAGGTGGTTTGTCTCACTCAGACGCAGCATGGAGGGCATCTTCGGCTCGGCAAGATTGGGGCAGTCTTTGAAGGCGTCTTGGCCGATGGCGATGACGCCCTCGGGGATGGTGACGCTCGCGAGGAAGGCGGCGCCCTCGAAGGCGTTGGGGGCTATCTCGGTGACGGGGTAGGTGACGCCGTCGATGACGACGGACGACGGGATGTCGAGGTGCGCAGGCGTGGCGGTCTTGTCGCCCTGCCATGTCACGCTCGCGGTCATATCTGACTTGACGGTGAATGCCAATCCGTTTTCAGCCTGCTCGACGACGCCGTCTGCGTTCGGTTTCTTTATGTCCATGGCGTTCTCGTGGGCGCCGGGATAGGACACGAGCTGGAGCTCTGTGCGCTCGATGGCGCCCTCGTCGGTCACGGCCACGGTCTCGGTGAGGGAGCCGTAGGGCTTGCCCATGACGATGTCGTCGGTGCGCCAGCCGGCCTCGTGCCAGGCGCTCCTGCGCTCCTTTTGTCCCGCGTCTCCCATGAGGGCCATGCTGGCG
>CAJUFC010000231.1 GCA_910585565.1 uncultured Eggerthellaceae bacterium | reverse complement strand
GCAAGATAGCCGAACCCGCCGACATCTCGCCCGTGTTCTGCGAGAAGCTGGTCGAGCAAGAGCTCGATGACGAGACGGCGTACTTCGACATCCCCGCAGGCGTGCAGGAGATGTACAAGGTCTATCGCCCCTCGCCGCTCTGCCGCGCCTACAACCTCGAGCGCGCGCTGAACACGCCAGCCAAGATCTACTACAAGTTCGAGGGCAACAACACCTCAGGCTCGCACAAGCTCAACTCGGCGCTCGCGCAGGCCTACTACGCCCAGGAGCAGGGCCTCGAAAAGATCACCACCGAAACGGGCGCCGGGCAATGGGGCACCGCTTTGGCCGAGGCGGCCAGCCACTACGACGTGGACCTCGATGTATTCATGGTGAAGTGCTCCTTCGAGCAGAAGCCGCACCGCCGCTCCATCATGCGCACGTTCAACGCCACCATCACGCCGTCGCCGTCGGACACCACCGAGATCGGCCGCAAGATGCTAGCCGAGCATCCCGACTCCACCGGCTCGCTCGGCACCGCCATCTCCGAGGCCGTCGAGCGCGCGCTCAACGTGCCGAACAACAAGGGCCGCTACCAGCTGGGCAGCGTGCTCAACCAGGTGGTGCTGCACCAGTCGATCATCGGGCTGGAGAGCTATGCCGCCTTCGAAGAGCTGGGCGAATATCCCGACATCGTCATCGGATGTGCGGGCGGCGGCTCCAACCTGGCAGGCCTCATCGCGCCGTTCATGCGCGATAAGCTGCGCGGCGACAAGCCCGATACGCGCTTCATCGCCGTCGAGCCAGCCAGCTGCCCGTCGCTCACGCGCGGCCGCTACGCCTACGACTACGCCGATACCGGCCAGACCTGCCCGCTCGTCAAGATGTATACGCTGGGCAACGGGTTCCTTCCCTCGCCCGACCACGCCGGCGGCCTGCGCTACCACGGCATGAGCCCGATCGTCTCCAAGCTCAAGCACGACGGCCACATGGAGGCCGTCGCCGTCAAGCAGACCGACGTGTTCGAGGCAGCCGAAGAGTTCGCACGCCTGGAGACCATCCTGCCGGCGCCCGAGAGCGCGCACGCCATCCTCGCCGCCATGAACGAGGCCAAGAAGTGCGCCGAGACCGGCGAGGAGAAGGTCATCCTCTTCGGCCTCACCGGCACGGGCTACTTCGACATGTACGCCTACGATGCCCACCGAAACGGCCAGATGGTCGACCACGTCCCCACTGAGGAGGAGCTAGAAGCCGGCTTCGCCACCATCCCCTCCATCCCCGGCGTGCAATAACGCACAGCGCCGCGCCCGCACACAACGCCACAACAACAAAGGAGGGCCCCACCAGGGACCCTCCTTATCATTTCAGCAGGTCCGAGCCTGCCAAAGACTACCGCCCCCTGACGATCACCTCGTCATCGAAGCAGTCGCCATTGGACACCGCAAAGACGTATACAAGAGGAACTAGGCCAACGGACCCGCTCCTTTGGGCTCAAGGCAGTTTTCGACTAGTAGCAATCCCAGTAATACTCGACACGAGAGAAATCGCGACGCGCGAGGGCTTCGCCGTTGATGAAGAAGCTGCCCACGCCGGCGTCTCCCCAGCAGACCCAGAAGTCGCGCTTGCCGTCTGGACGCTCTTTCACGGTGGTGTTCAGCTGGAACAGCAGGGTGTCCATCTCGCACGAGTCGTCCTCACGAGCGCGACAGTCGTCCTGCGTGAAGCTGGGGTAGCCGCCGCATTGGTTGCCAGGCTGCTCGTCGGGACTCCCGTTCCAGTCGAATGCCTCGTCGCTGACTCCAATCAGGTCATAGACCACGTCCTCGTCAGACGCATAGTCACAAGCGTCATACAATCCCTTGAGCGGCAAATCGGGCCGCAGCTCGTTCCAGCGTCGTGCATAGATGACATCGAATCGACCGTCTGCACAGGTGATGGGCTGCATGGTCGCCTCGGCATCGAAAGTCATCTTGTAGAGCGCATCGCACGAGTCGTCTTCGTCGCAGAGCGGATAGTTCTCGTAGTCGATATCGGGATCGACGTCTGGCATCCTCGCTGCCACGTCCTCCTCAGTGACGGCATCATCAACCGACTCGCGATAGTACACGCGAAAGCCGCGCTGCTCCTCATCAGACGTCCCCATCACAATGTCCGTCCCGATAAAGAACTGCAAGAGCCCTTCGTGCGGAAAGCCGGGCAGAGGCGTGAGGTCGGCACAATCGATCTGCGCCAAGAACGCCAAGGGATCGTCGCAGCTGTCGAGCGGCCACTCCTCGCCAAGCGGCAGATAGGGCACGCCACCCACCTTGCTATCGCAAAGGCCGACAGGCTCCTTGCTCAGGGTATAGTGCAGCATCGGCCTTTGGTTGGCCGCACGCACCTCGTCGAATACCTGCTTGATCAGCGCATCTTCGCTCATAAGTCCCCCGTTCTCTATCGCACGCATCTTCATCTACTCTACGATGATGAGGTCGTATTCCTTGGTGCCGTAGCCAAGGCGCACGGCGTCGTCGATGATCTTGGTGCCGTGCTTGGAGTTCACGCGTTCCATGAACGTATCGCGGCCGGGGTCGTCAGAGGCCAGCACCGCGTCGATGCATGCCTGGTCGATGGCAACCGGGTCCGTTGACGCGAAGATGCCGATGTCGCCCATACAGGGGTCCTCCGCCACCGCGCAGCAGTCGCAGTCGACAGACAGGTTCACCGCCACGTTGATGAACGCCAGGTTGCTGCCAAAGTGGTTCACGATGGTCTCGGCCGCCTCGGCCATCCCCTCGATGAAGTCGTCCTGCGCGGCATGCTTGTCCCAGAAGTCGCCTTGCGCGAGCGAGGCGCCGCCGGTATGGATCTGCACCTTGCCCTGGTTGGAGGCACACCCGATAGAGAGCTGCTTGAGCGCGCCGCCAAAGCCGCCCATCGGATGCCCCTTGAAATGCGACAGCACCAGCATGGATGCGTAGTTCGCAATGCCCTGACCGACCAGGTTCTCCTTCAGCACGCGCCCGTTTTCGATGGGCAGGACCAAGTCAGGCCCGTCGGCGTCCATGATGTCGACGTCGAACACATCGGTCCAGCCATGCTCTGCCATGAGCTTGACGTGCTTCTCGGTCGTGTCGCGCTCGCCGTCATAGGCGGTGTTGCACTCGACGATGGTGCCGTCGACATGCTTCACCATGGGAATCATGAACTCGGGGCGCAGGTAGTTCTGGTTACCCTTCTCGCCCGAGTGCACCTTGACCGCCACCTTGCCTGGCAGCTCGACGCCCAGCTGCTCGTACATGCGCACGACGCTCTCAGGCGTCACTTCCCTCGTGAAATAGACCGTCGCCTTATCCATGATGCCTCCTCCTCAAGAAGGTTTCGATTGCTCCCATTCTACCCTCTCACGAGGCACAATCGCCCTTCTTATGTTCGTGCCGTTTTGCTGGCTGCATATACGTATATATGCCCATGAAGAACGAACCAAGCAGAAAGTCCGACGCGCACGGACAGCGGGGCGCATCCTTCCGCTTAGCTCAGTGCGTGGACGAACGGCGCGCGGCCAGCCAGACGGACGAGCACGGCTGGGCCGCGCGGCACGTCATGTGCCGGCACGACGAGCTTGCCACTCGTGAAGCAGCCGTCATCCACCACGCCTTCGATAGACGACGAATTGTCGAAAGCCGCCCGAACCACATCGTCAGCTGGATGAAGCAAAAGCTCGGCAGGAGAACCCGTTTGCACGACGCGGCCCTCGCTCATATAGACGATGACGTCACTCATCACCAGCGCCTCGTCCGGGTCGTGAGTGACCATGAGCGACGTCATGCCGAACTCGGCATGCAGCCGCGACACCAGCTTCCGCATCTCGTCGCGCAGCTGCTCGTCAAGCCCGCTGAACGGCTCGTCGAGCAGGAGGGCGCGCGGATGCGCCGCCAGCGCACGCGCCACCGCTACGCGCTGCTGCTGTCCGCCCGACAACTCATAGGTGCGGCGGTCGCCAAAGCCTGCAAGCTGCACCGCCTCTAGCATCGCATCAGCAGTGGCAAGCCGCTCGGCCTTGGGCATCTTGCGCATCTTGCACGGAAACGCCACGTTCTGCCGCACGTCCATGTTCGGAAACAGCCGAATGTCCTGAAACACGATAGCCGTGTTGCGTCGATGCGTGGGCACGTCATCGACGCAAGCGCCATCAAACAGCACGCGCCCTGCATCCTGAGGCACGAGGCCCGCGATGACCTTGAGCGTGGTCGACTTGCCCGCGCCACTCTCGCCTAAGATGCTAACGAACTGACCATCCTCCACCGCAAAGCTGACATCGCGCAAGATGCGCTTGCCGCCCAGTTCGAGATCTATATGCTCAAGCGCCACCTGCATGCAGCACTCCCCCTTCGCTCGTCGGCAGCGAGACCCAAAACGGCCTGCATGGCCGCTGTGCCTACCCCTGTAGCTGCGCCTCTCTCTGCAAGCTCGCCTACCCATACAGCTCGCCCTCCTCGCGCACGCCAAAGCGCCTGAGCACCAGCTCGAAGATGAGAAACACCGCAAAGGTGACCGCCAGAAACACCAAGCTGTAAGCGCACGCGATGGTGCGGTCGCCGCCGCTGAGGTAGGGAAACAGCACAAGCACGAACGTCTGCACGCGCCCGCCACCCACCAGCAGCGTCAAAAAGTACTGTGAAAAGGACATGATGTAGCACATGGACAGCGACGAGATGATGCCCGGCAAGAGCTGCGGGATAATGACGTGGCAGATCATCTGCCAGGGGCCGGCACCCAGCGTGCGCGCCGCCTCCTCGCGATGCGTGCCTGCCGCTTGCGTGATGTCGGTCATCAGGATGATGGCATAGGGCAGCGCCACAACGGCGTGCGCCAACACCACGCCCGGCACCGTGCGCGCCAGCCCCACCTGCAAGAACACCACCTGCACGCCCATGGCAAACACCGTCGACGGGATGATGAACGGCAGGATGGTGGCGAACTGAAACGCCGAGCGCCCGCGCCAGCGAAAGTGACAAAGCGCTCGGCATGCCAAGGCCGCCACCGTCGTGGTGATGACCGCACACGCCGCCGCGATGCCGATCGAGAGCGCCAGCGTCTCCCAGCCCATGTTCTGCCGACCCGAAAGCGCCTGCTCGATGCCACGCAGGCTGAGGCTCTGCGGCCACAGGTCGGGCCACGGCCACGCGTCGGTAAACGCCCAGACAGCCACCACCGCAAGCGGCAGCGCCACCAATGCCAGCTCCACCCCGATGAGCACCCGCGTGACGACAAGCCCGCGCCGTGCCCGACGCCGTCGCGCTGCCAGCTCGGCATGCATGTCAGCTGTCGCAGCTGTCGTATGCGAAGACGCGGCCGTCATTGCGTCTCCTCGCCCGTGCGGCACGATGCCGACTGGCGCTTGCGGCGTCTGTCATGCTCGCCGCGACCGCCACGCCTGTCACGCTGCAGCACCGCGTAGTACGCCACGCACAAAAGCGTGCAGATGCCAGCCATGATGCCGTTTAACGCCATCGCATAGCATCGATTGATGATGTCAGGGTCCTGGAACTCGATGTAGGCCAAGACCGGCAGCGCCTTGGGCACGGTAGGCTCGAGCAGAAACGGTATCTCGTAGCTGCCAAACGCGAACGCGAACACCACCAAAAACGCACGCAGGATGGCCCCGCGGCACAGCGGCAGCGTGATGCCAAAGAACGCCCGCAGGCTGCCAGCGCCCAACGTGCGCGCCGCCTCCCCCAGCGTAGAGGAGATGTTCATCATGATGGTGATGGTCATGAAGGCGACGAACGGTATCTCTTTCCACGCATACACGACGATGATGCCCCAGCCGCTGGGCGCGCCCACCACCGACGGAAACCACGTGGCGTCAGGCGCCAGGCCCGCCGCGTGCAGCACGCGCGGAAATAGCCCTGCTCCGCTGAACAGGCAGATGACAGCGAGCGCCACGACCGCATGCATGGTGGTAATGGGCACCTGGATGCCAAAGAGACGCATCACGCGGCCGGTGCGTGCACGCGTCATCAGCGCCGAGAGCGCCACGCCACCCACGACAGCCACCCCCGCGCTCACCAGACTAAAGTAAAGGCTGAACATGATGGACCCCGCAAGGTCCGCCCTGGTCAACGCTTGCTCATAGTATTCCAGCGTAAAGGTCGTGCGGTCGAGAAACGGCATGATGCCAAAGCCTTGGATGATGCCTGAGCCCACCCCGTAGACGAACACCGCCAACAACAAAAGCGCGGGCAGCGCCATGAGATATGGCGCCACCCGGCGTTTGGTTTTTCGCGACATCAGAGCCATGAATAGAAGCTTAGCGCTTTTGGCGGCACCGTGACGGCGCGTCACAGCATCTACTTGCCCACGACCTCGTCAAGCCACAGCTGCTCGATGATGGGAATGACCGGGCCGGCAGCCTCGGTCACGCGATGGCTCAAAAGCTCAGCAGAAGGCAGCTGGCTTGCGCCCAGCTGCACATCGGCGAACGCCTGCTGGTCGGCCTCCGGCAGCTTCGCCAGATCGAGCACGGTCAGGTTGCCCAGCGTCTCGTACTGCGCAAGCTGCATCTCAGGACTCATCACCTCGTTGATAGCCACGAGCGCGGCCGCCTTGTGCGGCGCGTTGTACGCGATAGCCATGAAGTTGGAGTTGCCCACGGTGCCCGTGTTGAAGATGAACGGGCGCGTCGTGGCAGGCAGCGCGCCATCATCGACGAGCGCCTGCGGGTCGCCATAGCCCATGTTCATGATGACCTCGCCGTCGGCGTACATGGTAGCCATGGTGGTGCTGTCGGCCGGGAAGGTCTGGCCCTGGTTCCACAGGCTCGGGTTCAGGCTGCGCAGGTACTCCAGGCCTGGCTCGATGATGGCCTTGACCTCCTCAGTGGTCGGGTCGTCCATCATGGACAGCTTCTCGAACTCCTCCGCACCGATTACGCCCGCAATCAGGCAGCTGATGAATGCCGTGCCCGTGAAATCGCCCGGCTGCGGGTAGGTCACCTTGCCGGGATTCGCCTCGCAGAACCCCTTGAACTCCTCGACCGTGGTGGGAGGCGTGGGCACTACCTCGCTGTTCACCCACATCTCCATCTGCGTCTTGCCGTATGGCGCCTCATAGCCCTCCGTCGGGCTGCCAAAGTCGTAGGCCACCTCCGGAGAGTCCGCGTCGACGTAGTCGTTGAAGTTCGGCAGATAGCTGGTGAACGGCCCCCACAGATATCCGTTGTCCTTGGCAGTGTAGAAGTTCTCGCCGTTGATCCAAATGAAGTCGATGGTGCCTTCGGCGGCGTTGGCCTGCTTGTCGCCAGACAGCTGGGTCAGGATGTCGTTGATGTCCATGCCGACCAGGTCAAGCGTGATGTCGTACTTCTCTTTCAGCGCTGGCGCCAGCTCGGTCTCGATCCAGGCGTTGCGCGGCTGACTGCCGCCCCAGCCGTACCACGTGACCGTCTGCCCCTTGGCGGCCTCGAGCACCGCATCCCAGTCAGAATAGTCGACTTCCTCTACAGCAGCGCTGCCTGCACTGCTCGTTGCTGCGCTCGATGACGGCGCAGGCGAGCCGCAGCCCACCATGCTCAGCGCCAATGCAGCGGAGACTGCTGCGGCGCCGGCCTTCTTCAGAAAGCCTCGGCGGCTGATTCTCGCCGGCTCCTGCTCTTGCTTGAACGATTTCATTCACCCTCCTTTTTCGTGCCATCTGCGGCACAACCCCTATAGTGCCGAATATGTCGAAGAATAAGACGTACTACTATATTCGACATAATCTAATACTGGATTATATCTATTTTATCTGCCAAAGTGACGGACATTTGCGCGAGCAGATCGGTTGCTCGGCAAATCGTCTACCATAAATGAATCGCGACGAGGCGCCAAGCTGACGAAAGGTCTTGAGGGCATGAGCGAACGCAACACGCGCGAAGCGAACATATCGGCCGAGGCAAACGCCTATCTGCGCGGTTGCGCGCCCCTGCGCGACCAGCTTGGCATCCCCGCAGATGCCCCGATCGAGGCGCATCTGCTCGGCATGGGCGAGCACAACGTGAACTTCTCGTTTGCCGCCCCTGACGGCCGTGCGTTCGTGCTGCGCGTCAATGTCGAGTCCCAGCCGTTCCATGACAACCAGATTCTCTACGAGTATCGCGCCCTCAAAGCGGCTCTGCCAAGCGGATGCACGCCCGAGCCGCTGTTCGTCGACTATTCCGATGACGCCCCCGGCAAAGGCATCCTCGTCGAGACGTTTTGCGCAGGCACGCAGCTCGACTTCGACGATCTGCGCCCCGGGGATGTGCGATGCGCCATCCAGATGATGGCCGATGTGCATGCGGTCGCGCCCGAGCCCACATGCCCGCTGTTTCGCCCGGCTGACCCCCTTGCCGAGATGTTTAGCGAATGCGTCGGGCGCTATCACGACTACCTCCGGTCGGGATGCGAGGAGGCGCGCGTCACGAGATGGGTGCATGCGTTCATCGACGCCACCGAACGCATGCTGGAAGCAGTCGCGCCGCCTGAGGACTGCAACCACATCATCAATACCGAAACGCTGCCTTCGCACTTCTTGATTCCCGAGAGCTCGGCTCGCAGCGCCGCTGCTGCTAGCGCCGACGCGACCACCTCGGCCGACGCGGAGTCGCTGGCGCACGCCTCCGGCAAGACGCCGCACCAGGGGCGCCTCTGTGCGCACCCGG
>CAJUFC010000230.1 GCA_910585565.1 uncultured Eggerthellaceae bacterium | reverse complement strand
CGTCCGCACAAGCCTCAGCGGCACGCTTCTCCTGCGACGCGACCGGCAGCGATGCCGAGCTAGCCGTGGACGACAACGACATCGCCCGTCTTTATGACGCCATAGAGCGACTCGGCCTTGCCGTAGGGCAAGTTGATGCACCCGTGCGAGCCGTAGCCCTGACGATAGCGCTGACCGCCAAACGACGACTGCCAATTGGCGTCATGAAACCCGATCGAGTTGCCCTTGAACGGCATCCAGAACGTGACCTTCGTCTCGTAGTCAGGCTTCCCGTCATGGTCGGCATCGCTGCCGACGAGCGTGACGTTTTTGCCCTTCGAGTTGAGGTCGTAGACGCCCTGTGGCGTCGAGCGGCCATCGTTGGGCGCGCCTGACACGATCGGACTCTCCCAGATGACCTTGCCGCCGTCGTAGAACCGCGCGTGCTGCTGGGACAGGTCCACGTCCACATAGCGCGAGCCCCAGTCCTGCGCCCCCAGGCCGGAAAAGCCGTTGCCGCTTTGCAGCACCGGGACGTCCAGCGTCACCACCTGGCCGGCAAGCACGGCCTGTGACAGCTGTCCTGCCAGCGAGGCGCTGTCCACCTTCCAGCCGTAGTCGCCGCCCGAGACCGTGACCGACTTTCCATCAGGGCGCGTATACGTGCGGCGCGACCCCACCGTGTTGAATTTCTTCGCCAGCTGTGTGGCCCACTCGTTCATGGCCGCCTCGTTGAGCACCGCGTCGAACTCAGGCGTGATGCTCACCCAGGTCGCAATCTCGTCGGCATCCACCTCGGCCGCCTGGGTGCCACCCAGGTTGAGCTTCACGTCCGCCGCGATGAGGCCGTTTGCCTTCTCGGTGACCGCAACGAGGCGCGCGTCATCGCGATAGACGTTCGGATGAACGAGGTCGTCTGCGGTGATGACCACCTTCGGATCGAGGTTCATAGCGCCCACGAGGATATCGGCCAGCACGGCCTCGAAGTCGAGCTTGGTGCCTTGCACCTCGGGAACGATGGCGAACTGGGCCAGCGCCGGGTCGAACGCGGTATAGGCGTCCTTGGGGTCCTCTGCGGTGGCGTTGACGGCATCAACGGCTGCCTGCGTCACCTCCGAAAGGCCCGTCGCCGACAGCGAATTCGTCAGCTCGGCAGACACGTCGCGCTGCTCGAACACCTCCACCGGCCACTTCCACGGGTCCTGCCCCGCAGCGATGGCGTCCGTCATGGCAACCGAGTCAATGTTGAGCCCGGCCTCCTCGGACGTGATGGCGAAGTTGAGGCGGTTGCCGACGACCTTGAACTCGTAGTCGCCGACCTTGCTCTCTATGTCGGCGCGCACCTGCTCCGGCGTGCGAAAGGACAGATCCATGCTGCCGATGTAGGTGTTCGGCATGAACAGGAAGCTGAACAGGGCAACGCCAGCGAAATAGACGGCAGCGAGGAACAGCACGACCGCGAGCGCCACGATGCCAACGCGCTTGGCGACCTTCTTGCGCTGCTCGTTCTTCTCAGCGAGAAGCTCTATCGCGTCTTCGACGCTGACCGTCTCAGGCACAACGGCAGCGCCGTCAGGCATCTGAAACTCTTTGGTCTCCTTCTGCTGAGCTTCCTTTTGCTGGGCTTTCTTCTCCCGCTTTGCAGCCGCCTTGGGCTGGGTGTGTTTTCCCTTTGCGTGCTTGGACATCTCCAACCTTACAGCACTCGTGCACGGACGCCGCGAGGCCCCTCTATGCTGCCACGACCGGGCCGACGCATCGAGCCAGCCGTCGGATTCCGTTTCGGCCACCTATTGTATAGAACTTCCGCATGCATTGAAATGCCCGTTTTCGAGTTATAGGCAAAAGAACATCTACCGATAGTCGTTCGCGTTCTTGGAGCCAGAGCCGGTGGTGTTGCCCTCCACCTTGAGCTCGCCGCCATACCTCACCGCGTCATCGCCGAACTTGTCCTTGAGGGCGTCGAACGCATCCAGCAGGCGCCGCCGTTTGCCCGCGTCGCGCACGAGCGGCGCATCCGGCGCAGGCATGCGCGCGTCAGCGCCGAGACCTGCCGCATCGGCGTCCTCTCCCCCCTCTTGGCTCTCGTCCGGCAACAGCTCGAACAGCGTCCCTTGCGTCGCGCTCGCCCCTGCGTCGAAGCCCGACACGCCGACGCCGAGCAGGCGCACCCGCTGGCCTGGCATCCACACCTTGTCGAGCAGCGCCATGAGCGTCGGTCGCAGCGCGATGTCGTCGTCAGAGGCCTGCGGCAGATGGGCCTGCGCCGTATGGAGCGATCGGTCGCCGAAGCGCACCTTGAGCGTAAGCGTATGGCCGGCCAGGCCCTTCAGGCGCAACCGTCGTCCCACCTTGGTGAGCAGCTGCGTCAGCACCGGCTCGATCTCGTCGCGCGCAGCGAGGTCCTTCGCAAACGACACCTCGTGCGAGACCGACTTCACCGCTCGCTCCACCGAGACGCTTGACGCATCGGCCCCCTGCGCTCGGGCGCGCATCATGCCGGCATTGACGCCGAACACCCGCGCGAGCAGCGCCTCGTCCGCCTCGGCGAGCTGCCCTAAGGTGGCAATGCCCTCGACGCGCAGCTTCTCCTCGGCCGCCGCGCCGATGCCGCTCATGATGCGCACGGGCAGCGGCGCCAGAAAGCCCCGCTCGCTTCCCGGGAGCACGGCAGTCAGCCCGCGTGGCTTGTCCATGTCAGAAGCGATCTTGGCGACCGACTTCGTCGTCCCCAGCCCGATGGAGCACGTGACGCCGAGCCCGGAGACGCGGCGCTGGATGCGCCGAGCCACCTGGATGGGATGCTCGGTGTTGATGCGCGTCGGGGAGATGTCGGCGAACGCCTCGTCGATGGACACCTGCTCGACCAGCGGCGTCTCGTCTCGGATGATCGCCATCGTCGCGCGCGACAGCTCGCGGTAGCGATGGTAGTGCCCACGCGTCCAGATGGCGTCTGGACACAGCTTCGCGGCCTGCGCAGACGGCATGGCCGAGCGCACGCCATAGGCTCGCGCCTCATAGGAGCACGTGCTGACCACGCCCCGCTTGCCGGCGTCGCCGCCGACGATGACGGGCTTGCCGCGCCACTCCGGATGATCCAGCTGCTCGACCGACGCGAAGAACGCATCCAAATCGACGAGGATGATGGCCGGGCCCTCCCAGGGCTGGGATGCAAGCACATCCAAAGCCGCGCTCGTGTCGCTGTCTTTTCTCACGGAGAGACGCTTCCCTACCAGCTCACGCTCCATGCGCCGTTCGACTTCACGGCGAGCATGCGGTATCCAGCATTGGGAGCCGACCCCGCATAGGGGCCTATCTCGTTGACAAGCAGGTTGGCCGAAGCACCCTTGATCCCGTAGACGACAAAGCTCCCCGCGCCTGCGTTCGTGAAGTTGAGAAATGCGGCTCGGTCAGGGTTGATGCGCACGACGGCATCCCCGAACATCTGGCGGCCGTTCGCGGCGTAGGGGGCATCCGCCATCGACTGCAGCGTCACCGTCCAGGGGCCGTCCGCGACGATGGACAGCCTCTTGGGCGCGCCGGCCGCCTTCCCGTTTGCCGTCGTCCCCGCGTAGGGGCCGCTCGCGTCGACCAGCGTGTCGACGACGGCGCCATCGGCGCCCAGCGTGCTCACCAAGAACTTCCCTTCGCCGGGATAGCTCGCAACGACCAGGCACGACGTCATCTCGGCCGGCAGGTCCATGACAGAGCTGCCGGTTCCCGTAAGCTCGATGGGCTTGACCTTCTCCTTGAGCGACGCCTTCGCCGACTCGACGCGCTTGGCAGCCGCCTTCACGTCCCTGGACAGCGCCGCTTCGTCGGAGGAGGTGGTTCGAGCAGACTCGATGGCCTCGGCAAGCGCCGTGTACGACTCGATCGTGTAGTCGGTCTCGGCAAGCGCCGCCGCCTCAGCGATGACGGCCTGCAGGCTCTCCTTCTCCTCTGCGGTTGCCAGCTTCGTCTGGGCCGCCTTGGCGGTCGTCGTTGACGAGAACCCCTGGGTCGACTCGTTGGCCATTCCCGACTCGACGTTCGCGGTCGAGGCGACAGGGCTGGGGCTACCGTTCAGATACGCGCTCACCATGAGCGCCGCGCATGCGATCGCAAGACCGCAGACGATGCACAGCGCCACGACCAGCACGGTCTTGCCGGTAGAGGAGCTGCGCTTTGCCGCCGGAGCCACCGAGGCTGCCGAGGCCGCAACACTGCGCGCCGGCGGTACGGAAGGTGCCGGAGGCGAGACGGTCGCCGGCTTCACGGTTGACGACGCAGGCGCAGAAGACGCCTTGCCTTTGCGGGGCTTCTTGCCCTTCTTGCCGATGGTGAGCGGCACGAAGGCGCCAGGCTCGGCGGTCGAGGCAGCGCCGCCTTGGAGCGATTGGGGCAGCCCGCATTCAGGGCAGAACTTAGCTCCCCCCATCTCCGTGCCGCATCTGCTGCAAAGACCCATCGGCGCTCCATCCCTCAGATATTCGGAATGATACCACCCCGCCAAGAAAAAGCCGAGCACCCGGTAGAAGGGGTGTTCGGCTCATTCGTTTGTGGTGGAGCCGCGGAGAATCGAACTCCGG
>CAJUFC010000229.1 GCA_910585565.1 uncultured Eggerthellaceae bacterium | reverse complement strand
CCGCCGCATCGCAGGCGGCCGCGTCGTCGGCGTAGGCGGCCAGCATTTCGGCCTCCTTGGCGGCCAAGGCCACCTCCCCCGCCTCCTCGGTCAGCTTCTTCACCGCGGCGTCAAGTGGCCCGTGCAGAAGGCGGAACGTATAGCTTTCCTCCCCTGCCCGCCGCCGAGCGCGTATCGTACCGGCAAGCACGTCCAGCGAGGCGCCTATCTGCGACACCGGCGGCGTCTCACCTTCCGGAACGAACACCTTGGAATCCACGACATCCCCTTTCTCTGACCGACGCATAAAGACGAAGAGGAAGGCGGGCAACAATGCACGCCTTCCTCTCGTTGAAACCCCTCTTCGACGGTGCGAACGTCATCGTCGACGGCATCTACCCCAGCAGCTCCTCGCCGTCGTCGGCGCCGTCGCCATCCTCGCCCTCAGCATCCGCCTCGGCGTTGGACGCAGCCTCATCCTCGGCGCTCGTCATGCCGAACCCGAGATCGGACATGCTGCCCAGAAGCGCATCCAGCTCGTCGATGTTGCGGTTGTAGGAACGCGGGGGCAGCGACTCGCCCAGCATCTCCTCGTCGCCGAAGTCCTGCTCTTTCGCCTCGCCACCGATGAGAATCGTGTCATCGGGCGAGAACACCATGTCTAGCAGCTGCGACATGTCGTCGTTCGTCGCGTTCAGGTCATCCTCGATCACGAACAGCAGCTCGCGCTCCTCAAGGCCCGCCTTCAGCTCCTCGATGGCCTTGACGCCGATGCCCTCGATGCGCAGGAGGTCATCTTCGGTGTGACCCAGAAGGTCGGCCACCGTCTCGATGCCCGCCTCGCTGAACTTGTTCGCCCAGCGCTGCGACACGCCCAAATCGTCGAAGATGTACAGACGCGCCTGCTCGTCGGTAAGGTTGCTGCCCGCACGCGACTTGGAGAACGAGCTGAACAGCGAACCGTAGCCCGTCCCGTTGAAGTAGCCATCGCTATCGAACGACCATTCCTCGGGCTGCGGCAGCAGCTCCTCGATCTCGCGCAGCGCATCCGGCGCGTAGTCGGGCAGCGCGCTGTCGTCGGACTTCTCGATGGGCGCACCCTTGTAGGTGAGCTTGACGTCGCGGTAGCGCGCCAGGCCCGTGCCCGCCGGAATCGGCTTGCCGATGATGACGTTCTCCTTGAGGCCCATGAGGTGGTCGGTCTTGCCCTCGATGGCGGCATCGGTGAGCACCTTCGTCGTCTCCTGGAACGATGCGGCCGACAGCCACGAGTCGGTAGCCAGCGACGCCTTGGTGATGCCAAGCAAGAGCGGCTGACCCACCGGCGGCTCTTTGCCCTCGGCAATAAGCTCGTTGGCGATGTCCTCGAACTCGAAGCGATTCATCTGGCGGCCCGGCAGAAGCTCGGAGTCGCCCGCATCCAGCACAGCCACCTTGCGCAACATCTGACGCGCGATGACCTCGATGTGCTTGTCGTTGATGTCAACGCCCTGAGAGACGTACACGCCTTGCACCTGCGACACGATGTAGCGCAGCGTCGTGTTGGGGTCGGTCAGGCGTAGCAAGTCATGCGGGTTGACCGAGCCCTTGGTGAGCTGCTGGCCCACCGTGACCTCGCAGTTGTCGACCACGCCAGGCATCATGGTGACGCGCGGCGACACGACATACTCGCGGAAGTTGCCCTGCTGGTCGTGGATGGTCAGCACCTTGGACGTCTTGTCGCCCGAAATCTGCAGCGTGCCGGAAATCTCGGCCAAAACGGCCTGGCCCTTGGGCTTGCGCGCCTCGAACAGCTCCTGGACGCGCGGCAGGCCGTGGGTGATGTCCTCGCCAGCAACGCCGCCCGTGTGGAACGTACGCATCGTCAGCTGCGTGCCCGGCTCGCCAATCGACTGAGCCGCGATGATGCCGACGGCCGTGCCGATGTTGACCGGGCGGCCCGTAGCCAAATCCCAGCCATAGCACTTCTGGCACACGCCGCGCTCGGCATGGCACGTCATGATGGTACGGATGATGACCTCTTCGACGCCCGCTGCTGCCAGCTGGCGCAGGTGGTCGAACGACGTGATGTAGTCGCCCGCCTCGAACAGGATTTCGCCATTGGCGTCAGCGACCGGCTCGAGCAGGCAGCGCCCGATCAGGTTCTCGTCCAGCTCGTCCTTCTCGTTGCGGATCGGGTACGGCACGCCCTCATGCGTTCCGCAGTCAATCTCGCGGATGATGACGTCCTGCGCGACATCGACCAGACGGCGGGTCAGATAGCCCGAGTCTGCCGTACGCAGAGCCGTGTCGGCCAGGCCCTTGCGAGCGCCGTGCGTCGAGATGAAGTACTCCAACACCGACAGGCCCTCGCGGAAGTTCGCCTTGATTGGACGGTCGATAATCTCGCCCTTCGGGTCAGACATGAGACCGCGCATGCCGGCCAGCTGGCGAATCTGCTTGATGTTGCCTCGAGCGCCGGAGAACGCCATCATGTAGATGGGGTTGAAGCGGTCGAAGTTGTCAGCCATGG
>CAJUFC010000228.1 GCA_910585565.1 uncultured Eggerthellaceae bacterium | reverse complement strand
CGGGCCCTCCGCAGAGGGCCCGTTCGCATGATGCCGCCATGCGGACAGCGCGGCATGGTGTCGCAGCCAGCGCCTAGCTAATCAGCTTCCTGATATCGTTCCTGACGCCAGACGGCACGGCGTTCTCGCCACCCAGGATGTACACCTTCACCAGCTCCTTGGCGTTATGCGAGACGAACGCCTCGGTGCCCTCGGAGTCGTCGCCATGGATGACGACCGTATTGACGGGCTCGTAGTTCTTGTCCTTCTCGTCGAACAACAGGCCATTCACCAGCAGAATGGGCGCGTCCGTCTTGCCAGCCAGCGCCGAGCCGGACAGCGCATCCAGGCCCTTGGACACCTTGGCACCCGACGCCACGCATGCAGTCTTGTTGCTCAGATAGCCCTTCTCCAGCATGTAGGCAGCCACCTCATTGGACGTGTCATAGCCGGTCGAACCAGCAAGACGCACCGTGCGGGTCGTGCCGAAGGCGCTCTCCGCGATGGTCGAGGGGACCACCACGCCGCCACCGGCAACGAACACCGAACCGGTCATGCCCGTGATGGCCGTGCGGGCAGCCGTCGGCAGCGCATTCTTGCTCGTCGTCAGGAAGATGGGCACCTTATATTTGAAGGCGAAGCTAGAAATGGACAGCGCGTCTTGGAAGTTCTTGCTGGTAGCGATGATGGCATGGCTCTCCGGGTTGCCTCCATGCTCGACGATCTTGGTGTTGCAGGCAACGGATGTGTCCCAGGCATCCGGGCCCCAAATGCGCCCCACGTTGACGCCCGTCGCCACGATGTCGTTCTCCACCTGCTTTGACAGCGCCACCGTGCCGCCCACCAGATAGACGTCCTTGGCGCCCAGGCGCTCTATCTCCTCGAGCACCGCCGGCGTCGTCTTCTTGCTGTCGGTGATGAGGATGGGGCAGTCCAGCGTGCCTGCCAGGCCCGTTGCGCTCATGGCGTCGGCAAAGCCGATGGAGCTGGCGACGATGGCCCAGTCCGCACCGTCGGGGAATGCCGTCTTGGCCACCTCGACGGACGTCTCGGGCGCCTCGACGCCCTCGACCGGTTTGATGGTGTCGCCCTCTTCCTTGTCGTCACCCTGGATGGGCGTCATGACGGTATAGTCAATCAGGCCATCCGTCGTTGTTCTCTTCGAGACGGTGAACTCCTTGGGAGCCGTGATCTCGCCCGTGAACTTGAATTTGCCCGGGTTGATCATGAAGTGGATAGACCGCATCACCTCGACGGGTTCACCGCAGTCCTTAACCAGATTGATGGTCTTGCCGTCAGCATCCTCCACGGCCTCTGCCAGCGTCTTGTATTGCGTGACGACACCCGTGGCCGTGTCCCTGATCGTCGCCACCGTATCGGCGTCGATCGACGCCGACGGGGCCATGGGTTCCAGCTCGCCTGCGCCGGCCGCCTCGGCAGCCGTAGGCGCAAGCCCTGCGGCAAACGCCGCTGCGGGAGTCATGGTCGTCACAAGACCAAGCGCAAGCAGTGTCCCCAGCACTTTGCTTCTCATCAAAGATCGCCTCCTTGTATATGTATGCTGCGTTTTGACGATTTGGCGGACATTATACGACGAACCCACCCCTGAAGATAGGCGCACCTGCCTTTTTACAGCAAAAAAGACCCCGCATAATGCGGGGTCTTTTCAGGGGGCATTTCTAGGAAAGCCGTGGCGATCATGCTGGTACCGCCACGCTGGGCGCGTCACCGCGTCACCGCGTCACCGCGACACCGCGGCTAGGCCGTTGCGCCTGGCCACCCGCGCCGCCGTTATTCGCCCTCGGTCAAGAGGCCGTCCAGCTCGGCTGCGAGGTCGCCTTCGAGCTGCATCGGGGCCTCGATGCGACAAGTGTAATCGCCCTCGGGGCCAATGTCGACAAGCACGTGGCTGCCGTCGTGCAGCTGACCGTTGATGACCTCCGCAGCGATGCGGTCGACCACCTGACGCTGGATGAGCCGCTTGAGCGGACGAGCGCCATACACCGGGTCGAAGCCGTCGATTGCCAGATGCTCCATGGCCGCCGGCGTCACATCCAGCGTCACGCGGCGCTTGGCCAAGCGGTCGCGCACCTCTTCCAGCTGGATGTCGACGATGGGCTCGATGGCGCTGATCGACAGCTCGTTGAACGTCACGATGTCGTCGATGCGGTTCAAGAACTCGGGGCGGAAATGCGCACGCAGGGCATCTTGCATCTTCTGCGTGAACTCGGCCATGCGCTTCGCCGCCTGCTCGGGCGTCATGCGCGTCATGTCCTCGATCATGTCGCCCATGGTCTCGCCACCGGCATCCTCCATCGAGTCGAACGTCGAGCTCTCCACCGCGCGGTCGCGGATGATTTGCGAGCCGATGTTGGACGTCATGATGATGATCGTGTTCTTGAAGTTGACGACACGGCCCTGGCCATCGGTCAGACGCCCATCATCCAGCACCTGCAAAAGCACGTTGAACACATCCGGGTGCGCCTTCTCAATCTCGTCCAGCAAGATGACGCAGTAGGGATGACGGCGCACAGCCTCGGTCAGCTGGCCGCCCTCGTCATAGCCCACGTATCCCGGAGGCGCACCGATGAGCCGCTGCACGCTGAACTTCTCCATGTACTCGGACATGTCGATGCGCACCATGGCCTTCTCGCTGTCGAACAGGTACTCGGCCAGCGCCTTGGCCAACTCGGTCTTGCCGACGCCGGTCG
>CAJUFC010000227.1 GCA_910585565.1 uncultured Eggerthellaceae bacterium | reverse complement strand
CCCCTTGGCTCTGGTCTCGGCTCGCAACGATTTATCCTGCCATGACGCCTTCGAGGTAGGCGATGATGGCGTCCGACTCGAGCATGGGGTCGCCGCCGACGACGAGGCAGGGCACCTGGGTCTTGCCGGTGAGCTTCGTCAGCTCGGCAAGGTTGTCGCCCTCGCGCGTGTCGCGCATCTCCATCTCGATGCCATTGTCTTCCATGAAGGCCGTGACTTTTCTGCAATAGGGGCAGTTGGGTTTGTAGTAGAGGATCATGTTTGCGAACTTCATCGTGCCTCCTTGTCTCTTCGGGGATTTTGACTCAAGCTACTATAGACATGCTCGCAGGCATGCGTCACCAAAATACTGCCAATTTAACGTTCCCGTTAACCGGAAGCATCCCATTCGACACCCAATGCACGGCCCGAGCCTCTGCACGCATCCCAGCATCGGCAATCCCGAGCCGAACCTCGCCTCGCCAACATATCAACGCTGCCGGCTATAACCGGCAGCGTCATCGAGACAGCCAACAGCGTCGACCATGATCGGAAACGTGGATTCGAGGAGGCAAAGGCCCGGCCTTGCCATCATGCGAACACGCCGCTTGACAGGCTGTAGATCACGCCCGCGACGCCGAGCGCCATCACCGCAAGGCACAGCACCTTCTCGCCCTTGGTGAAATAGCCCAGCACAGAGCCTGCCTGTCCCGCCTGCCTGCAGCCAAGCACGAACAAGGGGATGCCGATGGCATACACGAACGCCGCGATCATCAGGTACGTCAGGCCCGAGGCATAGATGAGATACAGCGAGAACACCGTACCGATGATGCCGGTGGCCAGGCCGTTTCTCCTCGAGAACCGCACGCCTTCGGGCCACGTCTCCTTCCATGCCACCTTCCACAGGAACAAAGCGCAGGTCATGTAGCACGGCATGCACATCACGGCAGATATGTCGACCACGGTGTCCCAGGCGTTGCCCGCCATAAAATGAGAGGCCACGAGTCCCAGCTGGATGACGATCGTGCTCCACAAAAGCGAGTAGCCCGGAGCGCCCTTGCCGTTCTGCCTGGCGAAGCGCTTCGGGAAGATGCCGTCGCGCGCGGCGTACAGCGGCATCTGGGCGAGCATCAGCATCCACACGAGCCACGATGACAAAACGGCGACCATCACGCCTATGTTCACGATGGCAGCCCCTACATCGCCGAAGCGGTCGTGCATGATGGCAGCCATGGACGGGTCGGCCATGCCGGCTATGTCTGCCGAGGTGTAGATGCCCAGCGGCAGGATGGACACGATGCTGTAGAGCAGCAGCACGACGACGAATCCGATGGTCGTAGCCTTCGATACGTCTGACTGGGTCCGCGCATCGCCCGACACCACCACCGCACCCTCGATGCCGGTGAACAGGAACAGCGTGATCATCATGGTGCCCGACACCTGGCTCATCACGTCGCCGAGGTTGAACGACAGGGCAGCGCCGCTTTTCGCGTACCCCCAAAAGCCCTCCATGAACACGCTCAGCTGGAACACGGTCACCACCGCCACGATGAAGATGAGCACCGGCACGATCTTGCCGATGGTGCCCACCACGTTGATGGCAGAGCCGCTCTTCACGCCGCGGCATGCCAGCGCGAACATGGCCCAGGTGATGACGGATGCTCCCACCAAAGACGCAATGTTGCTGCCGTCTCCGAACACCTGCGGCAGAAAGGAGCCGACAGCAGCCATGATCATGACCCCGTAGGCCACCAGCGCGATGCAGTTGCAGATCCAGTAGCCGTAGGCGATGAGGAAGCCCACGAACTTGCCGAAGCCGCGCTCGGCGTAGGTATAGATGCCGTTCTTCAAAGACGGCTTCACCTGCGACAGGATGCGGAAGGTGTTGGCGATGAACCACATGCCAAAGCCGGTGATGGCCCAGGCGATGATCTGGCTGCCTGCCGAGGCGCTGGCAGCCATGGACTGCGGCAGGTTGTAGATGCCGCCCCCCACCATGGCCGAGATGACGATGGCCGCAAGGCCGACGACGCCCACCTTGCGCCCGTCAGAGGCAGCGCCCTTCGCGGGCGACGCGTGCGGGCTGGGAGCGCCTTTCGCGGGCGCGTGATTCGCTTGCGCGACGCTCGCGGGAGTAGCGGACGCCGAGGCGCGGGAGGCGTTGGGCGAGCTTGCCATGACAGGTCCCTTCGTCGAAGCAGCCCCCACACCAGCCAGGCGGGCTGATGCAAGGGCTGCGACTGGTAAAACTACGTGCGCAGGGCGCTTGGGCAGCGAGGCCTAGGCCGTGAACACGCCGCTGGAGATGCTGTAGATGATGCCTACGATGCCGAGGATGATCACCGCAGCGCAGAGCACCTTCTCCCATTTGGTGAAGTAGCCCAGGATCGAGCCCGTCTGGCCTGCCTGCTTGCGACCGATGATGAACAGCGGGATGCCGATGGCATATACGAACGCTGCGATCATCAGGTAGTTCAGGCCGGCCGCATACACCAGGTACAGGGCGAACACCGTGCCGACGATGCCGGTCACCAGCCCGTTTGTGCGAGAGAAGCGTATGCCGCCCTCGCCCTTCTTCCAAGGCTCCTTGACAGCCACCTTCCACAAAAACAGCGTGCACATCAGGTAGCACGGCATGGCCATGACCGACGTGATGGAGATCATGGTGTTCCATGCATTGCCGCTGGTGAAGTGGCACAAGATCAGCAGCACCTGGATGGCGATGGTGGTCCACAGCAGCGAATAGCTCGGAGCGCCCTTGGCGTTCTGTTCGGCGAAGCGCTTCGGGAAGATGCCGTCGCGCGCAGCGAACAGCGGCATCTGGCCGAGCATCAGCATCCAGACCAGCCACGAGGACAGCACCGATATGATGACGCCCACGTTCACCATGACCGCACCCCAGGCACCGAACTTCTGGCTCATGATGGCAGCCATGGACGGGTCAGCCATGCCAGCGATCTCGCCTTGGGTGAACACGCCCAGTGGCAGCAGCGACACCAGCACGTACAGCGCCAGAATCACGAGGTAGCCGATGGTCGTGGCCTTGGCCACGTCCTTTTGGCTCTTAGCCTCGCCAGACACCACCACGGCGCCTTCGATGCCGATGAACAGCCACAGCGTGACCAGCATGGTGCCCGAGACCTGGCTCATCACGTCGCCGAAGTCGAACGCCAGCGCATGGCCGTCTTTCGCAACGCCCCAGAAGGCATCCATGAACATGCCGAACTGGAAGATGGTCAGGATCAGCACGATGAACACGAGCACCGGCAGAATCTTGCCGATGGTGCCGATGACGTTGAGGAACGCGCCACTCTTGGCACCGCGCAGAGCGAGCCAGAACATGAACCAGGTGATGACAGTGGCGCCGATGATGGAGGGCCAGTTGTTGCCTCCCTCGAACATGCCGGGGAAGAAGTAGTTCATCGTCGACATGATCAAGACGCCATAGGCCACCAGCGCGAAGCAGTTGCAGATCCAGTAGCCGTAGGCAATGAGGAAGCCCACGAACTTGCCGAAGCCGCGCTCGGCATAGGTGTACAGGCCGTTCTTCATGTGGGGCTTCACCTGCGCGAGGACGCGGAACGTGTTCGCGATGAACCAGATGCCCACGCCGGTGATGACCCATGCAACAATCTGGCTGCCCGCCGAGGCGCTCGCAGCCATATTCTGGGGCAAATCGTAAATGCCGCCGCCTACCATAGCCGAGATGACGATCGCGACCAGGCCGATCAGGCCGACCTTTTTGGTGTCAGTCGAAGTCTTAGCTGGCTTTCCGCCGTGATGCGAGGTAGCCGCAGGGGCGCTCGTCGCAGTATCGGTAGATTGAGCCGTAGTGGCGACTGTCTTGGTCTCAGCCATGATAGTCTCCTTAGAACCGTTCTTCGGGGCGCGGCCTCAGCCGTTGCCGCTACCGCGCCCAGATTGCCTTTGTCAGATAACGAAACCCTACTTCAAGCCGGTCAGCGTCTCGAACTTCTGGTACTTCAGCCAGTCGGTCAGAGACATGTCGTTCAGCTTGCCGAAGCCCTCCAGCGGCACGGCGTCCTTGGCCAGCGTCACATAGGGGCCGACGGTGATGGCGTTGCCGATCTGGTTCGGCTTCATCATCACGTAGTTGTAGGAGATATAGGTACGCTCGAACAGCACGCCCGAGTCGTTGCCGCACTCGACGACGGACCAGACGATTTCCTTGCGGCGCTGGTTCAGGAAGTCGACAAGGTCTTGCTCGCTGTCGTTTTTGGTCCACACGCCCGCGTCCTCAATGAAGAGGTTGGCTGCGTAGTCGGGGTCGTCGGTCAGCGAGATGGCGATGAAGCACCACACGCCATAGGCCTCGCCGTCCTTGAGGGGCTGGCCCTCCTTCGGGCGATAGGCCACGACGCCTTTGTTGGCGCAGATCACATGAGCACCCGGAGCCGGATGATAGCGGCGGTCGGCGTCGGTGCCGAACAGCTCGATGCCAGCCTGAATGAGGGGCTTGCCGTCGAAGACCTTCAGCTCGGAGCCATCGAACTGCTTTTCGGTGAACAGCGGCTCGATCTTGCCGTTCTTGATGTCGTCATGGACAGCGAGGTCATGGCCCCAGATCTGACCCTGGATGCCATTGAACGAGCTTGCCGTGATCATATTGATCTGGCCGACATAGGCATCGGCACACTCGCCCTTGTCATAGGTGACGATGCTGTCGATGAGGGCGTCTTTGGTCTTGTCCACCGCGCCGCAAGACACCTTCAGCACGTTCACGTAGCCGTTGCCATAGGCGCCCGGCATGCCGTAGCCATCGCACCACTGATCGTACGGGCTGATGGCCGTGCGGTCGATGTGCGGAGTGCGCATCTTCTCGTGCTTGCCGATTGCCGTTGCCACCATGCGGTTGTCGCGCTTCTCTGAAGTCATTTTCGGTACCACCCCTTCAATTGATTGCAATACCTGCTCGGAGGGAAGGTACGAATTGGAACGACAGAAGAAATACCCTCCTCCTGATACGCATCCTAACGGGCATGGAGGGGTCAGCAGCAGCGAGACGCAGCTCGTTCCTCGGGCGCAACCTGTTTGTTTCCGTTTTGCCATCGTCGCCCAGCGCAACGAAACAAAGTGATGACGCCGCCATTACGCCTCGGCATCTATGGAAGAGGATGAACGGCGAATCCGCAGGACCGTTGTGCGCCATCTATGCGACCGCGAGGGAGCCGTGCTGCTCTTCCCGCACGAGGCTGGCGACGCCGCTGCTAGGCTTCCTCTTTCATGTGCGGGACACAACGGTCCAGTGGACCGTTGTGCGCCATCTATGCGACCGCGAGGGAGCCGTGCTGCTCTTCCCGCACGAGGCTGGCGACGCCGCTGCTAGGCTTCCTCTTTCATGTGCGGGAAGAGCAGCACGTCCCGAATGGATTCTGAGTCAGTGAGAAGCATGACCATGCGGTCGATGCCGATGCCAACGCCGCCGGCGGGAGGCATGCCGTATTCCAGCGCGCGGATGTAGTCCGCGTCGTAGCCCATGGCCTCGTCATCGCCCAGGTCCTTGGCTGCTACCTGGGCGCGGAAGCGCTCGGCCTGGTCGATGGGGTCGTTCAACTCGGTGAACGCGTTGGCATACTCGTGCCCGCAGATGAACAGCTCGAAGCGCTGCGTGAGCTCGGGATTGTCGGGATGCTTCTTCGCGAGCGGCGACACCTCCAGCGGATGGTCGGTGACGAAGGTGGGCTGGATGAGCTTGGATTCGGCCACCTCTTCGAAGATCTCGGCAATCAGCTTGCCTTTGCCCCATGCCGCATCAGCGTGTCCGCCACACCGCTCGAGGATGCCTGCCAGCTCCTCGCGCGTGCGGCTGAAGTCGACCGGCTCGCCCGCGCCTTCGCTCGCCAGCTCGATCATTGATGCGCATCTCCACTCGCCCGACAGGTCAACCAGATTGCCCTGGTATTCCACCTCGAGCGTCCCGCAGGCCGCAAGAGCCGCTGCCTGGAAGCACCCGCGCGTAAGGCGCATCATGCCGTCGAGGTCGCTGAACGCCTCGTAGGCCTCCATGGTCGTGAACTCGGGGTTGTGGGTGTGGTCCATGCCCTCGTTGCGAAACTGGCGCCCCAGCTCGAACACCTTCTCGAAGCCGCCGACCAAAAGGCGCTTGAGCGGCAGCTCGGTGGCGATGCGCAGGTAGTAGTCGCGGTCGAGCGCGTTGAAGTGCGTCGTGAACGGGCGCGCGTTGGCACCTCCCAGGATGCCGTTCAAAAACGGCGTCTCCACCTCCATGAAGCCCTGCTCCTCCATGTAGCGGCGGATGGCCCACACGATGGCCGAGCGCTTGGCGAAGACGTCGCGCACCTCGGGGTTGACGATCATGTCCACGTAGCGCTGGCGATAGCGCGTCTCCTTGTCCGTAAGGCCGTGGAACTTCTCCGGCAGCGGCCGCAGCGACTTCGACAGCAGCTCGAACCTGTCAACGGCGACGGAGAGCTGGCCGCGACGCGTGCGCATGACGGCGCCGTGCGCGCCGATCCAGTCCCCGACATCGACCTCCTTGATGGCCTCGAATGCCTCGTCGCCCAAGGCGTTGATGCGGCAGAACAGCTGCATGGTGCCCGTTGGGTCCATGAGCTCCAAAAACGCGATCTTGCCTTGGACGCGCCGAGCCATGACGCGCCCGGCGACTGACACCTCGTCTTCGGTGGTCTCGCCGTCCTCGAGCCCGGCATACGTCTCGTCCAGCTGCTCGACGAGCGCCGTGCGCTCGAACGCGTGACCGTACGGGTCCACCCCTGAGTCGATCAGAGACGCGCGCTTTGCCTTGCGCACCTCGATGGGATCGTCTTCGATGATGTCAATCTGCTCTTCCATGGCAGCGCTCCTGCGTTCCTCGTGCCGATGTCCTAATGCTCGATCTTGAGTATCTCGAGGGTGATCTCGCGGCCCGTGGGGCCGATGGCGATGACGGTCTCGCCCTTCTTATGTCCAAGCAGGGCGGCCCCCACCGGCGACTCGTTGGACACCTTGCCGGCTGCCGCGTCGCTCTCGGCGCCGCCGACGATCGTCAGCACGCGCTCGGTGCCCGACATGTTGACCGTCACGACCGAGCCGACGTTCACCTTTGACGAGCGCTTCGGCGTCTTCACGACGGTGGCCTCGCTCAGGATGTGGTTGATCTCGGCGATGCGGGCCTCCATCATGCCCTGCTCGTTTTTGGCATCGTCGTACTCGGAATTCTCCGAGATGTCGCCGAACTCGCGCGCAACGCGGATGCGCTCGCCGATCTCGGCGCGCTTCTCCGTCTCGAGATAGTGCAGCTCCTCTTCAAGCTTCTCGCGGCCTTCGGGCGTGAGGATGTAGTTGCTATCAGCCATTAGATGCGAAATTCCCTTCTAACATAGAAGCACGCTTGTTTTCGCAAGCGTGCTGATCAGCGCAATATATTGCAGGTGCCAGGCAGCAGGCCCAGGCCCTGTGACGAAAGTAGCGCGGCTACTCTGCCTTCTTGACCACGACCTTCTTGACGGTCTTCTTCGGGGCAGACGAGGCGGCCTGTGCGGCAGGCTCAGCCGGCACCTCCTCGATCACCTCTTCGATCACTTCGGCGTCGTCAGAGGCCTCTTCGACCTCTTTTTTGCCGGCGCCCATGCCGTCACGCAGGCCCTTGACGGTCTTTCCGAGAGCGCTGCCGAGCTTGGGAAGGTTCTTGGGACCAAAGATAAGCAAGACCACAGCGAGAATGATCAGAAGCTCGGGAACGCCCATTCCGAGAATTTTCATCAATCCACCAACTTTCAGTAATGAGATATAACGCGCACAAGGGTATCACAAAGCGGCGGACATTGCCTCCACGCTGCCCGCTTAACGCAAAACTTTTCCCGGAAATGCGAACCTTCCGACAACCGGAAAACGCGCGGGCGCGCAGGTGGGCGCGCGGGCGGCTATAATTGTTCGGACCGCTACCGCACCCGCACCCAACGCAAACGGAAACGCCTGAATGAAAAAAGCGCTGCTGCTCATACTCGCGATCGTGGCGATGTGCTTCCTCATCGCGAACGTCGACTATCTGTCTGAGTTCTTCAACACGATGCTGACCGGGGCGCTCGTGCCCATGATCATCGCCATCGCGTTGATGCTCGGGCGCCACCTCGTGCAAGCGGCCTCCTATGACGCCGCCTTCGAAGCCGTCGGGCACAAGACGGGCTTTTGGCACAACGTCATCCTCATCTTCTCGCTCGTGTTCATTAACACGTTCTGCCTGTTCAGCGGCGCCACCGGCGTGGCGTTCATCATCGATGACGCGCATCGAGAGGGGTGCGATGCCGGGCAGTCCACCGGCGGCGCCATCCTGTCGCAGATTGGCTACTTCGCCGCCGTGTTCGTCATCTCCGTCATCGGGTTCCTCACGATGCTCGTCTCTGGGCACATGAACACGGTGTTTCTGGTCGGCGGCCTTTTGCTCGCCGGCGTGCTCCTCGTCCTGTCCAGCTTGTTTTTCGTCGGACACTTCCGCCCGCGCGTCCTCTACCGAATATTCCTGCTCCTGGAAAAGGCGCTCAACAAGCTCATGGGCGTCCTGCATCGCTCGCTCAAGGCCGGCTGGGGACGCCAGACGGCGCGCTCGTTCGTGACGACATCCAACTTGCTGGCGCAAAACCCGTCCGGCACGTTCATCACGGTAGCCTATGCGTCACTGTCGGCCATTCTCAACATGGCATGCCTCATCGCCATCGGATATGCCTTCGGGTTCGAAAACGTCGAGTCGCTGGTGGCCGCGTTCGCCGTCGGCGCCATCTCGGTCATCCTGAGTCCGACGCCCCAGGGCATCGGTGTCGTGGAGGCGCTGATCGCCGGCATCCTCACCGCTTACGGCTGCTCGGTGGCCACCGCCGCTGCCATCGCCTTGGTGTATCGCGGCGTCATGTTCTGGATGCCGTTCGTCATCGGCGCCGTGCTGCTGTCGCAGTCAGGCTTCTTCAAAGGCAAGAAATCGCCCACCGAGGTGCAGCGCCACAAGGACATCGCCTGGATCTCAGGCACGCTGGTGTTCATCATCGGGCTGGTCAACATCATGGTGGCGCTGGCACCCGACGTGCTGACACCCTATACGATGCTCACCAGCTGGATCGACATGAGCTCGCTGCTCGTCGGCATCCCGCTGATCGTAGGCTCGGTCTTTCTCATGGCATGCGCCGTCGGGCTGGTGTTTCGGTTCCGCACCGCCTGGGCGATCACCATCGCCGCTCTGGTCTGCGCGGCTGGCACCGAGTTCCTGTTCCAAGGAACCTGGCGCGTCGCCATAGCGATGCTGGTGCTCATGCTGTGGATGTTCTGGAAGCGAGACGCCTTCGACCGGCCTTTCTCGCGCGAGGCCATCCGCCATGACATCGATGCGTGGAAGCAGCGTCGCGAGAAGCGCATCGCCCACGAGGCCGCCAAGACATCCGGCATCCAGCGCATGGCTGCCGCCGACACCGAGGCTGACAGCGCATCTCCCTCGACCGACGGCAAGATGCACAAAACCGACGAGCCCGCACCAAGCGCATCTGCGACCGAGGACGCCGTCGGATCATGGGAAGAGCAAGCTGAACGCGGCAAGTCCATCGGCGAAAAGGTGATCGAGGAAACGCAGATGCAGGCCGACTCGAAGCTGGACTAGCCTGCGCTGCTTGGGCTGCTGTGCCGCCTGGGCTGCCCCTTGCCTCCCCGCCCGCCTGACAGCGAACGGCCACGCCTTCCCGCCACGCCTTCCCGAAAGCGCCCGGCTGCCTATGCCTCCAAGAACTCCTCGTTCAGGCAGACGCCATAGGCCTGACCGATCTGCCGCAAGCCCTCGTCGCTGATGGCATTCAAGAAGTCATCGGCGCCGCCGTTCATG
>CAJUFC010000226.1 GCA_910585565.1 uncultured Eggerthellaceae bacterium | reverse complement strand
TCAAGAGGGAGGCGGACACATATTCTGTCCGGGTGAAAAGTTGGTTCTTATCAACTTATTAAACTAATATGTGCAGTTCTAACTGGGAAAAGGCTACGATTCCGGACACACTTTTTGTCCTATAACCCCGAAGTGGTCCCGCCTTCCAAGAAGGGCCGCGTCGTTCTAACACAGAGAACCGTCCCCTCTGCTCATTGAGGTCTTTGCTTGACAGCTCAGCGGGCTTCGCTATTGTTGTCTAGTTAAAAATTTCCGTGGGCTTTTCCGGGCGCATGTCATCTTTTCACCACGGCCTCTTTCGGGGTCGTGGTTTCTTTTTTTTTCGGGGCCATAGCTCTGAATTTGGATTTATGTGCCAACTGGGTTGAGGGGAGATTCAGTCGATGTTTCAGCGGTCTAGCAGGAAGGGCATCGCTGCCCTTGAGGTATTCATCGGGGGAGCGTGTTACGGTGCGAACGCTACGATGTACAAACTCGCGTATGCCGATGGGTTTTCGTGGCCTCAGGTTGTCGGGTGTCAGATGTGGTTCGCGGCCGCCCTATTTGGCATAGCTTTGGTCGCCTCTTTCGTTCTGGGACAAAGATGGGTCAGAGTCGGAGCAGGTCTTTCGTTCAAGCTGATGGGGTTGGGTGCCTTGAGCTGCACCACGGCGATACTCTACTGTTTTGCCATGTCGCGCCTTCCTGTAGCGGTGGCCCTGACGCTGTTGTTCCAGTTCACGTGGATCGGGATCGTCATACAGATCGTCATCACCCGTCGTCTGCCGAAGCGCTCCGAGGTCATTGCTGCCCTCATCATCCTTGTGGGCACGATGCTTGCGAGCGACGTCTACGAGACTGGCATCTCAGGCCTCGATCCACTCGGCGTCGCCTGTGCCTTTTTGGCGGCAATCAGCTGCGCCCTGTTCGTGACCATGTCTGGGCGAGTTGAGGCTCCTTGCAGTTCGGTACAAAGAGGATTCATCGTATGCCTCGGCTCTTCTGTCGCATCCTTGCTCGTTTGCCCCGATTTCCTGGTCTCTGGGGTTGTTGTCGATGGGATTGCTCCCTATGGCCTTGTTATTGGCTTTTTCGGGATGTTATGCCCGGTGCTCCTTTTCGGGCTTGGCTCGCCTTATCTGCCTGCGGGGATATCAACGATTTTGGCATCAGCGGAGCTGCCCGCAGGACTGCTTGTCTCGGTACTGGTGCTGGGAGACGCCATCGGGCTCATGCAATGGGTCGGGGTTGCGATTATCCTTGCAGGCGTTGCTGTTTCGCAGATTGGTGTACGAAAGCCAGACTAACGCAGAGAGCCGTCCCCTGTGTTAGGCAGAAGAAGGGAGAACCGTCCCTTGTGTTAGGCAGAGAGCCGTCTCCTGTGTTAGGGGTTACGGCTGGGGCATGACGAGGAAGAAGAAGGCCCAAAGGGCGCCGATGGCCAGGCAGGCGACGCCGACGAGGGTGAGGACGATGGCGAGCGTTTTGCCGGATGTGTCGCGAGGCAGGTAGTGCTCGTGTGGGTCGTTCGGGTTGTAGCGCACCTCGACGGGCTCGCCGATGGCGTAGTTGATTTTGCTTGAGCTCACCGGCGAGCTCTTGATGTATTTCAGCCCGTCCACCTCGTACTCGAAGAGGGGGCTGAACACGACGCCGTTGTGCGTGGCGCGGCTCGTGATGTCTGAGACGACGCCCATGGTCGTTGCCGTGCAGGCGTGCTGGCTGCGATGCCTGCCGCGCAGGAGCACGATGCCGATGGCGAGAAAGACGAGACCCACGAAGACCCAGGACACGCCGCCCACGACTCCCAAGAAGAATGCGGGGTCCATGCTGCTCGCGGTGCTTCCTCCTGAAAATGATGAGCCTGTCCCGCTTCCCATGCCGTCTCCTCACCGTGCGGTTGTGCGACTGAGGGCGCGACCCTGGTTCGCGCGGGCTGTCCGCTGCGTGCGACCGTCAAGCGCTGGCCCTCGTCTTGGCTCTCAGTATAGATGAGTTTGTTCTGCGTGGCAGCTGCTGGGCGCAGGGGCGCGATGAGGCTGGGCGGCTGGTGGCCAGCGGCGGCGAAGTGATGCGCGACTGATGGCCAATGGCGAGGAGCGCGCCTCGCGGCTGGCCGGCCACGGGGCGGCGCACGGCCGGCCGGTGGCGGGGTGGCGCGGGCCTTGTGCTACAATCGCTGGCAAACGCGCAGGGAGTCGGGTGGCGGATGCTGGATATCCGCAGGTCGGGGGTAGTTTTGGGTTCTCCTCACGGGGTAGCGGGCGTTGCCCGCAGCATGCATGATGCCGAATCCGCTTCGAGCCAGCAGCCTGGGGCGGTCGCTGCGGCTCCTGACGATGTTGCCGCTTCGCGCACGCTTGCAGCCGCTGACGTCGCGGCAGTGCGTCCCGATGCCTTGGCGCCGGCGCAGATAGAGGCAAAGGCAGAGGCTGTCGCCGTTGGCAAGGTGCAGATGACGGCATCGAAGTGCTTTGTCTCGTCGATTCTGGCCGGCATGTTCATAGCGCTGGGCGCTTTGTTTTTCTGCACGTTTCTGGGGGATGCGACGCTGCCCTTCGGCATCCAGCGCGTACTGGGTGGCGTGTGCTTCTGCCTGGGGCTCGTGCTGGTGCTGTGCTGTGGGGCCGAGCTCTTTACGGGAAACGCGCTCATGGTCACCGCGCTGGCGAGCAAAAAGATCGCACTGAGCGGCATGCTCAAGAACTGGGCGATCGTCTGGGTGGGCAACCTGTGCGGGTCGCTCATCGTGGTGTTCATCGCGTTCATGGCGCACGCGGGCGACATGAACGGTGGCGGCGTGGCGTCGGTGATGATCTCGACGGCGGTGTCCAAGATCAACCCTGACTGGGTCACGCTCTTCTTCAAGGGCATCCTGTGCAATGTGCTGGTGTGCCTAGCCGTGTGGATCGGCTATGCGGGGCGGACGGTCGTCGACAAGGTGGTGGGCATCTTGCTGCCTATCACGGCGTTCGTCGCGTGCGGGTTCGAGCACTGCGTGGCGAACATGTTCTTTCTGCCCATGGGGCTGGCTCTCAACGCCGCCGGCTATGCGACGACGGTGCCGACGGAGGTGCTGAGCGTGCCGGGCATTCTCTACAACATCTCGGCGGCGACGCTCGGCAACATCGTGGGCGGCGCCATCCTCGTGGGGCTGGCGTATTGGTTTCTCTATCACAAGAGGCAAGGCTAGGGGAGCGCCCTCCCTGCGCTGCCATGGCGCATGCCTCCTCGGGCGTGCCTCACAGCTCGATGCGCTCGAACATCTCCCGGCCGACGCCGCACATGGGGCAGGTGAAGTCTTCTGGCAGCTCGTCCATCTCGACGATGTAGCCGCACAGCGTGCAGCGCCAGCCGTAGCGGGGCGCGACATCAGGCGCGGCGCCAACTGTGGCGCCAGCTGCGCTGTCGGCCTCATCGCCGGCTGCGCCATCGGGGGCCTCGCCTTGGCGGGCGCCCGACGGCAGCGCGCTGGGGGCTGATGCGTCTGGCGCATCCTCCACATACGAGGCGGCCTTGGGAGGCGTCTTGCCGCGCAGCACCTCGTGATAGTAGGCATATGTCATCGGTTGGCCGTCTGAGATGACCGACGCCTCCAGCACGCGCCCCACGAACACGAAGTGCGTGCCGGCGTCAACGCGCTCGTTCGCCTCTACCGCAAAGCAAGCGACGCTGTCGGCGAGCACCTGCGGCAGGTTGGACGCGCAGATCTCGTGGTCGATGCCGTCGAACTTGTCGACGTCGGCCGACGAGCGGAACCCGAACAGCCCGATGAGCTCCATCGTGGCCGATTGTCCCAGCACGCTGACGGCGAACCTTCCTGTTTCGAGGATGGCTTGCGTCGTGGCGTTCGCCTTGTTGAGGGCCACGCTGGCCATGGGAGGGTTGGACGCCACCTGCGCGAACGTGTTGGCGACGCATCCGACCTTCTTGCCGTCTTTGGTGAAGGCGGTCACGATGTAGAGCCCATAGCTCAGGCTGCGGAACGCGGACGTGTCGATCATGGGGCCTCTCCTTTGAAGCGTTCGTGCGACGCATGCGCCTGCGCGGCGCGTCGCAGGTCAAATCTGCTTGGTGCCATGATACCGTTAATTTGCGAGTGGCCAGCATCTGCGAGCGCGTCGCACCTGCGAGCTGGCCGCACCGATTCCGCGTTGGCGCGAGGCGCCTGCCGCCGCATTGCGTGGGCCTTGCCGTGCCTAACAGTTTTGTCATTCGGCGCGCTTGCCGATGCCTTAGCGCCCGACGCGCGCTAGACTGGGAGACCGCTTGCCGCATGCGGGCGATTGCGCGACGACGAAAGGAGAGCACCACCGTGGGGTTCTTGGGCAGCTTCAGCGACCGATTCTTCATAGCCGTGGGCATATGGCCGTTCGCGTCGTTTGCGCTCACGCTGCCGATACTCGCCTTTCTCTACCATCGTGACGGAAGGATACGCTTTTGGTCTGCGGCTGGCGCGTATGCGAGCGTCTTGTACGGCCTGGGACTGGTGTTCTTTACGCTGTGGCCGCTGCCGTCGGGGGACTCGGGGCTGGGCATCACCTATGGCGTGCCGCCGCAGCTCAACCCGTTCGCATTCATCGGGGACATTCGCGAGGACGGCGCGGCTGCGGTGTTTCAGATCGTGGCGAACATCGTCTTCTTCGTGCCGCTCGGCTTCATATTTCGGCGCGGTTTGCGCTGGGGATTTCCGTTGAGCCTCGTGTTGTCGTTCGTGGCGTCGCTCCTGATCGAGACGGCGCAGCTGACCGGCTTGTTCGGCCTCTATCCGTATTCGTACCGCACCTTTGACGTGGATGACCTTGTCTGGAACACCTCAGGCGCGGTGATTGGATGGCTGGCAGCCCAGCTCTTGGGGCGCCTTTTGCCCGAGCGCAGCGAGGATGCGGAACGGGTGAATGTGCGCCCTGGCTTTGTCCAGAGAAGCGTTGCGTTTTTGCTGGACATGACGATCGTTGGGTTCGTGTCGTGGTGCCTGACGGTGGTGTGCGCGCTCGCCGCTTGGCTCTTTGGCGTTTCGGGCGAGCATGCGGAGCAGGTGGTCGAGTTCATAAACTCGTCGGTGTTCGTGGCTGGCTTCATCGTGGTGGAGGGCGTGTGGCCTTGGCTGCATCGGGGACAGACGCCCGGTGGCGCCTTCGTGCGCATGACCATCGAGGGTCGCGAGCGCGCCGGGGCCCGGCGCGTGATCTTCTATATCGTGCGGCTGGCGGTCTTGGGCGCGTGCATCATGGTGTGGCCGGTGTCTGTGAGCGCGGTGGCGGTTCCCGTGGTGCTCATCTACTATCTCGTCAAGCGCCAGATGCCCTATGATGCCATCTGATGCGTTGGTCGGGGTGAAGAGGTGGCAAGGAGGGGCGCTTTCGTGAGTTGGTCGTTGCCGAAAGATGCGACTGCCGAGCGCGGCTGCCATGCGGGCGACTATCCGCACGAGCCGCGCGGCGGCGAGCGCGTCTTGGTCGCCATGAGCGGCGGCGTTGACTCTAGCGCGTGCGCGCTGCTGCTGGTGGGTCAGGGCTATGCGTGCGCCGGTGCCACTATGAGCCTTGTGGGCCCGTCCCGGCAGGAGGCCGACCAGTCGGCTGCTGCGGTTGCGGGCTCGCCCGATGTGCCCGCGCCGCCCGACGCGCTGGCGCCCGCGTGCTGCTCGTCTGACGATATCGAAGACGCCCGGGCGGTGTGCCGGCGTCTCGGCATCCCTCACTATACGTTCGACTTCGAAGACCGCTTTGACGAATGCGTCGTCCAGCGGTTCTGTGATGCCTATCTTGAGGGCCGCACGCCCAACCCGTGCATCGATTGCAATCGTTATCTGAAGTTTGCGGGCATGCAGCGCAAGCGACGCGAACTGGGGTTCGACTATGTGGCGACGGGGCACTATGCGCGCCGTCGCTTCGACGAGCGCACCGGGCGGTGGCGGCTTTTGCGCGCCGCGGACCCGGCGAAGGACCAAAGCTATGTGCTCTATCATCTGATGCAGGACGACTTGGCGCACATGCTGTTTCCGTTGGGCGGCCTCGCTAAGGCCGAGGTGCGCGCGCAAGCGGAGGCGGTCGGCCTGGATACGGCTGCCAAGGCGGAAAGCCAGGACATCTGCTTCGTGCCCGATGGCGACTACCAGGCGTTCATCGCGCGCCGCGTGCCTGAGGGGGCGGCTGCAGCATCGTTTGCGCCTGGGCCCATCGTGACGACGGACGGGCGCGTCGTGGGGACGCATGACGGGCTGGTGCGCTACACCATCGGCCAGCGCAAGGGAATCGGCGTGGCCGCGTCCGAGCCACTGTACGTCTATGCGAAGGACGTGGCGAGAAACGAGCTCGTCGTGGCTGTTCGAAGCGACCTGTACGCGCATGGCGTGCGTGCTGCCGACATCAACCTCATCGAGTGCGTCCCGACGGGCGTTCCGTTTCGCTGCGAGGCGAAGACGCATTACCGACAGCGCCTGGTGGGCGCGACGGCGACGGTGGTGGGACTCGCGCTCGAGGTCATCTTTGACGAGCCGCAGATTCGCTCCGCTGCCGGCCAGGCAGTCGTGCTGTACGACGGGGACGTCGTCATCGGTGGCGGCACCATCACCGAGGTCATCGCCTGAGGCGGGCGATTGTCGGGGCCGTCGTGCGGCCGGAGGCGCGCTCGCTGGGGGCTAGTTGAGGGCGAGCTGTTGGATGTAGACGTCGTTGCGCAGCTCCTTGGCATGGCTGGGGGTAATGGCGCCCTCGGCACGGAGCTGCTGGATGAACTCCAGCTCGCGTACGAGCGCCTGGGCCTGGATGTTCTCCACCGCGTCATAGGTCTGCCGCACGGCCCGGAAGTGGGCGGTGATGAGCGAGGCATCCGCTGGGCCGTCCTCGTCTTCGTCTGCGTCTTCGGAGAGGCCGGTCACCTCCCGCGCCAGGCCAGCGATGCTGCCGTACAGCTCGTCGCAGCGAGCCGCTACCGTTTTGGCGTGGGCGGCCACGGGGGGTGATGCGTGCGGCATAAGCTCCTTGAGCTGTGCGGCATAGCGCTCCATGACGATGACGGTGGCCGGCTCGTCAGCACCCTCGTCGGTGACGACGGCGTTTTCGCCCCGCACGACGCCGGTCATGTGCGCGTCGTCTTCGATGGAGTCGATAACGCGCTCGATGAGCTCTATCTCGGCATCGACGCGTTCGCGCGTGCGCTTTGCCTCGCGCTTGTGCGGCGCGAGGAGAGGCGTTGCGAAGTTCGCGAGCAGCAGCGTGAGCAGGATGACGCCCGAGGCGATGGACACGAGCGCTTCGCGAACCATGGTGCCGTCGGGCGCGGCGAGCGTTGAAGGCACGGTCAGCATGAGCGACAGCGTGATGCCTCCCTTGGGGCCCGCGAACGCCATAGCCAAGGCACCTTTGAGCTCTGCCTTCGTGAGGAAGCGCCGCTGCCGGTCGCTCGCGTCGCCCGTCTTGCGGGCGCGCCGGAACTCAACGGCATCCATGCCGACGATCCAGAGGAAGCGGATGGCTTCCAGCACCAGCGTCAGCGCCACCATGACGCCCACGATGGCCAGCGGGTCGCCCATGCCCCCTTCGGCTGCCGGTCTCAGCACGCGCGGCAGCTGCATGCCCAGGATGACGAAGATGACGCCGTTGAGCACGAACTCGATGGTGTGCCACACGCTGCGCGATTGCAGCTTTTGGCGCGCGGTCTGGGCGCTGTGGCGATGCGGCAAAAGCGACATGACCATGCCTGCGGCGACCACAGCGATGACGGCGCCGATGTGCAGCTGCTTGGCCGCGAGATAGATGATAAAGGGCAGCAGCAGCTCCAGCGTGACATGCAGGGTGGGGCCGTCGATGCCGCCGCGTCGGATGAGCTCGAGCACGAGCCATGCGACGAGTCCCATGATGGCGCCGCCGATGAGGCCTCCAAAGAGGTCGAGCGCGAACTCCTCGCCCGCGTGTACGATGGAGAAGGTGCCCGACACGGCCACGGCGATGCAGCATTGGAACACGACGGTGCCGGTCACGTCGTTGAAGAGCGCCTCTCCGGTGAGCAGCGCCTCATGGCGCCGCCCGAAGCGCAGGTCGCGTGACAGGCTGGTGACGGCCACGGCGTCGGTGGACCCCATGGCAGCGCCCAAGGCAAGCGCGACGGACAGCGGGATCATGGGCAGAAGCGCATGAAGGGTGAAGCCGAGCGATGCCACGATGGCGAACACGAGCCCCACGGCGAGCGACGCGATGCCCCAGCGGTTTGCCCACAGCGCCCCCGAGTCGGCGTGCCGCGACTCGTTGAAGTGCAAAGGCGCGATAAAGAGGATGAGCAGGAGCTCGGGGTCAAGCCCGCTTTCGAGCGGCGTTGCGACGAAGGCTGCGATGAGCGCACCGAGCGCTATCTGCACGAGCGGCAGCGACAGGCGCGGCAGCAGCTTCTCTAGGATGCTGGACGCCACGACGGCAGCCAGCAAGAACAGCACCAATTCCAATGCTTCCATATGAGCAACATCCCTGAGCGTCGAGGTGGTCGTGAGCGTTCATTTTCCCTGACCAGCGCCTGTGCGTCTACCGGCAGCATGGCTGGGTGCGCGTGTGAACGTGCGAACGCGCTTTTCTGCCGATTCGCTTCAATTTCATAACGGGACGGTGAACATGGGGGCGCATCGATGCGTGCGGGCATGCTCGCACGCTACTATCTGGCTACAGCAACGCACGTTTGCAGATTTGTTGGAAAAGAAGCGCTGGCGCCTGCAGCGAATACGGGATTGCGGCACGGCGTGGAGGAACGGAGGTTTGTCATGACTACGACGGATTCGGTCAAGCAGGAGATGGGCCAGGTCAAGGATTCTTTCGCTGAGACTGCCGAGAGCGCAAAGCAGGCAGGCGCCGAGGCGCTGGACGCCGCCAAGGAAAAGGGCGCCGAGGTCGCAGAGGCCGCCAAAGAGAAGGGCGCCGAGGCTGCAGAGGCCGCCAAGAAGGCCGCAGAGGCTGCCGGCGACAAGCTCGGCGACGTCAAGGAGAACATCCAGGAAGGCGCCGGCAAGCTCTTCGATACGGTGAAGAACAAGGCCGAGCAGCTGACGAACAAAGATCTCGACGGCGACGGCAAGATCGGCGCGTAGCCACCAGCCTCAAGCCTCAAGCCTCAAGCCGCACGAGCGCGCAGGTGGGCCGCATGGCCACGCCAGCGCACCGGGCAACTCCCCGCGGCGCACAGCCGCTGGACATATCCCCAGCTTCGAGGGCGCACCCACAACGGGCGCGCCCTCGCGGCGTCTTGGGGCAGCATGCATCCCGCGTCATCTTCATCAGATCGTAAAATGCATCGTCGCATGGTCGTAAAATGTATCGCGAAAGACTCGCAAAATGTATCGCCAATATATCGTAAAATGTATCGCGAGAAGTTCGTAAAATGTATCGCCTCATGATGAAGGAGGTCTCGCATGACGCATAGCGCACGATCTGCGACGTTGGCGCCAGAAGGATACATTCCGCGACTCATCGACGAGCGCCTTTCCTTTTTGCTGGAAGCGTTCGGTGCCGTAGAGATAACCGGCTCGAAGTGGTGCGGCAAGACATGGACCGGCCTTGCGCACGCGCGGAGCGTGACGAGGCTTGACGAAAGCAATGCCTATGCGCGCGCCGTCGAGGCACCAGAGACGGCGCTTCTGGGGGATGAGCCGCATCTCATCGACGAGTGGCAGGAGCTGCCCCTCATTTGGGACGAGGTCAGGCGCAGGGTGGACCAAGAGGCGAATCGCCCTGGGGAATTCATATTGACGGGCTCTACCCGGCTGAAGATAGAAAACGATGCCCAGTCTGGGCGCCGCGAGGTGCACCACAGCGGAGCGGGCAGAATCAAGCGCGTGAGCATGTGGCCCATGACGCTTGCGGAAGAGGGCGTATCGAATGGCCTTGTCAGCTTGAAGGGGCTGTTTGATGGTGAGTTCCGCGAAGCGGAATGCGACAGCCGCCTTGAGGATGTTGCGCAGTGGTGCTGCCGCGGCGGCTGGCCGGCAAATGTCGGGCGTCCCTACGAGGTGGCGGTAGAAACGGCCGCCTCTCACCTAGAGAGCCTTTTCGATGTCAGTATTCCGCGCATGGGGCTTGATCCGCAGACGGCTTCTAGCCTGGTGATGGCGCTGGCTCTCAATCTTGCCCAAGCCCCGACGACCAAAACGCTCGCCGCAGATATGGCTCACAGCGACGAGGGGAGCATGCCCGCGCGCTCCACGATAGAGCGCTACCTCGATGCGCTGCGCCGCCTGTTCATCGTGCACGACGTCAATGGGTGGAGCGCCCCTTTGCGGGCGAAGGCGCGGACGCGGGTAAAGCCCAAGCGCTACTTTGTCGACCCTTCGCTGGCGGCTGTCGCCCTGCGAGCCACGCCGACGCGCCTGATGGAGGACATGCAGACGCTGGGGAGCCTCTTCGAGACGCTTGTGATGCGAGATTTGAGCGCCTTCGTGTCGACGTATGCCGGCATGGGGAACGAGGTGCGCTACTACCGAGACGACGCCGGCTTGGAGGCCGATGCCATCGTGGAAGTGGATGGACGCTGGGCAGCTATCGAGGTGAAGCTGTCGGAAGCAAAGGTGGATGCGGCGGCTGACGCTCTCGTGCGCTTGGAGAAGAAGGTCCTCGCGAATCCGCAGGCTCGCATCGGCAGGCCTGCGTTCCTCGCGGTCCTGGTGGGGCGCGGCAGCGTCGCCTATCGCCGCAAAGACGGCGTCTACGTGATTCCCGTCGCAACGCTCACGGCATAGGCGGCTTCTCGCCGACGGTGCGTCACGCATAACACACAGAACCGTCCCCTGTGCTAACCCCTGCGCTAAGGCTCTCCCCCTTGTCCTGTTTTCTAAAAGAATCTAAACTTTCTAAAAGTTTCTAAAAATTTCTAAAAAGGTCTGTCCTTTGATGGCAGACGACGCCCGCGTCGCGAGGAGTTGAGCATGACAACCAATCCTTTCACCCCGAACTTTGGTCAGATTCCTCGCGTCTTGGCTGGTCGTGACTTGCTTCTCGTGGAGATGGATGGCGCATTTGACAATGCGCCAGGAGATCCCAATCTTACTTCTATCTTGGTAGGCGCGCGCGGCACGGGCAAGACCGCGCTGATGACCCAGCTTGCCAGCAATGCCCAGGCGAAAGGGTGGATAGCGGTCAATGTTCCCTGCGTAAGCGGCATGTTGGAGGAGATTGCGCAGGGGACCGCTCGCAAGGCGGCTCATGTACTGGCGCCAACGGAGGATTCTCACGTCACGGGTCTTTCCATTGGGCAGATTGTGAGCGTGGAGTGGGAGCGAGACGCTCACTCCCAGCCAACGTGGTACTCACGCATGACCGCCATGCTCGATCAGCTTTCTGCTCAAGGCACCGGTCTTCTCATCACCGTCGACGAAGTGCGGCCGAGCTTGGAGGAGATGATACAGCTCGCGAGCTACTATCAGCTATTTGTCCGCGAGGAGCAGAAGGTGGCGTTGCTGATGGCGGGGTTGCCGGGCGAGGTCTCGTCGCTGCTCAACAGCGAATCGGTTTCGTTTCTACGCCGCGCGAGCCAGCATCATATCGGCAAGCTCTCCGATGAGGACATAGGCCTGGCGCTGCAAGAAACGGCGCAGTCGGCAGGTAAACGGTTCGATGGGGAATCCCTCAATGCAGCAGTCAATGCGAGCGAAGGGTTTCCCTTCATGATGCAGCTGGTTGGGTTCCGGGCCTGGCAAGCGGCGGCCGGAAGCAAACATATCGAACGGGAGCACGTGCAGCAGGGGATACAAAGAGCGGCCCTTGATATGAAGACTCGCGTGCTGGATGCGACACTCAACGAGCTTTCGCCAGGTGACTTTGGATTCTTGCGAGCTATGCTGCCGGATGCTGGGGAATCCCTCACGAGCGAGATTGCATCGCGCATGAAACAAAGCGAGAGCTATGCATCCCAATACAGAAAGCGGCTCATCGAGCGCGGAGTGATAGAGTCGGCACGCCGAGGAAGCGTGCGGTTTGCGCTGCCGCTGCTGAAAGACTACCTACCGGAATACCTCGATATCGCCTGAGAATGCTTGGTTGGTTGCTGATGGCTCGTCGCATTCTGCCCGGGGATTTGATGCATATGGTTGTGTGCATGGTGGATGTGGTGACGCAGGGAGGGGAGCCATGCGTTATGCGAAATTGCAGGAAAGCCGTTGCGACACACAGAACCGTCCTCTGTGCTGCCAGTCCCCTGTGCTGCCAGATGACGAAGCTCACCGGCAAGACCCAGGTGCCCTGCCTCGTCGTCGGCGGCGACCCCATGCTCGAGTCGGACGCCATCATCGCCTACCTCGAAGGCGTCATGGCAGGATAAATCGTTGCGAGCCGAGACCAGAGCCAAGGGG
>CAJUFC010000225.1 GCA_910585565.1 uncultured Eggerthellaceae bacterium | reverse complement strand
GCCGCCGATGGCGAGCACGAGGTGCATGCCGAGCGCCAGCGACAGCACGGTGAGGAGGATGAGGGGCACAAGCCCCGCCTCGATGCCGCGCGTGTTGATGAGCCAGACGATGAGGGCCACCGACACGATGATGATGGCGAGGTTGATGGCGTTTCGGCCGGGAAGCGTCAGCGGTCGCCCGGATATCTTGGCCGAGAGCTTGAGGTAGGCGACGATGGAGCCGGTGAGCGTGACGGCGCCGATGAACACCGCAAGGCCCACCTCTCCCATATGCCAGGCGTTTTCGATGCCGTCGGCACCGGGTTCAACGATAAACGAGCAGAAGCCCACGAGCACGGCCGCGCCGCCCACGAACGAGTGCAGCATGGCCACGAGCTCCGGCATGGCCGTCATCTGGACGCGCTTGGCCTTGTAGATGCCGATGGCAGCACCGATGGCCAGCGCCACGACGATGAGCAGGATGGTGACGCCGGCACCGAAGCCGACATTCTCCACGATGAAGAAGCGCCTGCCAGGCACAGACCCGCCGGCCACCAGCTCGGGAGCAACGGAGACGACGACCGTCACGACGATGGTGGCAACAAGAGCCACGGCCATGCCGATGATGCCGGCGAAGTTGCCCGAGCGGGCCGACTTCTGCTTGGAAAGCCCAGCGAGCGCCAGGATGAACAGGAGCGCTGCGGCTATGTAGGCCAGGGCCTGGAAGCGCTCGGCCCCGTCAGCGAGGCTGGCATAGGCGCCCATCTGCGCCAGCGCGGGATTGTAGGTCACGGTTTCCATTACTCTTCAGAGCTCCTCTGGAACATGCTCAGCATCCTGTGCGTGACGAGGAAGCCGCCGAAAATGTTGATGGAGGCGATCACCATGGCGATGAACGCAAGCGCGATGACGAGCGGGCTGCCCGAGCCGATGAGCAGCATGGCCCCCACGATGATGATGCCCGAGATGGCGTTCGTGACCGACATGAGCGGCGTGTGCAGCGAATGCGACACCCCGGTGATGACGTAGAAGCCGACGACCACGGCCAGGGCGAACACGATGAAGTGCGCCTGCATCGACGCGGGCGCGAACAGCACGAGCACGGCAGCGAGGATGACAAGCGCCACCTTCCACCACCATTTCTGCCAGTGGGGCGACTCGTCAGCGGCGATCTGCTGCGCGGTGATGGGAGCATCGGCGGCGGGCTGGCCGGCGCCCTGGGCTGCGGGCGTGGCTGGTGCCGGCGCAGCAGACACGCTCACCGGGGGCGGCGGCCACACGATGGCGCCATCGAGGGTGACGGTCATGCCGCGGATGACCTCGTCGTCCATGTCGAGTGCGAGTGTGCCGTCCTTGCCAGGCGTGGCCAGCTTCATGAGGTTGACGATGTTCTGGCCGAACAGCTGCGAGGACTGCCCAGGCAAGAGGCGAGAGAGGTCGGTGATGCCGATGATGGTGACGCCGTTGTCGGTGACGACCACCTCGTCGGGTCGGGAGAGCTCGCAGTTGCCGCCGAGCGCCGAGGCGCCCATGTCGACGATGACCGAGCCAGGCTTCATGCGCGAGACGGCCTCGGCCGTGATGAGCAAGGGCGCGGGGCGTCCGGGCACCTGTGCCGTCGTGATGACGATGTCTGAGGCTGCGGACTGGTCGGCATACACCTTGAGGACGGCATTCTGCTGATCCTCGTCGAGGGCCTTCGCATAGCCGTCGGAGGATTCCTGCTTGACGGGAATCTCGACGAACGTGGCGCCCAGCGACTCGACCTGGTCGGCCACGTCGGCGCGCACGTCGGTGGCCGACACATCAGCGCCCATCGAGCCAGCGGCCCCGATGGCTGCCAAGCCCGCCACGCCGACGCCGATGACGTAGACCTTGGCAGGGGGCACCTTGCCAGCTGCGGTCACCTGCCCGGTCAGCAAGCGACCGAACGCGCTGGCCGCCTCGATGACGGCGCGGTTGCCGGCGATGTTCATCATGGATGAGCGGACGTCGAGCGCTTGCGCGCGTGACAGGCGCGGCACCATGTCGAGCGCCAGGGCCGTAAGCCCCAGCTCTGCCAGCTCGTCGACGAGCTGGGGGTGCGTGCTGGGCGCTAGGCGCGCGATGAGCGTTGCACCCGCGCGCATTGCGCGCAGCTGTTCGTCGGTGGGTGTGTCGAGGCAGGTGATGACGTCTGCGCCCCAAAGCTCTGGGGCGTCAGCGATGGTTGCGCCTGCGGCCTCGTACTGCGAGTCGGGATAGTTTGCCAGTTCGCCGGCACCGGATTCGACCGATACCTCGTATCCCAGCTTGATGAGCTTGGATACCGTGTCGGGCGTTCCGGCGACGAGCGGTTGCCCGGCCTCCTTCGGTATTCCTATGCGCACTTTCGTTCCTTTCGCCAGTGCTGCTATGAGTGTCTTCAAGGGAGATGGCCAGCGCGCCTCGGTGCCTAGCGACGCTGACGCCGCTGCCGATGCTGCCGACATGACTGACCGCATCTCCAGCCGCAGGCCTGCATGGCACGACGCCTTCTTCTCGATGCTTGGAGAATCTACAAGTATACCAGCTATATTGTGCTATAGCTGGCTTGTCGCGTCCGCGCTGAGCGCATACACCTGTCCCGCGCCATAGAGCTTTCCGAATATGTATTTGTTGCAGGCGGACTCGAACGGGACGTATATCTTGCCGTTCAGGTTGATGATGCCTTCCGACATGGGCGGCATCGTCAGCTCGCGCCTGAGCGTGGTGGAGTCGAAGCAGAACAGAGGGACGCTGGTGCCGGCGGCGACGTAGGTGCCGGGCGAGGCGAGCGTGGCATCATGGAAGAGCAGGCGCGACGGCGCAAACCCGTACGAGGTGGAGAACACGAAGTACCCTTGCGAGGTGAGGCACACGCCTTGGGCCTTGTCGGGAATCGAGTAGGCCGCCTCGGGCACGTCGCTGAAGCCGAAGCCTGTCGCGTCGCTTTGCGCGAAGGCGTACATGATGGCGTGGTTGACGGTGCCATCTGGCGTATTGATCTCCATCTCGGGAGGCGTGAGGTAGTTGTCGCCGTTGTAGAAGACGCCCGCATACAGCATGCCGTCTTGCGCGTTGAGGAAGGCCGGCTCGAACCCTACGTCAACGCTGCCGGATGCGAACACCGTATCGCCGTCGGCGGCATCTGCCACGAGATGGGCCCGTATGGCCATATATCCGGTCTCGTAGGTGAGATATACCCACTCGCCACTGTGCGTGATGCCCGAGCCGTGTCCGACATAGGGCGTGCCAGCGGGCGTTTCGACGAACAGCTTGGCGATAGTGCCGTCAGCGTTGCGGCGATAGAGGGCGGATGCGTTGTGCGTGCTGTCGTATCCGCTGAAGAGCCAGGCGCTGCTGCTTTCCAGGTAGTCGATGTCTTGGGGCACGAAGGTGCCATGCGTGTCGGGGATCTCTATTGCCGGCTCGGCCTGATCGAAGAAGCTCGGCGACCACTGGTATATGAATGCGTTGAAGCCGACGAGCACGACGGCTGCGGCGACGATGACGCCGACAAGCGCGCTCAGGAGCGCTCGCGTGGGAAAGGAGCGCTCCTGTTGGCGCTGAGGTGCGCGAATCTGTGTGGCGTCGCTTGGCATGGTCGGCAGGGTCGGCGCAGGCGTTGCGGTTGGCAAGCGGGCGCTACGACACCCCGAACTCGTCTGCGTGGGCCTCGGCGAACGCGTCGGCGAGCGATGGGTCGATGATGAGATTCTCGCCGAGGTTGCGGTCGATGTAGTCCTGTGCATAGACGCCGGCCAGGCGGAAGCCCTCAAGCGGGGTGACCGCGATGGTGACGGCGCGGTCGAAGCCCTGCTGCAGCTCGGCGACCTTCTTGCTGGCGACGACCTCGTCTTCTGGATCGACGAAGAATATCTTCGCCTCCGGCATGCCACCGGAGTAGTTGATCTGCTTTTCTTGGCTGAAGGGGTCAACCGTCAGGAAGAACGCGTCCAAGAGCAGCGGCAGCGGGATGATATCGGCATCGTAGACGACCTTGATGCACTCGGCGGTGCCCAGAAACTCGTTGTCTGGATAGGCCAGCCAGAACGTCTCGGTAATCGTGCCGGTGCCGCCGTCAGTGACGCCCAGCTCGGTCTCGATGATGCCGGGCAGCTGGTCTATGAAATCCTGGCTTCCCCAAAAGGTGCTTCCGGCCAAGTAGATTTCCTTCTTGTTCATGATGCCTCCTCTGGCCAATCTGTTGTCCTGCACCAGATGGTAGGCCATGCCCTACGGCGATGGCTTGGGATGGGGCTGCTCTGGCTGAACTGATTGCAGACTGTTGACTGGATGTCAAAGAGGCTGCGTCGGCGATTCGTCACCACATGCCGCGCGTGGGGCACACGTCTCCGATGAAGCATGTGGCACACAGCGGGTTGCGCGCCCGGCAGAAGTCGCGTCCGAAGTGAACCCATTGGTGGTTGACGTAGAGCCAGTCGCTGCGCGGGAACACCTTGAGCAGCACCTCTTCGGTCTTTTGCGGCGTGTCGGCTGAGGGGCCAGCCAGCTTGAGCCGGTGCGCGATGCGGAAGACGTGCGTGTCGACAGCGATGCCTTGCGGGTCCTTGAACGCCTCGCACATGACGCAGTTGGCGGTCTTGCGCCCGACGCCCGGCAGCATCTGCAGCTTGTCGATGTCGGCGGGGATGACGCCGTCGAACTCAGCCATGCACGTCTGGGCGAGCG
>CAJUFC010000224.1 GCA_910585565.1 uncultured Eggerthellaceae bacterium | reverse complement strand
GGGAACTCTCAATGTGTCCACATTACTCCACATTACTCTCATTTACTCTCATTTACTCCACAAAAAGCACCGGTTTGCTGGCAACTCTTTTGTGAAGAAATTGTGAAGAAGGTGCTCTATGCGCTCATGCGATGGCGCGTGGAGCACATCGACGACACCGCACGCGTGTGAATCCTATAGCACCTTGCGACATATCCGCCCTCGTCGCTCACATAGTCGACGCGGTCGCCATAGAGGGCAAAGGCAATGTCTCGCCATTCCATTAAGTCGAAGTAGCGCATCCTCAGAACGACGCGCTGCTGCGCGTTGGGGATGCGCGAGACCATCCGCTCGAGCTCGTCATGCTCCGTGCGTTCCATCTCGACGAGCTCAGAGACCCGGCGGGCGAGGGATTCAAGGGCGATGACCTTACGCGAGACCGCATCACCTGGAAGCGACGGCGCCTTTCCCGGCTCGTAGCTTGGGGAGCGCACGTCACCGACGGACTGCGTCATGTTTTCGAGCCTCAGGGTCTGCATCTTGATCTCGTGGCGAAGATCTACATAGGCCTCAAGCCGTCGCCGCATCGCCCCGTCGCTCGTCCCCATCAAGCACCTCGCGATCACCGATTCAATCCATCATCATCACTACTATTTTCATACCACACGGACACATCACGGTAAACACCGACGGCGTGCTCAGGCTATTTTTTTGAGACGCCCCCAGCGATTTCGCTCAAGACGCGCATGGACTCGTCAGCAGTGACAGAAGCGCTCTTCATAAAGACGTCAATCCCTAATGTTCACTTGCACGGCCATGTTCGACCCTCCTTCGCTCACCTTCTCTAAAGAATTACCTGTTCTTTGGGAACCTCGCCGCCCGCGGGGTGAACAGGCCGTCCCCACCTCGGCATTTCGCGTCATGGGGTGCCTTACGCCCCTTGGCCTTTTGGCAGTCTTTTGGCAGTTTCTGACGCTCTCCCGATCTTGCTTGATCCGGCCACGCGAAGCGCCCTCGCCAGCATGTTCGCCGCGTCGTCGCCAACGCAACTTTCGCCAGTTCAGCGGCATGGTTTTCGTTTCGTCCGCAATATCCGGCAAAAAGCCCGGCGCTGCCCGTGGCCACAGCTTGAATCGTCGTGGTCGGCAAGCTGGCAACGGCGGCGACTCCCGAGCGAAAGGCCCAGTCCCTTGCCCCCGTTACGCGAAATGGCTGCTGATTTCGCGCACCAGGGGCTCATGCGTCGCAAATGATCTTCGGCTCAAATCCGCCGCACTGCTCGGCGAAGCCGCTCTTGCGAGCGACCTCATCCATCACGTAGCCGCAAAGACCCAGCGGATACCCCGACTTGATCGGCGGCGTGAAGTTCCCGCACATGTCGCACGTCCTATCCGTTGGTTCTGGCACCTTGAATGCGTTGCTGCTGCAGTCGCTCATGCTATCTCCTATCCCCTCGTATACCAAAGGCGCGTCGCATGGCATCCTCGATCTGCCTGGCAAGCCGTTCCTGCTGTTCGACCTGCGGGCGCATCCTGCATGCCTCGCTGTAGCCATCACACGGCTCGCCAAGCCCAATAACGAGCTGACACTTCCCACCCTCGCTCGCTAGACATTTCATGAATTGTTACCACCTTCCAGCACCCGACCATCGCGCTCAATCACGGCAAATTGTCTTGCCAACCGTCATATGGCGTAGTCACATCCTTCCAGGAGGCAGCTCGTGGGAACGTCCAACGCCTCCGCTATCCTCGCCAAGGCGTCCAGCGACACGCGCCTCCTGCCTTTCCCCATGTTGCATGCAGTCGATACCGTGCATTTGCTCAGACCTGCGTCGTAGGCAATGCGGACGAGCGTCTTGTTCGACTCAGCAACGAGCTGTCGCACGTTACGCGACACCTTCCCCATATCAAGCACCTGCCCTCACCTTCCTGTCGCTCATGGTCGCGCTGGCCATGCTCCATCCCTTCTCTCATGCCACATACTCCTCGAACGTCGGGACCGTCTTGAAGATGGGCTTGCTGTTGCACCAGCGGGCGAGCCTCCTCTGGTAGTCGTCCGACCTGTCGAACGGCATCACGAACGGGCTTACGCCCAGGTCGCGCAGCTTGTAGATGCGCATCAGGTCGTACACGCGGCTCGTGTTGAAGCCCACCAGAACGTAGAACATGAGCCTCCACGGCTTGATGCCGTGCCTGCCCAGCAGGCGCACAACTTTCTGGCCGGACCAGAAGTCCGAGAGGTCGGCCACGTGCCTGACCTCGGTGCCGTCCGCCTTCGGCACGACGCACCAGGGGCAGCTGTTGGGGCATCCCCGCGTGAACCGCCCCAACGCGTAGTCGCACCCGTAGAGCGAGTAGTCGGGCATGATCCGGTCGTAGTCGGGAAACGGCAGCCGCGCCGCCGGGTCGTAGCCCGGGCCTCCCTTGACGACCTCGCAGCCGGTCGGGAGGTAGGCGTAGTCCGGCGTGAAGTCGAACACCTTGCTCGCGTACATGAGGTCGGGCTTGTCAAAGAGCGGGTCATACATTTTTACTTGGTCGCCGAGGGTCTTGTGGTAAGCCGATATTTTCATAAGGGCGAGGTTCGGTATCTTGCTGTCAACGTCCACCAGCCCGATCATGTCAGCCATCGCTAGATTCGCCACCTTTGAAGAACAGCAACCAGTGGGTCTTGCTGTTGGTTGGCTTCCGATTCCCGCATACGGGCTTCGCGGGGGCGCATTTCATGATCTCAGACAGCGCCACGTGGCACTCGTTCCATTTGAAAACAAGGGTTCCCTCCGGGCGCAGGACGCGCCAGCACTCGGCGAAGGCGGAGGTCATCCATTCGCGCCAGTCCTTCGGCAGCTTGCCGTACTTATCGACCATCCATCCATTCCCCCGCAGGAGGTGCGGAGGGTCGAAGATGACGAGGGGGAATGCGCCGTCGTCGAACGGCAGCGCGGTCACATCGGCTGCCATGTCTGGCTTGACCTCGAACGAGCGGCCGTCGCAGAGCGTCTTGGAGAAGCCCTCCCGGATGTCGCAGAACAGCACCTGGGGGTTCTCCCTGTCGAAGTGGAACATGCGCGCGCCGCAGCACGGGTCGAGGATGGGAGGGGTGCCGGCCATGTCACGCCTCCTCGATGCTAAACGGCTCGCCAGTCTCGACGGACCAGGCTATCGCCTCGACGGCGCGGCCGATGAGCCATGCCTGCGGCTTGTCGTCGTGGATCACGCACCAGTTGAAGATTTCAGCTCGGTCATACTCGATGCCCGCATCGTCGAGGAGGGCACGCACCACGCTTCGCGCCTCCTCGGGGCCTTGGGGGATCGTCACCTCGTGGTGCTTGGAGAAGCGGCGCAAGAGCGCGTCGTCGAGAGCGTCCAGGCGGTTGGTGGCCCCGATGATGAGCTGCCTGCCGGTGATCCGGTCGAGCTCCTGCATGACCGTGATGGTCACGCGGTTCATCTCTCCCCCTACCCCGCCGTCGCCACCCGTGCGGCGTATGCTCACGCAGTCGATCTCGTCCAGCATGAACACGCACGGCTCGGTCCGTATGTAGTCGAAGGCTGCGGAGATGTTCTGCGCCGTCTTGCCCAGGAGGCTGTCCACCGCCCGCGAGAAGTTCAGGTAGTAGAACGGCAGGCCGAGCTTACAGGCGACGTATCTCCCGAACATGGTCTTGCCCGTGCCGCTCGGCCCGTGAAGCAGCACCGTGTTCGGGTAGTTGATGCGCATCTCGGCGAGGTCGTCGCACACGCGGCGCATCCGCTCGATGTGCCCGAACAGCTCCGCTTCGCGGGGCGACAGGCAGTAGCGCTCCGGGATGAACGTCTCGGCCGGGTGCTCGGCCTCCAGTATCCCCTCCACCTTGTAGGGCAGCTTCACGAGGTCGGGGTTGAGCGCCGGGTCGAGCAGGCGCGCGAGGCGCTTGCAGTCCCAGGCGTTCTTCTTGCTGGCGTCCTCCGCCACGGCAGCCCGCGCCGCCCGCCTCGCCTTGGGCATGTCGTTCTGGGCGATGGCGTCGATCACGTCCAGCTGCGCGCTCGTCATGGCCGCGCTCATGCCGCATCGCCTCCCATCACGGCGTCAAGGCGCTGCTGCTGCGGGGCGCGCACGCGCTTGCCGTCCACGTGCTGATCGTAGACGGCGCGCACGTCCTCCCACGAGCCGCCCTCGCGCAGGACCTCGGCCATGAGGCCGACCACGTCCGGGTCCATATCGTCGACGTAGTAGTCGGCTGGCAGCTCGTCCGGCGCGAACTCGTGCCGCACGGCCTGGGACTCCGACAGCAGGTGGTTGCACGTCGGGCAGGCGAAGCACACGGTATGGACGTACTCGTGACCTACCACCTTGCTCTCATACCTCGAGACGGGCTCCGTCCTCTCGACGTATGCGTCGTCTTTGGCCAAGGGGCGCTTCGTGCGCACCGTCTGCGTGCACCGATGGCGCTTGCCCTTGGAGTCGAGGCGGAAGAGCCATTCGAGCATGCCCCCGCATGCCGGGCATGCCCAGCCCTGGGCCTTGCGATAGTTGACCTTTTGCGTCATGACGGATCACCCCTTCGGTCCTCGTCGAGCACCTTCAGCACGAGCGGTATCGGGCTCGCGCACACCGAGCGGTCGAACTTGTCGAGCGCCTGGCTGATCAGCCTGAAGCACTGGCTCACGCACTCGGGGGTCTCGGGGCACTCGGGCGGGCACGCGTCTGCGACCCGCGCCGCGAAGCTGCCGACGTCGCAGTCTGGCGAGCGGTGCCTGAGGTGCGCGACGAGCGCGTCCCAAGGCGCGTCGTGCTCGCCGCCGGCACCGTCGCCGTATCGGCCCTCGGCAGACGCGGCGGACAGGCACGAAAGCGGGTACGGCTGTGCGCGGGCCTTCGGCTGCCTCCCAGCCCGAGCCTCAAAAATCTTCGAAAGAGACGACCCTGGCCCGGAATCGGCCGATGCTCGCGTGCGCGCGGTGCCCCCATCCCTGCTGCGGATCGGTCTCATCTTCTTTTCTTTTGTTTTTTCTTCTTTTCTTTTCTTTTCTTTTCTTT
>CAJUFC010000223.1 GCA_910585565.1 uncultured Eggerthellaceae bacterium | reverse complement strand
GTGCGGTGCGCCGATACGTGCCGCCGCCTCGCCGAGCCAGGCACGACGGCGTTCGAGGGCACGAGCGAGCCGGTGGGCTTTGACGTGCGGGCAGGCGTGGGCGTCGGGTTCACCGAGGCGCCGCGCGGCGCGCTGTTCCATCGCATCGAGCTGGACGAGGCTGGCTGCGTCACCGACGCGACCATCATCACGCCGACGAGCCAGAACATCGCCAACATCGAGGCCGACATGCGCCTGTTGGCCGAAAGCCTCTTGGCTGAGGGCGCCGATGAGGCGACCATCCAGCTGGAAGAGGAGAAGCTGGTGCGCGCCTACGATCCCTGTCTGAGCTGTAGCGTCCACTAGCGCCCGCGCGTCCGCCTTCGCGCGAGCACCTCCTTACGCCGAGCGGGGCGCGTCATTGGCAAGACGCGCCATCATGGGCGGGGCGCTGCGCTATAATCGAGCGCATGTTCAAACTAGTGATTCATCAGATGACGCAGCGCGATTGGGTGTGGCTCTTTGTCATGTCCGCCATTATCGCGGCATGTGGCGTGTTCGGCGTGTCGTATGTCGTCGGCGAGGGCTGGGCGCTGTTGCCGTGGTGGCTGGCACTCATCCTCATCATCGTCGGCACCTTTCTCGTGGCGGGCATCACGTTTCTTTTGGATGTCGCGTTCACGAAGTTCGACAAGGAGAGCGGGTCCAAGTCGCAGCGCGAGTTCGAGCGACTGCTGCCGAAGTGGTCGGTGGCGTCCATCGCGATCTTCTCGCTCATCATGTTGGCGCTGTGGCTGCCGTGGTATGTGGCCAACTTCCCGGGTGGCGCCTACTGGGACACCTACTATCAGATATTCCAGGTGTACCCCGAGCATCATCCCATCGCCATCATTCCGTGGGGAGATGCCTACGACCGCACGCTGACCGATGCGTGGCTGGTGGACCATCATCCCGTGCTCGTCACGATGATATACGGGCTGTTCGGATGGGTGTCCGACCAGCTGACCGGCACATGGATGGCAGGCGTTGCCATCTTCACCGCCATCGCAGGCATCCTGCACTGCATCGCATTCACCTCGTCGGTGGCCTATCTCAGGCGCATCGGCGTGTCGCCGGCGCTCTGCTTTGCGGCATATCTCTTCTTCGCGCTCATGCCGTTTGTGCCCACATGGGCCATGTGCATGGTCAAGGACAGCTTCTTCGGGCTGTTCTACGTGCCGTACTTCATGATGATGATCGAGACGGTGCGCACGCGCGGCAAGTTCCTGACCAAGCGCTCGCATGTTGTCTGGTTCGTCGTCTTGGCCCTCATCTTGTGCCTGACGAAGAAGCAGGGCATCTTCATGGTCGTCATCACGGCGGCAGTCGGCTGGTTCGCGTTCTGGTGGCGTGGGCGCCGCGCGGCGTCGCTCGTCAAGGCGCAGGTCGCGCCCGAGGGCGCTGCGTCAGCACCGTTGGCAACGACGGCAGAGCCGGTTACGGTCGAGCCGGGAGATGCGACGCAGCCTGCCGAGACGCCCGAAGAGAAGGTGGTGGCAGCCAAGGCGGCGCGACGCACGTTTCTGGCGCAGGCGCTGGCGTCCTTGCTCGCTATCGCGGTCGTGCTGCCGCTTATCGTGTTCCCGCTGCTCAACATCCAGCAGGGCGGTCGCCAAGAGATATTGGGGCCGCTGTTCCAGCAGACGGCGCGCTACATCGTCGAGCATCCTGACGAGGTGACCGACGAGGAGAAAGAGGCCATCTCCGCCGTTCTTGACTACGACAAGATCAAAGACGGCTATGTGTTCAACTTCCAGGATTCGGTCAAGTATCGCTACAACCTCGATGCCACCACCGAGGATCTGCTGCGCTACCTGCAGGTGTACGTCCAGCAGGGCATGAAGGACCCGGAGGCGTATTTCGCGGCCTTTATGTCGCTTGCCGGATACTACGTGGCTCCGACAGCGGTCATCAACATCCGCATGACGACAGTGGACACCTACATCGGCGAGAACGACGAGCGCCACATGCTGTGGAACCCGACTGAGCTCTACAACATGCGCACGGGCCTCGACCAGCTCTACAATGCGGTGGGCGAGTGGGCCATCATCAATCTGCCGCTGCTCATCGTGACGTACACGCTGTGGCTGCCAGCACTGCTCATCTATGTCTGTCAGCGCAGGCGTATGGGTGGCCGTCGCAAACTCGAGGTGGCCGAAGAGCTGGAAGGCACGCGCTCGGTGCGCACGCTGGCCGTGACGGCCGACAACGCGCTTGACGGCTATGCGTGGGTGCTGCTGCTGGTGCCGCAGCTCGTGCTGATCGCCTTCTGCATCATCTCGCCGGTCTATGACGGACGCTATGTCATTCCCATCTTCGACGTGGCACCGCTCATGTACTGCGGCATCTGCCTCTTGCTCAAGCAGCGCGACCATTCGCTCGATGCGGATAGCGAGCGCGCTTTCTACGCAGCAAAGCTCGGCGTCAGCAGCAGCGCCAGCGCGGGCAAGAGCGCGGACAAAAAGCAGGCCAAGGCTAAGGCCAAGCCCAAGGCGGCCGCGGCTCCTGCCGGCAAGACATCCTCTAGCAAGAAGCCTCCCAAGAAAGAACGCGGATAAGCCGGCTTGAGCTGCGCTGTCCCGCTTGGGCTGATTGAGTCGGCTGGCTTATCCGCGCCAGCGACGCAGGCGCATCCGCTTCGAGCGGCCTGCCCGGGCTGCCGGGACTAGTCTTTCGCCTCGTCAGCTGCAGCGGCCTCGGCCAAGCATGCCCGCTTGCCATAGCCATAGCGGTTGCGCAATGCCACCATGAACACGACGGTCAGCACGGCAGCGCACAGCTCGGCGACCGACACCGACAGCCAGATGCCGTCGATGCCCCAGATCATCGGCAGCACGATGACGGCGCCGCATTCGAACACGAGCGTGCGCAAAAAGGCGATGAGCGCTGAGACCAGCCCATTGTTGAGCGCCGTGAAGAATGCAGAGCCGTAGATGGGCAGCCCCATGATGAGGAATGCGAGGGCGTAGATGCGGTAGGCATTCGTGGTGAATTCCAAGAGCTCGGGGTCGTAGCTGACGAACAGGGCCGACAGCTGTGGCGCGAACACTTCCGCTGCGGCGAACATGATGACGGCGAAGACGCTGACGAACAGCAGGCTCTTGGTCATGATGCTGCGCATCTCGATGCGGTTCTGCGCGCCGTACTGGTAGCTCAGTAGCGGGGAGACACCCAGCGCGTACCCGATGAACACGCCGGAGAAGACCATGGCCGTGTACCCGATGACGCTGTAGGCCGCCACGCCGTCCTCGCCGATGTAGGAGAGCAGCTGGTAGTTGTAGAGCGTGGCCACCAGGCTCATGGAGATGTTCGACACCAGCTCGGACGAGCCGTTGATGCAGGCCTTTCCCAAGGGGCGCCACTCGGGGCGCGTGCGCACGAGCCGCAGATAGCTCGCGTTCTTGCGGGCGAAGTAGATGAGCGGCACGAACCCGCCGACCGCCTGGCACAGACCCGTGGCGATGGCCGCGCCCAAGATGCCCCAGCCAAACCCGCAGATGAAGAGAGCGTCCAAAACGACATTAGTCAGCCCTGCGGCCACGTTGACGACGAAACCCACCGAAGGCTTGCCGGCAGTGGAGAAGAATATCTGAAAGGCGAACTGGAGGGAGAAAAACGGCAGAGCCAGCGCGATGCAGCGGCCGTAGATGATGGTCTCAGACAGCAGTTCGCCTTCAGCGCCGAGCAGTCGCACGAGCGGCTCCATGACGATCTGCCCAACGATGCCCAGCACGAGCCCCAGCGCGGCAGCGAAGATGATGCACATGGTGAAGTAGCGGTTGGCTTGCTCGTTGTCTCCCTCGCCGCGCGTCTTGGCTACCAGCGCGCTGCCGCCCGTGCCCATCATGAGGCCCGCCGAGGCCAGAATCATGATGACGGGCCAGATGAGGTTGACGCCAGCCAGGGCCGTCTTGCCGACGAAGTTGGATACGAAAAAGCCATCAGCCACTTCGTAGAGCGAGGTGAACACCATCATGGCGATGGTGGGCAACGTAAAGCGGACAAGAGCGCCAAACGTGTAATGGCGGTTCATGTCTTTGGTCATCGTGGGTCCTCCTGTATTGCTTGATACCCGAACATATCATGTTGGCGACAAAGGTCAAGCGTCATCGAGGGCGTTCGGTCGCGCTGTCTGCGCCGGGGTGCTGTCGGGCCAGCCCTTCCCGTACAGGCGTGCCCGAAAATTTTTCATCCAAATGCTCAGAAGTTCCCTATAATAAGAAACTTTCACTAAAACAGAGAAGCATGTGAGGGGCGGATACGTATGGCTTTGGGGGTAGATCGCAAGAACATGATCATGGTGGCGGTGCTCTTGGCGGGCACATTGCTGGCGGTGCTGAACCAGACGCTGCTTTCGCCGGCGCTGCCGGCCATCATGAGGGATTTGGCGGTGGATGCCACTACGGTGCAGTGGCTGACGAGCGGATACTCGCTGGTGGAAGCCGTCGTCATCCCGCTATCGGCCTACCTCATCGGCCGCTTCACCACGCGTCAGCTGTTCATCAGCGCGTTTTCCATCTTTGCGGTGGGCAGCCTTGCGGCTACGCTGGCGCCGCACTTTGGCGTGCTGTTGCTGGGCCGTGTGCTGCAGGCTGTGTGCACGGGCATGGCCATGCCGATGGTGTTTACGGTCATCTTGTTGGTGTTCCCGCGCGAGAAGCGCGGCACGGCCATGGGCGTCATCGGGCTCATCATCGGCTTTGCGCCCGCCATCGGGCCTTCGCTGGCAGGCCTGCTCGTTGATTCGGTGGGCTGGCGTGCCTTGTTCGCCATCACGACGACGCTGTCGGTGGTGGTCATCATCGTGTCGGTCTTCGTGTTGCGCAACTACGGCGACTTCAAGCGCACCACGTTCGATGCGCCGTCGGTGGCGTGCTCGACTCTTGGGCTGGTGTTTTTGCTGTATGGCCTGTCCACGTTCGCCTCGAGCGACAATCTGCTGATCACGGTGGGTCAGATCGTGGTTGGTCTTGCGTTCATCGGGGTCTATATCCGTCGCCAGCTCACGTTGCCTACGCCGATGCTGAAAGTTGACATCCTGCGCACGCGCAAGTATGCGATAGCCGTGCTCATCATCGTCATCGTGCAGGCGGCGCTCATGGGCACCGGCGTCATCACGCCGCTCTACATCCAGGGCGTGCGCGGATATTCTGCCACCATGTCGGGCGTCGCCATGCTGCCAGGTGCAGTCATCGGCGCATTCATGGGCCTCATCGCGGGGCGGCTGTTCGACCGCTATGGCGTGAGGCGCGTGGTCATCCCTGGCTCCATTGTGGCGCTTTTGGGTGGCGTGGGCCTGGCGCTTTTGGCCATCGACAGCGACTTCATCTTCATCATGCTGGCCTATACGGTGCTGATGATGGGCCTTCAGTTTACGATGACCCCGCTCAACACGTGGGGCGTCAACGCGCTGGACAATGCGGTCATCCAGCATGCGCAGGGGCTCTCTAATACCTTGAACCAGGTGGCGGCATCTCTGGGCACGGCTGTGCTGGTGTCCATCTCGGCGCTGTCCCCGATGGTGGCGCCCGAGGCGTCGGCGCTCGAGCAGTCCTATCTCGGCGACCATATGGCATTTTGCACCACCTTTGCGCTCATGACCGTTGCCGTTCTCATCATCTTGTTCTGCGTGCGCGACAAGGTGCGCGCGACCGGCGTGGCAGCCGTGGGCGACGAGGCGAAGGGCGGCACGGCGGAAGGAGCCGAGCTTACCGACTATGCGGCTGGCTTGGACGGAGTGACCATCGACGCCACGCGTGACGAGGAGCTGACGGGCGCGACGCAGATGCGCGCGAAAGACGCCATGACGCGCGAGCCCATCTGCGTGTCAGAGGATGCCACCATGCGCGAGGTCATCCGCACGATGGCCACCGCCGACACGAGCGGCTTGCCGGTCGTGGATGCCGCAGGCAAGTTGGCTGGGTTTATCTCAGACGGCGATGTGGCAGCCTATCTGGGCAAGAGCGAGGTGTCGTTCTTTGATACGTCGATGAACCTCTATCGCTTTGCCGACGACGAGGCCATGCAGCAGCGCTTGGCTGGCCTCTTGCAGCTCAAGGCGTCAGATATCGCGACGAAGCGCGTCATCTCGGTGGATGAGAACGCGCCCATCGATGACGTGTGCCACGTGCTGGCCGAGCGCCGCATCAAGAAGGTGCCGGTCGTGCGCGATGGCCAGCTGGTGGGCACGCTCAGCCGCCGCAACATCGTGCGCTCCATTGCCGAAGCCATCGACCGCCTCGACGGGTAAGATATCGGGTATCCTCGAAGAGGCCCGTTTTCGATAGGCTTGCGTGGCGTCGCGCTTGTGTTTCCCCTGTTGCACTGCAGGGCGGGCGAGCGTGACGCGGCGCTGCGGTAGGTGGCAGGCGGCAGGCAAAGGAAGGCTATGGCACGAGACGCATCGCATGACCAGCCAGAGCGCACGCACGAGCATGGGCGCGGCCACGCGTCGTCAGCGCGGCGCTCCAAGCGTCGGCGCGTGCTGGAGTCATCCGAGCTCAAGCGGCAGACGTTTTATGCGCTTGAGAACGTGCGCCGGGGCAATGTGGCCGCCAAGGTCATTGGCATCGCCCTGTTCGCGCTCATCGTGGCGAACGCGTTGATCATCTTCCTGTCGGTGCAGCCGGGGCTCGATCCGGTGCCCACAGGGCCGCTCAGCGTGTTCTACAAGGTCTCGGCCGTGTGCTTTTGTGTGGAGTACGTCGCGCGCATCTGGATCGCTGACCTGGCGTTCGGAGATTGCACGCGCGCCCAAGCTCGATGGCGCTACATTCGTTCCCCGCTCGGCATCATTGACCTTCTGTCCTTCGCGCCCAACGTCATCTCCTGGTTCGTGCCAGTCACGCCGGCGCTCATCTCGGCCATTGGGGTCATGAGGCTCGTGCGCCTGGTCAAGGTGACGCGCTACATGCGCGGCTTTCGCACCATCGGGCGCGTGATTAAGAAGCACTATCACGAGATCGTGGCTGCCTTTCTCGTCATCCTTTTGCTCATCGTGGTCGCGAGCGTCGTCATGTACGAGATCGAGCATCCGGTGCAGCCCCAGGCATTCAGTGACCTCTTGGCAGGGGTCTGGTGGGCGGTCGAGACGGTGACGGGCACCGGATATGGCGACATCGTGCCCATCACGCCGCTCGGCAGGATATGTGGCAGCGTCATCATGCTGCTGGGGCTGGCGCTCGTTG
>CAJUFC010000222.1 GCA_910585565.1 uncultured Eggerthellaceae bacterium | reverse complement strand
CCCCCGCCTCGACGGTGGTCACCGTGGTTTCGCGCGGCGGCTCGCTGGAGGCGATGTAGCCGTGCGGGCGCTTGAATCGCGACGCCGAAGGGCGTTCGCCATCTCCGCCGCGACGGCATTCGCCCTCTGCGCGCTCCTGCTCGTCCCCGCGCAGCCGGCATACGCCGACATCGCCGGGGACGTCAACGATTGGCTGTGCGGCCTCCTGCGCGACTGCTGCAACTGGATGTTCAAGGCGCAAACGGGCGTGCTCGGGTCGATCGGCGCGAACGGGATCCTCTCGGCCGACTTCGCGCACATGCTCACGAGCTCGAGCGACCTGACCATGAACGACGTCGCCCGGGGCGTATGGCAGGTGGCCATCCTGCCGATCGGGTGCGGGGTGCTCGGCCTGGTCTTCACCCTGAAGCTCATCGAGATATCCCAGCGCATGGACGGCAGCCAGAGCCTTCCCGGCGTCAAGGAGGTCGTTTTCCTCCTCGTGTTCTTCGCCGTGTTCCTGTTCCTCATACAGAACAGCTTCGACCTGATGGCGTCGATCTACGAGGTCTGCGGGCTCGCCATCGACCGAGTCGAGGCGCTCTTCGGCGCCGGAGGCGCGCTCGACCTGCCCGAGGTGTCCGTCGTCACCACCGACGACGACATCCCGTCGCTCATCGCCATGCTCGTCGTGAGCCTCATCAGCTGGGTCGTGGTGCTGGCGGCCTACGTCGTCGCCCTCGTGGTCTGCTGGGCCCGCGCGCTCCAGCTCTACATCATGGCCGCGTTCGCCCCGATCCCGCTGGCGTTCCTCGGCATGGACGCCACGCGCCAGATAGGCCTTGGCTACCTGAAGAGCTTCGGGGCGGTCTGCATCGCCGGCGTCATCATCCTCGTGCTGCTCATATCGTTCCCGCTCGTGCTCGGCGGGCTCACCGGAGCGAACCCCGGGACGGGCACCCCGGCCGACGCGGTCGCGAACGGGCTCACCTACGCGCTGCAGTACCTGGCCATGTGCGTGCTGCTCATCCTGGCCCTCGTGAAGAGCGGCTCCTGGGCGCGCGACATCGTGAGCGGCTTCTAGCGGAAAAGCGAGGAAGGGGGCGGTCGCCATGAGATAGGGGCGCCGCGCCGGGGCACGCGTCCCGGCGGATGAAGACAAGGACCGATTGAAAACGAAAAGGAGGAAAGACATGGAAGAGAGGAAGAACGTGTACCTCTCGCTGCACAAGAGCTTCGTGCGCGAGGGCATCGAGTACACTGACCGCGCGACCGGCGAGGCCAGGACCTTCAACTCGGCGACCCTTCCCAAGGGCACCGTCGTCGACGGCGTGGACGTGGGAGGCTACGAGTTCAGTCCCATGTTCGTGAACGAGAGCCGCTTCAAGGGGGCCGACTTCAGAGACATACCGCTGCTCGCGAACCGCGAGGTGTGGCTGAGGAAGACGGTGATGGGCCCGGACGGCCAGCCCGAGCTCGACGAGGGCGGCCGCGCGGTCAAGGACACCGTGAAGGTCATGCCGGCGCAGCTCAAGGAGGCCGTTGACGCAGGGCGCTCGCGCTACCTCGCGGAGCGCGCCGAGCACGCCCGCCAGGCGAGCCGCGCCGCCGAGCACGAGGCGCCCCGCGCCCAGCGAAGCGTCGAGAGATAGGGAGGCGGAAAGATGAACGCAGCGAAAGACTGCACCCTGCAGGAAAAGCTCCTCCGATGCGCCATGGCGCTCATCCTGGCGGCGGGGGCGCTGCTCGCCTCCGTGGCGGCCTCGCCCGCCTACGCCGCGCCGAGCACGGTCGACGTGTCCATAGGCGGCAAGATCCCCTACGGCGGCTTCGCCACCACATGGATGAGCGCCGACGGGAACATCGCCTACTGCGCCGAGCCCTCGTCCCCGACGCCCGAGCCGGGCTCCTACTCGACGAGCCCCGTGCCGAGCGGCGACGTGACCGCGGCCATCTGGTACTCGTTCGGCTCTCCCGGCTTCGACGCGTCGATGTTCCCGGGCAGCTGGTACGACGGCGGCGGCTGGGACGACGCCAAGTACGCGGCTGCGAGCCACGTGCTCATCGCCTACGCCTACTCGGGGTCCGAGTCGGCGGCCACGCACGGCACGAGCTCCGAGTTCGCCTCCTGGGCGAAATCCGAGCTGATCGGCGGGACCTTCGCCAAGATGAAGGCGGGCGCCGGCAAAGTATCCGCCGGGTTCGAGGCGTTCTGCGTCAGGACCGGCGGCGGCTCCCAGACGCTCGTGAGCTTCAGCTGGTCCACGGGCGGAGTCAAGGTCGCCAAAACGGACTCCGAGGCGGGCGCGGAGCCCCAGGGCGACGCCTCGCTCGACGGCGCGAGCTTCTCCGTCGTTAACGAGACCGGCCGCTACGTGCTGGTCGGCGGCAAGTACTACGCCGACGGCGAGGTATGCGCCACGATCAAGACCGCGCCCGAGGACGGGTCGCACGTCGCCGCGACCGGCGCCGACGCACTTCCCGCGGGCAATTACCGCATCGTCGAGTCCGGCGCGCCCGAGGGCTACGACGCCAGCGACGCCTCCGTCGCGTTCACCGTGAAGGCCGGCGAGGTGCGCGACCTCACGGGCGACCCCGTGACCGACGAGGTCTTCCGCGGCGGCGTGCAGGTGACCAAGTCCGACAAGGAGCTGCAGGCGTCCGAGGCGCTCGCGGGCAGCGGCCACAAGGAGGCGCCTGGCGAGCACCCCGGCCTCGACGGGATCGAGTTCACCGTCACGAACCGCTCGGCGCACAAGGTCCTCGTTGACGGCGAGTGGCGCGAGCCGGGCGAAGCCGTGGCCACGCTGACCACGGCATGGAACGACGAGGCCGGCGCCTACACCGCGCAGACCGCGGCCGATGCCCTGCCGTACGGAACCTACGACGTGCGGGAGACGGCGACGAACGGGAGCTACCTGCTGACCGACGGCGAGCCCCGCACCTTCGAAGTCCGCACCGGCGGCGAGATCGTGAGCGCCTCCGCGGACGGCGCCGCGCTCGAGTTCCGCGACCAGGTGGTGCGCAACGACCTCGAGCTCTCCAAGAAGAGCGAGTCCGACAACGCCGGCCTCATGGTCCCGTTCGCCATCGAGAACGCGGCCACCGGCGAGACTCACGTGCTGGTCACGGACCGCAACGGCGACGCGTCGACCGCGAGCAGCTGGAACAGGCACTCGAGGGACACCAACGCCAACGACGCCCTGCTCGGCCATGAGGGCCCGATCGGGGCCGCCGACATGGACCCGAAGGCCGGCATCTGGTTCTCTCTCGGCGAGGACGGCTCCTCGGCGCCGGTGGACGACTCGCTGGCGGCGCTGCCGTACGGCTCCTACACCATGACCGAGCTGCGCTGCGAGGCCAACGAGGGCCTCGAGCTCATCACGAGGAGCTTCTGGATCGAGCGCGACTCGACGGTGACCAAGGCCGTGTGGATGGGCCTCGACGACCAGGAGGGCCCGCGCATCTCCACCACAGCAAAGGACGGGGCGGACGGCGACAAGGACGTCTCGGCCGACGCCGAGGCCAAGGTCGTCGACGCCGTCGCCTACGAGGGGCTTAAGGCCGACGAGGAGTACGAGCTCTCGGCCACCCTCGTCGACAAGGCGACCGGCGAGCCCGTGGCCGACGCCTCGGGCATGCCCGTGGAGGCCAAGGCAGAGTTCGCGCCCGCGCTCTCGACGGGCAGCCAGGAGGTTGAGATCTCCTTCGACGCGAGCCTGCTCGGCGGCCGCGACCTGGTCGTGTTCGAGAGCCTGCGCAAGGACGGAACCGAGGTGGCGTCGCACGCGGACCTCTCCGACGAGGGCCAGACCGTCCACGTCGCCGTCGAGGTGGGCACGCAGGCGGCTGACGCCGCCGACGGCGACCAGGTCATCGAGGCCGGCAAGGCAAAGGTCGTCGACACGGTGGCCTACAAGGGCCTCGTCCCCGGCGAGACCTACATCGCCGTGGGCACGCTCATGGACAAGGGCACCGGAGATCCGTTCCTCGACAAGGACGGCAACGAGGTGACCTTCGAGTTCGACACCGAGGGCCTGGCCGAGGGAGACGAGCTCGTCGTCTTCGAGAAGGTCCTGGACTCCGCCGGCAACGTCGTTGCGACCCACGAGGACATCGACTCTGCCGAGCAGAGCGTCGTCGTGGACAACCCCGACACGCCCGAGGTGCCCGAGGAGCCCTACGCCAAGACCGGGGCCGACGCCCCCGACAGCACCGGCTACGCCGTGGCCGCAGGCATCGCTCTGGCAGCTGCGGCGGGCGCGGGCGGAGCGCTCGCGTACCGCAAGCGCAAGACGGCCGGCGCAAGCAAGGACGCGGCAGCCGAAGAGCCTGCCGAAGAGCCGGAAGAGTAGCGGCTCTGCATCGACACCGAACCGGAGGCCCTGGGCGCTCGCCCGGGGCCTCCCCTGCGAACGGGGGAGGACATGAACAAAGGGAAAGCCGCCACGGCGCTCGCCGTCGCCGTGGCGTTGCTGGCGATGGGGACACTCGCCGTCCTGCCGCAGCCCGAGAGGAACCCGTACGGGGTGCACGAGGTGCCCGCAACGGAAGAGGGCGCGGCGATGGGGGCGCAAGAGGCGGGCGACGGCATCGACTGGGACGCCCTTCCCGCCTCCGTCGTCGCATGGGTGCGCGTGCCGGGCACGACCGTCGACTACCCGATCGTACAGGGCCGGCCTGAATCGCCCGACTTCTACCTCACGCACGACGCCGGCGGCGAGCGCTCAGTCTGGGGCGCTCCCTACATAGACGCCGGGTGCGCACAGGGCGCCGAGAGCCCGCTCGTCATCGTCTACGGGCACCACATGTCCGACGGCACCATGTTCGCGCCGCTCGCGCAGTACTCGTCGCGCGGCTTCGCCGAGGGGCACCGCACCATCCGGGTCTTCACCCGCGAGAAGGAGATCGAGCTCGAGGTCTTCGCGGCCGACGTGGTAGACGCGAGCTCGGAGGGCAAGCGGACCGACTTCGCCGACGCGGCGGCTCTCGACGCCTACCTCGGGGACAAATTGTCCCGCTGCGAGGTCGTCCTGGAAGAGCCTTCGGACGTCGCGCAGGCCTGGGCCTTCGTGACGTGCAGCTACCAGACGAGCAACTCGCGCACCGTCGTCTACGCGAAGGAGGTGGAAGGATGGGATTCGCGCCCTTCGGAATAGGGCTCCTCATGGGGCTCCTCACGCTCACGGCTTACGCCTGCTGCGCAGCCGGCGACGACGACCGGGACTAGCCGTGGGAAATCGAAATCGCACAACGGAAAGAGGCGGGCAATTGCCCGCCTCTTCTCACATCACCCACTTGAACACGGCGCGGAACAGCCAGACGAAAAAGCCCAGCGTGACCTTAAGCGCCGCCATGAGGAACCTACCAAGCCTCTTCATCGACGTCACCCCAATCTTCCTTGACCTTGCGGGCGCCCTCGTCGGCGTCCTCTTCCTTCTCTTCCGCGAGCAGCCTCGCCAGCTCGTCGGGCACGCCCGGGACCTCCGCCCTCCCCAGAGCGCGCTGCAGGTCCCTTATCTGCGACTTCAGCGGTTTTGAGGGAGGGCCCACGTGCTCGCGGTAGCAAGCGGAAATCGCAGTGGCATCACATAGATATCCCCGCACACGGGCGAACGCCTCGTCGCCGTCGAGCAGGACGCGCCGGGCGCGCCCAAGCTCGGCCTCCGATGCCAGCATGAAGCGCCAGCCGCGGGACCTGCGCGCGGCCGGTATGCCGTCCTCAGGCGCGTCGACACGCCAGTCGTCGCGCACCTGGTGCCAGTTCGCCGTGAGCCAGAGCCCCTTCTCGGGCTCATCCCTCATCTCGAGCTCGAACTCCGTGAGCATGTTCGCGCCGGTGAACGGCGACCCCTCCGTGAACGAGAGCGTGTCGAACAGCGTCGTCCTGCCGTCCTCGTACTCTATCCTCACCATCATCTCCGACCCCTCTCCCTGCGCTGGTCCTGCTGGGCCCGCTGCCGCTCGGCAGCGAGTATGCGCTGCTGCTCGTCCCCGCGGCGCCCGTCGCGCAAGCTTCCCTCGGCTGCACCGCGCCCGCCATCGTTCCCGTATCGGGTCTTGAGGGGCATGAGCCCGTTCTCTGCCATGTAGGCGCGCGCAGCCTCGAGGCGGCGATAGCCCTCGCCGCCCGCCTGGCCGCGCCGCTCGAGCGTCGACATCCTGAGACCGAACTCCTCGATGGACTCGACGTCGAACTTCGCGCAGGTCTCGAGCGCCGAGGAGAGCCTGCTCAGCTCCGAGAGGTCGTTGAGCTCGAGGGCTCGCTCGGCGGCCTCGCGGATGCGCGCGATGCTCGCGTTCGTGGGACGGTAGGCCCCCTCGCGCTCGAAGCGACGGCGCAGCATCTCCTTGCCGTAGACGAACCCCAGCCGCTCGCCGCTGACCTTCTTGGACGGCTCCTCGGCCAGGCTGAACACCCAGTCGTCCCGCCTCGCCTTGACAGAATTGTCGGCGACGTGCACGCCCAGGGCGTCGAGGATGCCGAGGAACTCCGCCTCGTCGTGCGCCGTGGTCTTGGCGAGCGCGACGCGGGCGCGGATGTCGCCGACCCACGAGTAGCCGCCTGAGCGCATGATCTCCTTCTCGGCCCTTCCCAGGTAGACGCTCCTGCGGCTCCTAGGCCCGCCCGCGCCTGCCCGCCCGCGCGTCTTCGAGGGAGATTCGGGTGCCCGGTCGTTGGAGAGCCCCGACAGCCCGCGCTCGCGCGCCATGTCCTGGAGGTCTCGGTTGAGGTCCTCCGGGTGCTGGGTCTGCATGCGGTAGCCTGTGCGGAGGTTGGCGTTGTTCACGACGATGTGCGCGTGCGGTATGCCGCGGGCGTTGTCGTCGTGGTAGACGATGGCGATCTCGTGGTCGCCGAAGTGCTTGAGCGCCCACGAGCACGCGAGCTCGCGCAGAGCGGCCAGGTCGATGTCGTCGCCGGGGTCCGGCGAGAGCACGAAGTGCTTGAACGTGCGCGCGGGCTTTCCACGCCAGGGGGCGTCCGTGCCGAACGCGGCGCGCGTAGCGTCCATCTCGGCGTCCCAGGCGCAGGCCTCCTTGGCCTCGTCTCCCAGCGCACCGGCGTCGCGCTCGTCGTAGCTCAGGTTGAACAGGTCGCGAGCAAGGGCGCGGCCTCCCTTCTCGAGGTAGCGGCGGATGCCGCCCGTCGAGCCGTGGCCGCTTATCGGCTTCAGGATCGGCATGGCGAGCCCTCCACGAGCGAGTCGGCCCCGATGCGCCCGAGCTCGGCCGCCATCTCGCGGGCCGCGGCGTTCACGTCGGCGAGCTCCCGCTCGATCGTCGGGATGCTCTCCGCGACAAGGTCCCGGTCGACATGCCCGTGGCGGGCGTGGAAGTTGATGAGGTTCATCGCGTGCACGGCCTGGTTGTAGTGGTAGCCCCACTTCGTGAGCTCGCGCGACATCGCCCACAGGGCCCTGCGGTCCACGAGTATGCGGTGCTCGTCTCCCTCGTTGGCCTCTGTCGACAGCGGTATGCGCACGAGGTAGCGCAGGTACTCCGACTTGCTGAGGCCGGCGCGCTCGCACCGCTCGCAGAGCGCGTCGTAGTCGCCTCCCTCCATGCGGAACGTGACGCGGCGCTCCTTGCCTTTGGCGGCGCCGGATTCCTCTTCCATGGCGGATTCCTTTCTTCGGGCCCGCCGCGCGGCGGGCGCGTCTCTCTAGGGGCGCGGGGGTCCCCCGCAGGCGGCGGCCCGGCTCGGGCGCCGCCTCTGGGACCGGGCCTCGCGAAAGCGGGCTCCCAAACGGCCCGCGGCATGACGGGTCCGAGGCCGCCCGGTCCCCAAGTGCTATGGACGCCCGACGCGATGTCGGACGCCATAGGCTACTTGCTGGATTTCGGGCCTGAGGCCCTTCTGCGGCCCTTATGAGCGCCTGCGCCCGCCTCCGCGTAGGGGGCGGTCATGAGCGCCATCTCGCGCAGCAGCGAGAGGTCGGCCGCGCTCGGGCTCTCGGGCGGGCTCTCCAGGAAGTCGGCGACGAGCCTCGCGGCCTTCGCGATGCGCCCGTCGGGGCCGGCCTGGGCCTTCCCCTCGCTCCTCACGTAGTCGGAGAGCTCCCGCTTGGTGCGCCGCCAGGGCTCCATGGCGGCGTGCATCTCCGCCTGGCGCTCCTTCGGCATGCCCGCGAGCGAGCGCACCGCCTCGGCGCTGAGGTTGCCGCGGTCGGCCTCGGCGGCCCACTCGGGCGAGAGGTCCTCGGCGATGCGGCGGGCCAGCCTCTCCTCGCGCGCGATGGTCTTGCCGGAGACCTTGCGGCCCGTCTGCCGCTCGATGATGGCGGCCTTCACGTCGTCGACGCGCATGCCGGAGAGCGAGGGGTCCTCGGAGCGCAGGCGCACGGCGTCGCCCCTGAGCGCCTCGGTCGCGGCGGCGCGCTCGGTCACGGTGAGCGCGCGGGTGAAGTAGTTCGCGGCGTGGAGCAGCGTCACCGCCCGCTCGTCGTCGATGCCCTCTATCACGCGGCAGGGCATCCTCTCGTAGGCGGGGTCGTCCTTCGCGAGCAGCGCGTAGGCGGCCTTGCGCCGGTGCCCGGAGACCATCTGCCACGAGCCGTCGCCGACCTTTCGCACGAGCGGCAGGTCGGTGAGGCCGTCCTCTCGTATGGACTCGGCGAGCTCGGCTATGCCGGCAGGGTCCATGGAGTACGCGGCGTTCGCCGGGTGGTCGGCGATGTCGGCCACCGCGATCTCTGAGACCGGGTAGCGCCCGCGGGTGCGCGACGCGCCGTCGAGAAGCCCCGTGATGGTGAAGCCCGCGGCCACCTGCCTAGGCGAGCTCACGGGACACCTCGTCGGCGAGAGCCTCGTAGTCGCGCGCGGGGCGGCTTCCCGGCTCGAATGCCGCCACCGGCTTCCACTGCCAGCTGCCCTCGCAAACCTTGCTGCTCGCGTGTATGACCGTCTCGAACTGCTCGCCCGGGAAGAACCCGTCGAGCACGGCCGCGCCCGTGGCCTCGGCGTTGGTCATGCGGCCGGGCACGCAGGTGCGCAGTATCTTCCAGCGGGGCGTGGGCATGCGCAGCGCGTCGGCGATGGAGCGCGTCGTCTCGACGGTGAGCGCCGTGCCGCGCATCACGGTGGAGTCGAGCTTCACGGGGATGACCACCATGCCGCCCTCCGCCGCGGCGAGGTAGGCGTTGAAGGCGAGCCTGCGCATCACGGGGCTGCAGTCGATGAGGCAGACGTCGTAGGAGCCCGAGGCGTCGTCGAGGGCGAACTTGAGTCGCTGCTCGCGCAGGAGCATCTCGTTCTGGTCGACGAGGTCGATGGTCGAGGCCACCACGTCGAGGCCCTCCCCGGCGGCGTATGCGACCTCCTCCACGGGCGCGCCGCCGTAGAGCAGCTCGACCGAGGTGCGCCGCTCGGAGGCGGCCCGGTCGTAGAGGCCGAAGAAGTCGGTGGCCGAGGCCTGCGGGTCGAGGTCGACGAGCAGGGTCCGAAGGCCCCGGGCGGCGAAGATGGCCGCCAGGTTCACGGCGGTCGTCGTCTTGCCGACGCCGCCCTTGTAGTTGGAAATGGCTATCGTGCGCATGGGTCGCGTCCTCTCTAGCGTGGGGCGCGCCTCGCCGCATCCGGTCCGGCGCGCCCCGAGTCTCGGAGCGTCGGGACAAAATCGTACGGTTTTGTCCGACAAGCGGAGTGTACCACGAAAACGTACGGATATGTACGCTTTCGTGGTACAGGGGCCGAATTTCAGGGGAAAGCCCGGCCCCGGGAGCCCGGGGCCGGGCGCGCCGCCTAGGAGAGCGGCTCCATCTCGCCGAAGCAGTTGACGTGGTGGCGCAGGAGCGCTCGGTTCTCCTTGACGACCATCATCGCCACCTCGTCGAAGCGGACCGGGGTGTCGGCGTAGTCGTCGCCGTTGCCGGCGAGCCACGTCGCCGCCAGCGCCTCGCGCATCCCGCGCGCCCTGTGGGCCTCGGGGAATCCGTCCGTCCCGATGCGGACCGTGGCGTCGACGAACACCAGGGTCCCGTCCTCGTCCACCGCCACGAGGTCGATCCCGCCGATGCCCTCGGGCCCCTGCCAGGCCTCGTCGACGATCTCGTAGCCCTTGCGCTCGAGGAAGGCCTTGACCGCGCCTATCGCCTTTTCCTTCATGTCGTTCATGTCTTGCTCCTTAGACTCTGAGGCCCGCCCCTGTGGCGTGCCTTGCGCCGCGTGAGTCGCATGCAGCGCAGGCGTGCCTGCAAGGGAGGAAGCGAAGTCGGACGTGGTTGTAGAAATCTCCCGACGTCAGTTTTTCGCGTTGTTCGCGCGCGCAGCGCATGGGGCGAAGAACCCGAAAAAGTGTCGCGGCCCTTGCTGGCCGCCTGCCGGCGTGCGACCCTGCGCGTCCAAGGAGCGCCGGGGCGGGTTTCGGATCAAAGGGGCGAGGGCGTGCGGGATGGGATCGGCTATGGGCGTCGAGGTCCTCCGGGCATGAGATGCGGCCCGTCGGCGGTTGCGGGGGCGCTCGCGGGGGTTGGCGGCGACGTCGCGGCGCGGACAACGGGCCGCTGCCGAGTCGCGGTGACGCGGTCCGCATCGGGACGACATTTCCCGCGTCGCTTGCGGCCGATATGCGCACGGGATCGCTGGCGGCGAGATGGTTCCCCCTGCGGAACGGCTACGGTGGTGCACAGCACGTCAGTTGGTAGAAGAAGGCAAACTGATGTTGAATTGCGAAGAGAAGGCTGAGCGCCTTGAGCTGCTCGATGCGCTGGCGGATGCCGGGAGGTTGGCGAAGGGCCTGGACCAGCTGTTCGAGTCCCTGGCGCACGCCGACCAGCTGGACCCGCTCGACGTCGAGGGAATCCTTGCCCTGAGGTCGATAAGCCAGAGGTGCGCCGGTCGCATCGAAGACGCCACGCGCATTCTGGAGGCACAGAACGAGATTCTTTACGCCGAGGAGCGGGCCAATTTCAGACCCCGCGAAAACCAAGAGATGAGAACCCGAACGAAAGAGACCATCTAAGCCCAGCCAGGGATTCCTTCGCCGTTTGCGCTCGTACGGGGCCTGGACATCGGCTGTCCCTCTATTCCCAGTGCCGCCCCGTGTCGCCGCGTTATAATGCTGCAAACGCATTTGTATTGCATTTCGAGCGATGGGAGCACAGATGTCTGGCAGCTACAAGGAGCTCATCAAGGGCAACCCCGACGAAACCGAGATCAGAAGCTTCCTGGTAGAGGGAGACCAGGTCTCCGTGACCCTGCGCATCCCCGACACCTTGCGTGACGCGGCGAAGGAGGAAGCGGCCCTACGGGGCATGAGCTTCTCCGCCTTCGTGCGCACGTGCATGATCGAAGAGCTCGCGAAGAAGGGGGCATAAGCGTGATTCGGGTCAAGACCTTCACCGTCCAGCTCATAGACGCGCAGCCGGACCGCATACGTATTTGCCGCATCGACGGCGAGTCGCTTGTGACCGTCGTCGTTCCGAGGGAGGACCTTGCCGAGGCGAAGTCGCTGCCGAACATCCCGCAGCGCGGCATCTACTACCTGCTCGACGAGGACCACGGCAACGTGAGCCGCGTCTACGCTGGGCAGACGACCCAGGGTATCGCCCGGCTCGACGCACACAAGGCAAAGAAGGAGTTCTGGAACAAGGCCGTCATGTTCCTCGATGACGATCAGAACATCAGCAGGGACGCGCTGGACGTCCTCGAGGCGAAGGCTATCGACTACGTGCGCACCCACGGCTCGTACGAGACTGACAACTCGGCGACGCCCAAGCCCTACGTCGACCCGTACAAGGAAGAGGCCGTCGAGCGCCTGCACGAGAGGATCCTCTTCAGGATGTCAGCTCTGGGGTACGACCTCGACAGGGTCGACCAGGGTCCCGCCGGCGCCTCGGTCGTCTTCCATACGAAGAAGAACGGTATACGCGGGGCAGGGCGCTACGACAAGGCCACTGGGCACTTCACGGTTCTCGCCGGCTCGAAGGTGAACCTCTCCAAACCCGCGCTGAAGAACGCGGCCGTCGCGGCTGCGCGCAGGGAGATCTTCGGCGATTCGGGCGGTATCGTAGAGCTCGCCGAAGATCTTGAGTTCCCGACGCCCAGCGCCGCGGCGGTGTTCGTGCTCGGTGGCAGCCAGAACGGCTGGACCGAATGGGTAAGCGACGACGGAGAAACGCTCAACCAAGTCTATAGAAGCGAGGAAAACTAGATGAACAAGCAGCAATTGGCATCAAAGATATGGGAATCCGCCAACAAGATGCGCTCGAAAATCGAGGCAAACGAATACAAGGACTACATCCTGGGCTTCATCTTCTACAAGTTCCTTTCCGAGACCGAAGTTGCCCGCCTGAAGGCGCGTGATTTCGCCGAAGAGGATTTGCCGAGCCTCGTGGAAGACGACGAAGAGACGGTCGAGTTCGTCAAGGGCGAGTGCGGCTACTTCATCGCCTACGAAAACCTCTTCTCCACCTGGGTCTCCAAGGGCGGCGACTTCGAGATTTCGAACGTTCGCGACGCCCTCAATGCCTTTAGCCGCAACATCGACCCTGCTCGCAAGCGCGTCTTCGACGGCATCTTCGACACGCTGCGGACCGGTCTCTCCAAGCTCGGCACCGACGCACGGAGCCAGTCCAAGGCCGCTCGCGACCTCATCTACCTCATCAAAGACATCCCGATGGACGGTCGCCAGGACTACGACGTGCTCGGCTTCATCTACGAGTACCTCATCAGCAACTTCGCCGCCAACGCCGGCAAGAAGGCAGGCGAGTTCTACACGCCGCACGAAGTGTCCATGCTCATGAGCGAGATAGTCTCATGGCACCTGGCCGGACGCGAGAACATCACCATCTACGACCCCACGAGCGGGTCCGGCTCGCTGCTCATCAATATCGGCAAGGCCGTGGCGCGACGCAACGGCGACCCGGACTCCATCAAATACTATGCGCAGGAGCTTAAGGAGAACACGTACAACCTCACGCGTATGAATCTGGTCATGCGTGGAATTCTTCCCGACAACATCGTAGCGCGCAACGGCGACACGCTCGAAGACGATTGGCCCTGGTTCGACACGGTCGAGAACAAGGACGAGACCTACGATCCGCTGTTCGTCGATGCCGTTGTGTCGAACCCCCCTTACTCCCAGAATTGGGACCCGGAAGACAAGGAGCTCGATCCGCGCTTCAAGTTCGGCGTCGCTCCCAAATCCAAAGCCGATTACGCCTTCCTTTTGCATGATTTGTACCATTTGCGCCCTGACGGGATCATGTGCATCGTCCTGCCCCACGGCGTGCTGTTCCGCGGCGGCGAGGAGGGCACCATCCGCAAGAACCTGGTGGAGAACCGCCATATCCAGGCAATCATCGGGCTTCCTGCCAACATCTTCTTCGGCACCGGCATCCCGACCATCGTTATGGTGCTCCGCAAGCAGCGCGAGAGCAGTGACGTGTTGATTGTGGATGCCTCAAAGCACTTTGTGAAAGAAGGCAAAAACAACAAACTGCGTGCGAGCGATATACGCCGCATCGTGGACGCGGTCACGACTGGGGCGACCGTCGACAAGTTCAGCCGTCTGGTGACCATCGACGAGATACGCGCCAACGATTACAACCTCAACATTCCGCGCTATGTTGATTCATCCGAAGCTACTGAGAGCTGGGACGTGTATGCCACCATGTTCGGTGGGGTTCCGAAAGCCGAGGTCGATGCTCTCGACCGCTACTGGAAAGTGTGGCCAAGCCTGAAGGGCCAGCTGTTCGGTGAGGGCGGCGGGTCGTGCCTTGCTTCCATGACGGACGACGTGGCGGCAACGGTGAAGGCCAACGCCGACGTCGTTTCTTTCCTGGCGGGGTATCGAGATGCGTTGGCTCATCTGCCCGCAGAGCTGCGGAAGAGGTTGGTAGACGACTCATCGCAGGTTGATGCCGTGGCCGAGGAGGATTATATCGCAGAGCGGCTCCGCGACGCCCTCTCTGGTGTCGCGCTCGTCGACGGGTACGATGCCTACCAAGCTCTCGACGATGCGTGGACGGGCATCTCCGGCGACCTCGAGGTTATCCAAACCGAGGGCAAAGGGGCTGTGCGCAAAGTCGATCCGAATATGGTGATAAAAAAGAAGAACGGCAAAGACGTCGAGGTGCAGGATGGCTGGACGGGCCGCATCTTGCCGTTTGCGCTCGTCCAAGAACAGCTGCTCGCCGACGATGTCAAGGAAATCTCCGCGCGCGACTCCCGTTTAAGTGAGATCTCCCAAGAACTCGACGAGATTCTCGATAACCTCGATGAGGAGGAGAAGAGCTCGAGCGATGTTTTCAGCGATGACGGCGCGTTCGTGGCGGCGTCCCTCAAGAAGGCCGTGAAAAGCATCGGCAAGCATCCGGACGGCGACTTCGAGCGGGGCCTCGTGCGCGCTCAGTCCCTGCTCGACGAGGAGAAAAATCTCAAAAAGGCAAGGAAGGAGGCGCTTGTCGCGCTCGAGGAGAAGACCAAGGAGGTTATCGAGGGCCTGACCGACGCCCAGTGCGACGAATTGCTTGCTGCGAAGTGGATTGAGCCGCTGCAATCTGATTTGCTCGAGCTGCCCAATGCTGTCGTAAGCGACTTCATCGCAAAGGTCGTCGCACTGAACGCAAAGTACGCGACAACCTATTCGGACGTATGCAACCAGATTGCAGAGGCGGAAAACGAGTTGGCAGCGATGCTGGGCCAGCTCACGGGCAACGAGCACGATATGGCGGGCATTGCTGAGCTGCGGAAACTGTTGGGAGGTGAATAGTATGGCGGAAAAGACCAATGTGCCTGAGATCCGCTTCGCCGGTTTTACTGACCCTTGGGAACAGCGTAAGTTGGGAGACTGCTTCGAGTTCTTGAAGAACAACACTCTTTCACGCGCTGGTTTGAATGGCGAGAATG
>CAJUFC010000221.1 GCA_910585565.1 uncultured Eggerthellaceae bacterium | reverse complement strand
CGTTCATCAGCTGGATGAGCGTGCTCTTTCCGCTGCCTGTATGCCCGGCGACGCCCAGGAACTCGCCTGCGTGCACCGCCAGGTCGATGTGGCGCAGCGCCCAGGCGTCATCGGGGGAGGCACCCCAGCCTGTGCGCGCGGGAGCGGCGTTTTGGGTGGGCCGCGCCTTCTTGCGCGCCTGGCGGCGCTGTGCGCGCTGGGGGTCGAGGTACGAAAAGCTGACGTCTTGGAACGCGAGGAGGACATCAGGGCTTGCGTGAGAGGCTTGCTCGGTTGCGGCTGACGGCTCCTGTGTGCGGACGGCAGCCTCTGCCGTCGCTGGCGCCGCTGCTTCCGCTGCGGCTTCGTGGCGGGCTTCGGCGCGACAGGGGAGATTGCCTTGCAGCGCACCCTTGCGGGCGCTGCAGGTGTCGGCGAGCCGGTCCAGCTCGCAGGCGAGCTCAGGTGCGTTGATGCACGGTCGGATGTCGACGCCGCGCTCGCGCAGATTGAGCGATAGTGCTGCGGCAAACGGCACGGCAAGGTCGAGCGCGCGCAGCTCGCTCGTGCGCACGAGCACGTCTTCGGGCGCGCCATCCATGCGGACGCGGCCTTCGTCCAGCACGACGACGCGTTCGGCCTCGGCCGCTTCCTCCATGTAGTGCGTGATCATGACGATGGTCATGCCGGATGCGTGCAGCTCGCGGCAGACGCGCAGGAGCCCGGCGCGCCCGCGCGGGTCGAGCATGGCAGAGGCTTCGTCCAGAATGAGCATGGCTGGGTCCATGGCCAGGATGCCTGCGATGGCGACGCGCTGCTTCTGTCCCCCTGACAGCGTCGTCGTCTCGCGCTTGTGAAAGCCGTTCAGGCCGACTGTGGCTAACGCCTCGCCGACGCGACGCCTGAGCTCGGGTGTCGGCACGCCGAGGTTTTCCGGGCCGAAGGCAACGTCGTTCTCCACGACGGATGCCACCAGCTGGTCGTCGGGGTTCTGGAACACAAGCCCGGCGTTCGAGCGGATGAAGTAGATGGCGTCGGGGTCGGCCGTCTCGCGCCCGAACGTCAGCACGCGTCCGGCGTCGGGCACGAGCAGCGCGTTGACGCACTTCGCCAGGGTCGACTTGCCAGAACCGTTGCCGCCGAGCAAGCAGACGAACTGGCCCTGGGGTACCCGCAGCTCCAGATCGCGGAGCACATAGTGGCTTCCGTCATAGGTGAACGACGCGCCCTCGAAGGCGACGAAGTCTTGCGCCGGCATTACGAGCGCCCCTGTACCTGGTCCTTCTTTGGCGTGATGAGGTTGGAGATGGCCTTATACACGATCAGCGTGAGCGCGCCGTTGATGGCTGCCTTCGCGACATTGAACGGGATGAGCACCGGTATGATCATCGCGACCACGGCGTCGAAGGGGACGCCCAGCCAGCCGGGCGTGATGACGAGGTTGCCGACGATGGCCATCAGGGTGGCGCCGACGACGCCGAGTGCAAGCCCGATGACAGCGCCGCGAAGCGTGTGCAGGCGCTGGTAGAGGAGTGCGGCGGGTGCTACGAATCCGGCGACGACGAGGATGTTCATGAGGGCGCCCGAGAAGTCCGCCATGAGGATGCCGTGGAGGATGGCGCCGACGATGCCTACGGCCACGCCGCTTGCGGGTCCGTAGGCAAAGCCGCATACCATGGCAGGCATGGCAGAGGCGTCATACTTGAGCCATGTGACGCCGGGAATGAGCGGGAACTCGACGAACGAGAGCAGGACGCCGATGGCGCACAGCAACGCCATCGTGACGAGCTGACGGGTTGACCAGGCGTTTGTGTTCTTGATGGTGGCTTGGGCGGTCGGCTGCTTGGGCGCCTTGGATGGCGTGGTGGTTGGCTGCTCTGTCATCGGGACCTTCTTCCTGCGAGGCTGCCTCGGCGTGTCGGGTCGTCCTTGGAGCCTCGCAGAAAAGGAAACAAGCCCGCATGAATTCTCTTCATACAGGCTTGTAGAACGTATGCTCATGGGCGTATCGACGATGCCTCGCTTCGCATGCAGCTGTAGATGTCGTCTGCTGCCCTGTGCTGGTGCGGGCGAGCCGAAGCCCTGCGCTCTCTGCCTCTTTCATCCGGACTGTAACCGTTGGTCCCGGATTCTCACCGGGTCGGCCCGCCTGATGCCTGCAGCGGCAGCAGATGGGCTCGCGGACTTGCAGGGCTTCGGGCGACAGCGCGGCTGGCTCGTCTGTTGCGGAGACGGCGTGGCCGATGCGTCGCGCGAACCCTGTTTACCGCCAGTGGGGAATCTCACCCCGCCCTGAAACAGAATTCATTAGCCGCCATGGTAGCTTGTTGGGCGAAAAGGTTCAAGTGCTGCCAAGCCGTCCTGTCGCGTACGCGCCAAGACGGATGCGTTCGAGCGCTCAGGCGATGCGTGGCACAGGGTAACGGGCGCGTTTCGAATGGGTCACAAGCGCTTCCGTGGCATGTGCGCGGGCTCTTTCGTTCGCTATCTTTTTGGGCGCAATCAAATATATAAGGCGCACGGAAAGGAGCCCAACATGAGCATCATCGTCTGGATTGTTATTGGTGGCCTGGCAGGATGGGTTGCGGGAATCGTCATGAAGTCAGAAGGCAGCATCCTGCGCAACGTCATTATCGGCATCGTCGGCGCGTTCGTTGGTGGCTTCCTCATGAGCATCATCGGCGGCCAGGGCTTTACTGGCTTCAACCTCTGGTCGTTCCTCGTGGCCTTCCTGGGCTCGGTGGTCCTGCTGGCCGTCATGGGTCTCTTCACGAAGCGCACGGCATAAGCTCCCGCGCATGCTGGTCCCCTAGAAGTCGACTTCAGCCCATTCCTCTATCGTAAGTCCCGGCACGCGTTTGAACTCGTCCACGTTGTTGGTGACGAGAATGGCCGAGTGAGCGAGTGCGGTGGCAGCGATGAGATAGTCATTGCCGCCAATTTGCTCGCCTTTGCGTTCGAGGTGCGCACGAATCTGCGCATACTTAACGGCGCAAGCGCCATCGAAGGGAACAATCTCAAACGGCAGCAGGAGCGTTTCCACGCGGAAGCGCTCCTGCTCGGGGTCGCGAGCCTTTTCCGCGCCTACTAGAAGTTCTGCCTTTACCACTGCGGGCACCTTGAAAAGGCTTGCGTCGCTTTTCATGAGAAGTTCATAGGCTATCGGCAGTTTTCGCTTGGATAGGTCTATGAGAATGCATGAATCAAACATATACATATGTGGCCTCAGATCGTGTCGAGGGGGAGGATTGGCTTCGGAGGTGGGTCATCGGGTAGTTCAATGTTCAAAGGCTCGAGAGACTCGAAATAGCCTGGCGGCCAGCCATTGACCCAGCCGCGACTCGACTCGTGTCGCTTTTCCAGCACGTCTCGTGCATAGGAGGAAATGGATTTGCCTGCTGCCTCTGCGTCTGCGCGAAGCTCTTCCATGCTGACGTCATCCATATAAAGAGATAGCTGCGCCATAGCCAGCCTCCTTCATCTGCCAGAACAAGTATATAGCAAGTATATCATACCGAGCTGGCCCATGCCAGCATTCGGGCGGGCTGAAGCTTTGCCCCTACGCCTGGCGGGATTCGTCAGGCGCGCTTGGTGTCCTTTTTGCTGCGGAGACTTTGCCAGTTGGTGCGGATCGAGGTGCGCAGGTACCACCATGTGTAGAAGTAGTTTTCCTCTTTGACTGTCATCTGCACCCAATCGAACTGTTCGTATCCTCCGCGGTGCATCTCTTTGAGGGCTTCGTCCGACACGCCGAGTAGTGACGCATACACCATGAGCTCGCCCCATACCTTCACGTCGAGCGCCGAGCGCTCGTCGATGCAGGAGAAGTCTTGCAGCCAGCGCTTGAGGGCTTCGCTGCGGGCGACGATCTCGCTGCCGCGCTGCGTCAGGCGCCGTGAGGAACGCGAGATGAGCTCGGGTGCGATGAGCATCAGCGCACCAAGCGCGAGTATGGCCCAGGATGCGGGCGAGGTCGCGAACGAGTCCGTCACGTCTCCTTGGTAGGCGAGGTAGAGCACCATGATGGGCATGGTTACGAACGCGCTGACGGCCATGATGATCAGGCCGGGGTCGTCAAAGAGTTTCGACCGGTTCACCTCTGTGGTCACGGTGCGCTGCCAGCTGCGCAGGGCGGCGAGGTAGCGGTTGGGCCATTCATCCGCATAGGCGGCCAGGTCGCTCGTCCAGAGCGAGTCGCCTCCCTTTGCGACGACCTCGAACAGGAGGTGCATGGTTTCGTTCTCGATGGGGTCGGTGACGGCGTCGGCTGCCTCGCTGCGCGTGAGTCGGTAGTCCTTGACGAGGTCGCCGTGGTCGTCAGGCCGCATGCTCATGTCCATGCAGATGACGCCTTTGTGGGCCAGGTTCAGTATGGTGGCGGTGAGGTCGGCCTCGCTCGGCTTGTTCTTGCGCACGAGACGCCCCACGATGGCTGGCTGCAGCTCTGCGTCAGGGGCCTCGCGCCAGTATTTGTCGGTGAACTGCGGCTTGGGGTTGGTTCGGCATCTGACGATCGCAACGATGATGCCGACGACGAGAGGAATGCCCAGGATGAGGGTACAAATGAGCATCCGGTTGTCATAGTCTTGGTTGTCTGTGGCAGGGTGCGCGCTGTCCTGCGCGGAGGCGCTGGCAAACCAGGCGAGGAGGTCTTCTTCGGTCATCGCGCTTGTCTCGGCAGCGCTCGAGTCAGTAGCGCTTGTCTCGGCAGCGCTGCCCGCAAAGGCCGTTGCAGGAGCGACGAAGGCGCACAAGAGCGAGCACGCGAGGGCGCACGCAAGGATGCAGGCGCGTGCGTTCGTGGCGGCATCGCGCGCGCTCATGATGGCCGCGCGCATCCCGGCGGGGTGGCAGCAGAGGCACCGTGGTCGCATCAGTGGCGCCGCCTCAGAGGCTCACGCGCGGGGCGAGCAGGGCACCGTCATCGGCATAGAGGAGCCTTCGCGGCTCGAACGTGCCGGCGAACAGGATGCCCGGGAACGTCTGGATGGCGGAGTTGTAGGCCATCACCGTGTCGTTGTACGACAGGCGCATGTAGCTGATCTTGTCTTCGGTGTCGGCGAGCTGCGATTGCAGCTGCCGGAAGCTGTCAGACGCCTTGAGCTCGGGGGTTGCCTCGGCAAGGGCGAAGGTGCCCCGCAGCGTGCAGGCGAGCTCGTCTTCGGCAGCCGCTTTCGCTTCTGGGGTGGCAGCAGCGCCGACGGCAGCTCTGGCTTGAGCGAGCGCTGCGAGCGCCGTGCTCTCGTGGTCGGCATGGCCCCTCACCGTCTCGACGAGGTTGGGCACGAGGTCGTAGCGCCGCTGGAGCTGGATCTCTACCTGTGACCAGGCGTTGTCGACGCGATTGCGCAGGCGAACCAGCTTGTTGTGGGTCGCCACGGCGCTGATGCCTCCGATTGCCACGACGGCGGCACCGGCCATGACCATGATGAGCCACGCTGACATGGGCGCCTTCCTTTCCTCGTCGCCTCTCAGGCCCAATCAAGCACGTTTCGTCTATTGTACTCGCGTCGCGCTCTGTCGTGTCGCATCGCGCTCGGGCCATGCAGCCGCGAGGTGACGACATCCCCACCCTGTGTCACCCTGTGTCACCCTGTGTCGCCGTCATCCGATTGCGTCGCCCGGCCCCCGGCCCGGGCGGCACTCGGTCCTTAGGCGCTCTCGATGAGATCGACGAGCTCTTGCTTCTTATGGATGTCGAGCTTGGTGTAGATGCGCTTGGAGTGGGTGCGGATGGTGCTTTCGGACACCACAAGCATCTCGGCGATGCGGGCGACGGAATGCCCGCGCGCGATGAGCTCCATGACTTCCGTCTCGCGTGCGGAGAGGCGGTATCGCTCGCGCAGGCGGCTCGCCTGCTGGGCGATGCGGTCGGTAACCGCATCGCTGTCGGGCCGCTCGCCGTGCGCCTGGGCGTCATCTGTGCCGCGCGCGTCGCACGGGGCCCCTGCCGTCGCTGACGTCGCCGCTGCCACAGATGCAGCCGCAGCCGTAGCGCCCGCGCGCGAGGTCGCGCCGGCGGCCGGTGCTGGTGTCGGCGCACCTGGCCCGCTGGCCGGCGCCGGGAGCGCCATGAGCTCGATGGCCTCAGGGCGCCCCATCGGCCCCATCGTTTCCAGGGCAGACGAGAAGCCGCCCGTGCCGACGAAGTGCATGATGCCCAGCGCCCACAGAGCGACGATGGACACCAACGCGAGCGGCGCCAGGTTGATGACGCTCACGTATTCCACGAAGGTGCCGCCGATGAAGCCAATGTCGTGCAGCGTGTACACGATGGCGCCGAAGAACCCATAGATGAACACCGGGTTGATGCCGCGGTCGCGCGAGACCTGGGCGCACTGCATCATCATGAGCAGGATGGCGGCGCTGTACACCGCATACAGGATGGCTGCCAGCCAGCGGGCGTATTCCTCGTAGAACAGCGGCAGCCCCAGAAACGACGTCACCAAAAACGGGAAGACCACCCGGTACGAGCTGGCGATGGAGAGCCGCAGGCCCTTGAAGCGCCACAGCCACAAGACCGCCAGCGCTGCCATCACCATGCCCGCCATGGACAAGACGTTCACATAGATGCCGATGGAGGGATCGGCTACGGCCACCGAGCGCATGATGCCGGCGCAAAAGCCCACGGCACCGACGCACAGCGCGCTTCTCCAATAGTCATGCAGCACGCGCATGTAGACGCGGGGATGCTCGCGCGGGACGTCGGTGAACATCGGTTGGTCGGGGTTGATGGTGCGGCTGCTCAGCATGACGCTGAGGCCGAACAGCGGCAGGAACACAAGCGGGATGAGAAACGCCGTCACGGCGTGGGGGATGAGATACAGCGCGAAGTAGAGCACGGCACCCCAAGCGGTGCCGACCAACAGGTCGCGGTTGCCCGTGTCTGAGTCTTGGCTGGCGAAGAGGCGCTGCCAGAGCATATAGAAGCCGGCCGACCCGAGGCCCAGAAACGCGCCGCCGACGATGACAAGCGCCAGCGCGAAGGGAGGCGTATAGATGGCGGCGATGAGGCAGCACCACCCCAAGAAGTACGGCGCGCTCGTCAGCCTGACGAGGAAGCTGCGCGTCGGCCCGGGGAAGAAGTAGACGCCCACGCAGCTGGCCACGTAGCTCATCGAGAACGAGAGCGTCTGCGCGGAGAAGAACCAAAACACGATCTCGTGGGTCTGGAACGACAGTGGCAGAAACGGGAACACGCCGCCCCACACGCCTGCAGCGTTGATGGCCAAGAAAAGCGCGTAGCCCAACGACTCTACGTTCGGGATGAGCATGCGCAATGACGTCGTTGTGTCCATGGGGAAAGTATAGCCAAACCCGCGGGGCGCATCGGAAGATAGCTGCGCGCGTTTCCGAATGTGACCCGTTCGGCGAGTCCCTGAACGGGCACTTTGTAAAAATCACATGGTTTATGTGACAAGGAAAACCGATAGTCGCGGTACAGTTTTCGCATCATTTCCCGACGGAAAACGAGGAGCCGTTGGGAGGAAATGAAGGAGGGTATGCATGATTGACACGAATCTGAGTCGTCGCACGTTCCTCAAGACGAGTGGCGCCTTGGGCGCCCTGGCGGCAGCCGGTGGCGGAATCGCTGCGGCTGACTCGCTGTTCGGCAGCGGCGTGGGCGAGGCCATCGCTGCGGGGGAGGACAAGACCACCTGGGGTCATTGCGCCATCAACTGCCCGGGCCGCTGCGCTCTCAAGATGCACGTGACAGACGACGAGATCGCTTGGGTGGACACCCACACGAGCGCTGACGCCACGTTCGACACGCCGCAGGCGCGCGCGTGCCTGCGCGGGCGCACCTATCGCCGCTGGGCCAATGGTCCTGACCGCATCAGCTATCCGATGAAGCGCGTCGAGGGCACCAAGCGCGGCGAGGGCAAGTACGAGCGCATCAGCTGGGACGAGGCCATCGACACGGCGGCCAGCAAGCTGAAAGAGGTCATCGACAAGTACGGCAACGAGGCGGTCTATGTGCCCTACGCCACCGGCGTTTCGGCCACGACGGCCCGTCCGTTCAACCGCTTCCTCAACCTGGTGGGCGGCTACCTCAACTTCTATAACAGCTATTCCACGGCGCAGATTTCCTGCATCACGCCGTACATGTACGGCTCCAAGGGCAACGGCGGCAGCTCGCTGTCGTCAGGCGAGGACGCCAAGCTCATCCTGTGCTTTGGCTCTAGCCCCACCGAGACGCGCCAGGGCGGCCTCACGACTCACTACGACTGGGTGCACATGCGCGAGAAGACGCCGGCCAAGATCTATATGATCGAGCCGCGCTTCAACGACTCGAACTTCGGTCACTCCGAGGAGTGGCTGCCCATCAACCCCGGCACCGACGCCGCGCTGGTGGCAGCGCTGGGCCACGAGCTCATCGAGAACGGCCAGACCGACGAGGAGTTCCTGCACAACTATTGCGTCGGCTATGACGAGGACACGATGCCCGAGGCATACAAGGGCAAGAACATGTCCTACAAGGACTACATCATGGGCACCGGCTACGACAAGGTGGAAAAGACGCCTGAGTGGGCCGCTCCCATCACGGGCATCTCGGCAGACCGCATCCGCGAGCTGGCAGACGAGATCGCCACGACCAAGCCGGTGTACGTGGTGCAGGGCTGGGGCCCGCAGCGCCGCAGCAACGGCGAATGGACCAGCTGGGCCATCATGGCGCTGCCGTGCCTGCTGGGCCAGGTGGGCCTGCCCGGCACGAGCAACGGCACGCGCGAGGCGCGCAACTCACCGACGCTCACCTCTCTGCCCGCCGGCAAGAACCCGGTCGAGACGTCCATCCCGTGCTTCTTGTTCACCGATGCCATCGATCATGGCACCGAGATGACGGCGAAGAACGCCGGCGTCAGGAAGGCCGACAAGCTGAAGACCAACATCAAGTACATGATCAACTATGCTGGCAACTGCCTCACCAACCAGCATTCCGACATCAACAAGGCGCACGAGATCCTGGCCGACGACAGCAAGTGCGAGTTCATCCTAGGTGTCGACACGGTCATGTGCGACTCGATGAACTACTCCGACATCGTGCTGCCCGACCTCTTCCGCTTCGAGCAGCATTCGCAGATCGCCACGGGCTCTGACTGGGGCTACATCATCACCGGTACGCCGGCCACGAGCCCTAAGTTCGAGCGCAAGACGGCCTACGAGATGGCTTCTCTGATGGCCGACAAGTTCGGCGTCAAAGACGAGTTCACCGGCGGCAAGACCGAGGAAGAGTGGATTCGCGAGCTGTACGACCAGTCCCGCGAGAAGGACGACAAGCTGCCTCCGTTTGAGGAGATGCAGGAGATGGGCGTCTACACGCGCGAGTATCCGCACATCGTGTCGATGAAGAAGTACCGCGACGACCCGGTGGCCAACGCGCTCACGACGCCGTCGGGCAAGATTGAGATCTTCTCCGAGAAGCTGCTCAAGGATACCGAGGGCTGGGAGCTGCAAGACGGCGACACCCTGAAGGGCATGGACACGCTGCCGCCGGTTCCCGTCTACATCCCCGAGTGGGAAGGCGTCGAGACCACGACCAAGGAGCATCCGCTCGTGCTGTCCGGCTTCCACTATCGCGGGCGCATCCACTCTTCGTGGGGGCACCTCGACGAGCTCAAGGAAGTCAACCCGCAAGAGGCATGGATCAACCCTGCCGACGCAGAGCCGCGCGGCATCAAGAACGGCGACAAGGTGCAGGTGCACAACGACCGCGGCAAGATCGAGCTTTTGGCCAAGGTGACCCCGCGCGTCGTGCCGGGCACGGTGGCAGTGTCGCAGGGTGCCTGGTGGGACGGCGACACGAAGACCGGCAAGGATGGCGTGGACAAGGGCGGTTCCATCAACACGCTGACCACGCAGCGCCCGTCGCCCCTTTCCAAGGGCAACCCGCAGCACACCAACATCTGTGACGTCAAGAAGGCCTAGCGGCGAGAGGAGGAGATGAGAGATGACTCAATACGCATTTCATTTCGATGGCACTCGCTGCACGGGCTGCAAGACCTGCGAGATGTCCTGCAAGGACTATAAAGACACCGACTTGGGCATCGCTTACCGCAAGGTATACGAGGTGACCCTGGGCGACACGAAGAAGGCCGACGACGGCACGTTCACCACGACGTGCGTCAGCTACCCGCTCTCCATGGCCTGCAACCACTGCGACAACCCGGCTTGCACCAAGGTGTGCCCGACGGGCGCCATGCACAAAGACGGCGAGACGGGGATCGTTTCCGTCGATGCCGACAAATGCATCGGGTGCGGCTACTGCCATATGGCCTGTCCCTACAACGCACCGAAGGTCGACCGCGAGAAGGGTCACTCCGTCAAGTGCGACGGCTGCGCCGAGCGCGTGGCCAAGGGCGAGAAGCCGGTCTGCGTCGAGGCCTGCCCGGCTCGTGCGCTCGACTTCGGCACGGTGGACGAGATGAAGAAGACCGGCGAGCAGGCGAACATCGCGCCTCTGCCCGACAAGTCCTACACCGACCCCAACTTCTATATCAAGCCTTCTGAGGATGCAAAGCCGGCGGGCGACGCTGCCGCGAAGGTCGTCAATCCCCTGGAGGTGATGTAGCATGGAAATCACGTTCGCAGAGATGCCCCTTGCTCTTTTCAGCACGTTGGCGCCGATGGGTGCCGGAGCGTTCGTCATCCTGGCTATCGCGTTTCTGACGGCGAAGCTGGACGGGGACGCCCTTAAGAAGATCGACCGTTTCACGGTCATTCCGGTGGCGTTCGTGGTGGTGGGCTTCATCGCTGCCTTCTTCCACCTGGCAAACCCGTTTGCCGCATTCGGCTCGCTGGCCAACGTGGGATCTTCCCCGCTCTCCAACGAGGTGGCTGTCGGGTGTGCCTTCACGCTGCTCATGCTGGCGTACTGGATCTGGGCGCTGACGGGCAAGATGTCCGAGGGCGTTCGCAAGGGCTTTGCCACCGTGGTGGCTGTCGTGGGCATCGTGTTCGCCTTCTTTACGGGCATGGCCTACATGATTGACACCATTCCGTCATGGAACACCATGGCAGGCCCGGTGCAGCTGGTCGGCTTCGCGCTTTTGGGCGGCGCTGCCCTGGGCGTGCTCGTGCTGAGCCTGGCTGGGTGCGGTGACGCGCTCAAGGCCGGCTCGCTCAAGACGGGGACGCTGGTTGTGCTGGCGGTTGGCCTCGTGCTGGGCATCGGCGCCTTCGCCGTGCAGGCAACCACGGCAAGCAGCATCGAGAATGCGCTGTACAACGGTGCTGACCTGGTGACGAGCGTCATGATGATCATCGTGTGCGGCATCATCTGCCTGGTGGGCACGGGCGTGTGCGACGTGTTCGCCGTGCGCGGCGCTGGTGCCGGCGTCATGGTTGGCGTGAGCGTGGGCGCAGCAGTGCTCGCCATCGTGGGCATCTTGCTGATGCGCCTTGCGTTCTATGCGATGCAGGTGTCGGTGGGGCTGTCTATCCTGTAGCCGGCAGCTGCTTGCGCTATGATGCGTGAGGTCAGTCGCCGGCGGTGACTGACAGGGGCCGGTCGCAGGCGTTGGCCGGCGCACAAGACGAGTTGCGATGGGGCGGGCCTGATCGAGGGTGCGCCCCATCGTTGGTAGAGGAGGAAGCAATGGCCGAAGAGACGATTTCGGAGCAGGGAGCACCTGCGGGCGTTTCTGCGGGCGTAGGCCTTGACGGCGCTGGTGCGGCGACTGAGGCGAGCTCCGATGGCGCCCGTGCGGCGGCTTTCTTGGGGGAGACGCTGGGCCCCTTGTTCCTGTACGAGCCTGTCGATGGCCGCGCGCGGGCGCTGATGGCAGAGCTGGCTTCGCTTGATGTGGCCGAGGCGGCGGCCGCGTGGCCGTGCGTCGATGCGCCCGTGGCCGCAGAGGCGCTTGAGCGCATCCAGCGCGGGCTGCGCGACGAGTCGGCTGACGACGTGCTGTGGGAGTATCGGCGGCTGTTCGTCGGCCCGGCGCGAAAGGCGGCACCGCCGTGGGGATCGGTCTATACCGACCGCGAGTGCGTCATCTTCGGCGAATCCACCTTGGCCTTGCGTCAGTGGATGCGCGAGCGCGGCATCGCACGTCCGGGCGACGGCTCCGAGCCTGAGGATCACATCGGGCTTATGCTGCTGCTGATGGCGTGGATCGACTGCCACGCGCCCGAGCTGCTTGACGAGTACCTGGCCGAGCACCTGTTGACCTGGGCGCCGCACTTCTTGGAAGAGGTCGAGGAGGCCACGGAGTCTGGCTACCTCGGCGGCCTTGCGTTCCTCACGCGACAGTCGCTGGCGGGCATGCAGCGCGAGCGCGGGCTGTCCGTGGAGCTGCCCCGGTTCTATCGCTAAGGCGCGACGACGATGTATTCCATGGACGGGTTCGCCACGGCGTTTGGCGAGATCACCTTGGTGCTGTTCACCACGCTGGCGCCCGCAGGCGCGTTAGCGTATGGACTCATGGCGCTTCCGCTGATCGTCCAGGGCACACAGCTGCCCGTCGAGGTGCGCCGGCGCTTGGACCAGCTTCTGTGCGTGCCGGTGGTGGTGGCCATGGTGGGGCTCGTGGCGTCAGCGACGCATCTGGGCAACCCGGCCAACGCGCTGTATATCCTCGCGGGCGTCGGGCGCAGCCCGCTTTCCAACGAGGTGGCGTGCGGCGTGGTCTTTTTGGGATGCGCGGGTGTGTTTTGGCTCACGTCGTTTTCCGAGTCGGGCGGGCGCGTGCAGCTGCGGCGCGTCGTCGCGGCCATCACGAGCGTGCTCGGCATCGTGTTCACGGGCGCAATCGCCGCTGCCTACGACGTTGACACCATCCTGACGTGGAGCACGCCGCTCGCCATCGTCTCGCAATGGCTCAACGGGCTTATCGGCGGCCCCTTGCTGGCGATTCTCGGCCTGCGCCTGGCGCACTTCTTCATCCCGGGGCATCGCTGGGGCAATGTCTATCTCTGCATTGCCGTTGCGGCAACGGCGGCCAACGTCATCGTCTACATCATCTGGGGCGCCCAGCTGCCCTCGATGGCCAACGCCGTCACCAGCGCAGACACCCTGGCCCCCTTCTTCGGCGTGATGATTGCCCTGTTCGCGGCCTTGTGCACGGTAGCCATCTTCCTTGGCTCCAAGGCTGCGGCCTGCAAGGGCGAGACGCCGATATGGGTGCCGCTGCTGTCGGTGCTGTGCGCCCTCAGCGGCATCTTCGTCATGCGCTTCTCGTTCTACATGACCCACATGACCGTCGGCCTCGGCGTGTAGGGCCCCTTCTCGCTGCGCCTGACTGGCAGTTGGGCATCGTGAGGATTTTATGATTCGGGCGGTTTTGTTGAAGCAGGGTCAGGGAATCTGTATTATGTCGAACTAGCCGTACAGTTGAATATGCCTTTCCTCTTGGAGACCGACGCTTGGCAACAAGCGCCCGTCACTCATATCTCTAAGGGGAATGAAACTGTACGGCTACAGGACGGGCGCTTTTGCATAGATTTGCATGGCGCGCTTCCTGTGGAGGTGCGTTTTTTCTTTTGCGCATCCCATCAAGGTGGTAAACAGCGTTCGCGAAAGCGGGCGCTCATAAAGAGAGGCGCGCGACCCTACTAGCTTTGCCGGCAGGAGGGCCACGCACCTTGGAAGCTTTGGCCCCTCTGGCGAGGGTCCTCCGCGCGCACCATTGTACCTTTCCGCGGAGGCTATCGCAAAGAGCGGCCCCAAGGG
>CAJUFC010000220.1 GCA_910585565.1 uncultured Eggerthellaceae bacterium | reverse complement strand
CCTCATCCTGACGGAGCGACGCCATCGTTGCCTCAACCAACGAACGCCTCTCGTCATTCCGAGGAGCGGGCGAAGCCCCGACGAGGAATCTTCCCCGCCGCGAGGGGGATGTCGCTGCAAGCTGACGGGGAGGGGCGTGTAGCTCGGAGCGTCCCGATTGCACGCGCCGCGACCCGCCTCGTCTCCGTCGTGCTGTCCGTGCTGCTGGCCGTCGCCATGTTGCCCGCTGCGGGCCTGCAAGTCGCCTACGCCGACGAGCCCGTCGAGCGCCCCGCCACGTCCGGCGGCGACGTGGCCCTTGAAAGTACGAACAGCGATGCCGCCGAATCCGCGCCACAGGCTCCCATCGCCGAGGAGCGCGAGGGCGGCATGCTCGGGGCTGACGGCCTCATGTATACCGTTGCTGACGGCGGCCTCTCGCTCGTCGGATTCGACGGCGCCTCTCCCGAGGGCGCGCTCTCGGTCCCGGCTGCCGTCATGGTCGACGGCAAGGAGACGCCCGTCGTCGCCATCGACTTCGCCGAGGGCCAGGTCGCCGACAAGGTCGTTCTCCTCTCGCTGCCACAGTCGATCAAGGGCATCGACGCCGCCACGCTCGCGTCGGCGTTCCCGGCGCTGCTGTCCGTCGAGGTCGCGAGTGCGTCGTCGACGCTCCCGGTGGCAGCCGGCGCCGCGTCCGTGCGCGCCGCGTACTCGGCTTCTGGCGGCATGCTCTTCCGCCCGACGAGCGTCACGTTCCAGAACGAAGACGGCTCCATCGAGACTGTCGAGTGCAAGGAGCTCGTCTGGGCGCCGCCGGCCCTTGTCTCTGCCCGCATCCCGGTCGAGTGCCGCGCAATCGCCGAGGGAGCCTTCGCCAATGTCCGCGACTTCAAGACCGTCGTGGCCTTTGGCACCATGGAGCGCATCGCTGACGGCGCCTTCTCCACCGAGCAGATGGAGTCCGCGAAGGTGGTGGTTCCCGCCAGCAGCCCGGCGGTGACCGATTCCGAGCGCGTGAGCGCCAGCATGGCCCTCATGGGCGACGCAGGCCAGAAGGAGCGGCGCTCCGCCTGGCACGAGGCCGGCTGGCGCACCGACGACATCGTCATGGGCAAGCCCTACGGATCGCTCACCGAGACCGTGGCGGTCAACGAGGAGGGAACCATCGAGCGCGACGAGCTCCAGCTCGTCTCCTATCCCGGCGCCCACGAGAACGCCATGGACATAAAGAAGCCCAACGCCGACGGCATAGTCGAGCAGGCAGAGAGTGGCCTCGCCTTCACGGTCAAGTCCGACATGACGGCGGTCGTTACCTGGCAAGGCGACAAGACCGTCACGCCCGCGAATCTCGACATTCCCGCAACCGTCGTCATCGACGGCGTCACCTACCCCGTCACTGAGATAGCGCCCAACGCCTTCGAGGGAGCCGTCTTCCTGCGGAGCGTAACCATCCCCGAGGGCGTTACGGCGATAGGGGCTGATGCCTTTACCGGTTGCTCAGGTCTTATCGAGGTGACTGCTCCCGCGACATTGAAGGCTGTTGCAACCGACGCCTTCGAGGGCGGCCGCATACAGCTTCCTCCTTTGCCATCTGCGGTTGACGCGTCTAGCCCAGAGGCATCTACTGGAGCCAAGTCGGCAGATGCGATGGTCTTGCAAGGTGGAGGCATCAGCGACCTGCAGTCTGCTTCAGGCGGAGTCGTTGCAGCAACCGACAGCAACGGGGATTCAATTTCCGCTTATGATGCGTCTCGAGACTCCGCATATAATATTTCAGTCACTGTTGCTTGCTCGCCAGGTGACCTCGATTTGACAGTTGCGGTGACCAAAGAATCTCAGTACTTTACAATCACGAAGGTTTCTGCTGGCAGATACGGGATACAGTACTCAGGACCATATCCACTCTATGCCGCCGTGGAAGCTCTCACGGGATGTGCAACTGTCATATTTCAGCACGAGAACGGCTATGACTTTGCTGCTGTTTCGTTTACTCCTCCGTCGGGATGGGTGTGCGCTTCCATGAGCTCGCAAGAGCAATCCCGCTATGCTTTTCCCAACAATCCTGCAGAATATATTTCCGCTATTTTTGTGCGATCGGAAGTTGTCGGTAACTATTCGCTTCTTACCACAAACGCTCTTTCAGGTACGGGGACTGCGCTTACCGCCGCTCATAGTGACCACAATCACGACGGCACCTATGCCAAGGCATCGGACCTCAGCAGCTACGTGACCACGTCTGCCCTCGACGGCAGGAACTACATCACCAAGGCCGTGTCCGAGCTGGACAACTTCTACGACAAGGCAAAGTTCAACACGATCTCGTACGAAGGCTTGGACGAGGCGGACTATGCGGGGGCGCTGCCGACGTTCTACGTGAATGACGCGTCGAAGCTGCCCAAGGTGCCCGAGCCGAGGCGCGAGGGGCACGAGTTCCTGGGGTGGACGTGGGCTGGCCAGGCGACGCCGACCAAGGACCCGGGTTCGGCGTTCTCGGGCGGCGGCGCGGTAACTCTGGTCGCGAACTGGGACGAGACGGAGCCCGTGACCCCGGAGGCCAAGCACTTCTTCACCTCGGACGCGCCGCTTCGCCACGACGACGCGTCTGCGACGCAGACCCATGTCATCAAGGTGCGCCTCGCGAGCTCGCCGGGCACGCTCGCCAGCGTGTCGTTCGAGGGTGACGACCGCACGGGGCTCTTGAGGGAGACCTCCGGCGTAAAGCTGTTCGTGGGCGCCTCCGAGGACGCCCTCGCGTCCGGCACCGAGCTT
>CAJUFC010000219.1 GCA_910585565.1 uncultured Eggerthellaceae bacterium | reverse complement strand
GCCGGATTCCGCGGTCGAGACCTCGGCTCGATCCCGGAATCCGGCGTCGCGCGGGGCGTGCGCCAGGCCCGCCAGCGCCAGGTTCCGCCAGGCCTTGCCCAGCGGCAGCTGCCGCCAGGCAGGGCAGCTCCCCGCCCAGCGGCAGGTTCCGCCAGGCGGGACGATAATCGGCGCGCCTTAGCTCGCCCCGCCCACCGTGATGACGGTCTCCTCCGGAATCTTCTCCGCGCCAGCCTCGTCCCCGCCGCGGGCGGAGAAGTACGAGATGCCCGGGTTGCGCGCCGCGGCGAACGTGAACTTCACGCGTAGCAGCGGCTGGTCGAAGGCGGAGTTGTAGTCGATCTCGGTGTTGTTGTCGATGATGTCCTGCAGCCCCGCAAGGTCGAACTCGGCGCGGCGCATGTCCAGCCCGTAGTAGAAGCGGTACGTCGACGTGTTGGACGCCGCGTCATAGCTCTCGAGCACGAGCCCGTCCTGCTTGCCGGCGTCCCAGTTGTCGTGGCGGCGCAGCACGAAGCCGTCGAGCTCGTAGGAGCCGCCGCCCGAGCTCGAGTTCGGCAGGTCGTCCTCGATGCGGTTGTCGGGCTCCAGCGAGCTGTCGGCGCCCTTGTAGCCAAACCCGAAGTAGCGGCGCGTGTTCACCGCGTCGTTGTCGTACACGACGCCGGTCTGGTCGGCCGTGGCCGTCGGCACCGGGCTCACCCAGAACATGCGGCTGCCCTCGTCGGAGTAGCGCAGGTTGCCCGTGCCGCCCTCCGGCGTCTTGGGATTCAGGATCTTGTCGGCGATGCCCTGCTTGTCGGTGACGTTGCCGCCGGTCTCGGTGCTGTCGAGGCCCGCCTGCACGCTGTCGGGATCCACGACGGGAATGCCCTCGGGAGTCGTGACAGTGTTGCCTGCGTCATCCTTCTTGTACGCGTACGATGTCACGTCCTCGGCCGTCACGCCCACCAGCTGCAGGTCGTGGGAGTTGGTCGCCACCTGGAAGGTGGCCTGGGCCTCCAGCTGCGTGCGACGGTCGTTGCCCACCACGAAGGGCTCGACGGCCTGGCCGTAGCTGTTGGTCGTGCACAGGTAGACGCCCACGGGAGAGGCCACGTTGATGCGGATGGGGCTCGCCCACAGCCACAGCGTGCGCCCGTAGCCGCCGTCGCTGCCCTTGCCCTGGCCGGTGAGGAAGTATCCTTCGGGTATGGTGAGCCCGCCCTCGGCCTCGGAGAGTCCCGTCACGCGGACGCGCGTGTTGGGCTGCACCAGGCTCTCGTAGGTGGCCACCGGCGTGAGCATGGCGGGGCTTCCCGCCGCCGCCAGGTCCTCGAGCGCCTTGTCGGTCGAGTCGGCGGCAGACGGCTTCACCATCTCGTACCAGCCGTCGTAGGTGTAGCGGTCCTTGTGGGTCGCGAAGGCGGGGTACTCCAGCACGTCGTAGTAGCCCCAGCGCTTGTCGGTGATGTACCAGCCCGAGGTGGCGCCGTTGCCGGTCTCGCCCGCGTCGCCCTCGCGCCATGCGTACTCCCACGTCTGCGTGGCGCCGCTGTCGTCAGTCCACGTGAACGTGTAGTCGGCCTTGGTGTTGTAGGGATGGTTCGCAAGGTCGTTCTTGGGATGGCCCGTCTTCGTGCTCTCTCCGGTGAAGTCGACGTCCTTCACGGCATGCGACGGGATGCGCAGTGTCACGTTGACGGTGCGCGTCTCCCAGTAGGCGGCCCAGCTGTCGGGGCCGTTGTACGCGCTGGTGCCCGCACCCGCGTCGCGGTCGACCAGAGCCGCGCCGGCCTTGGTGAGGGCGAACCCGGTCTTGCCGCTCTGCTTGGCGGCGTCCTCGTCGTAGCTGATGTACACCTTGTCGGCGGCATCGGAGACGTCGGTCGTAGCGGCCGCGGCCGGGCCCCAGCCCAGGAACTCGAACCCGTAGCGGATGGGCGCCCGGAGGTTCATGGCCGCATCGATGTCGCCCGGCTCCTGGCGCGAAGGCGTGCCCGTGTGCAGCGCCTCGGCCTCGGAGTCAACCGACGCCGCAGCCTGCCCGATGAAACCCAGGTTCTCGCGGAAGCGAATCGACTCGGTGCCGCGCGTGGCGTCGCCCAGCCGGTCGCCCGTCGAGTCGTCCGCCGCCGTCACCACCTGCTCGCCCAGGTTGTTGACGTAGCTCGGCTGCGTGGGTGCCAGCGCAATGTCACCCGTCTCGGTCACGCCCCACACGCCGTAAACGTTCGTCTCCATGGGCTTGGTCGGGTCGCCGTACTCGCTCCACCCGTCCAGGAACACCTCGGTGAAGTAGTTGGTACCCGCCTCGCGCAGGACCGTCCAGTATCGGTTGTCGCCGTTCTCGGCCTTGGGGATGGTGCCGATCTCGAGGTTGGGGTTCTTGCACCAGCCCACGAAAGGATAGGCGCCCAGCTTGGTCGCCGGCTCGCCGAGCGCATAGTCGGTCACCATGGCGCGCGACACGCTCGCGAGGTCGAAGTAGGCGTTGTCGGCGAGATTGAGGTCGCTGACGACGTTGCCGTTCTCATCGATGCCGTAGGTGAGGGAGGTCTGCCCCGCGAGCACGTCCGCCGCATTGGGATGCGCGAACGTCTTGTCCGCCGGCGGGTCGACCACGCGCGTGCCGTCCGCCGCCCTCGACGCGTCGGTGTTGTACTTGACCGTGTAGAGCTTCGGCTTCCACACCGCCGTGAACGTCACGTCGCCGGACGCCGCAGGCTCGATCTTGGTGACCAGTGTCTTGCCGTCCTGCTTGCTCGCCCAGTAGCCGCTGTTCCAGTAGTCGTTGCCGGCGTGAGAGGGATACCAGCCCGCGAAGAAGAAGCCCGTGCGCGGCAGCACGTTGGTGGGAAGCTCCTTTGTCTCGCCCTTGTAGTACGTGATGTTATCCGGGTTGACCCCCGTGCCGGTCACGAAGCGCACCGTGGCTGCGGGCTCCCAGTGAGCAGTAAAGTCAAGCGTCGAAGCATCTGCGTCGGAAGCCTCAATCGCCGTTTTCCCTGAAATTGCAGAGGTTTTGGTGGGGGTGTCGTAACCGGGTCCCGTCCAGCCAAGAAACCTAAACCCAGCTCGTGTGGGATCATCCACCGAAAGCATCTGCTCAACGTTCAGGGTGACCGCTGCATTAGCGTCTATGTACTCATTGTCACATCCACTAAACGCAACGTCAAAATTTTTGAGACTCACCGACCAAAAATCTGATTTGGAGTTAACGCGAACCGTATCTCCATCGGAAAGAACCCGATTCCATGCATCAAAAAAGACCCTCATGTCAGGAGGAATCACGATGTATTGATAGAAAGAGTGGGAACCATCAGGAGATGCTGGACCATTGGTGCATGATGCCGTGTGATACAAGACGCCCTTTATATAACGAGTCGCGCCCCTGCTGGCGGCATTCCCCCAGGTATGGAGCCGATTGTAAGCATTCGTATAAGCAAAACGTGCTCCAGGATCAGGGGTATCCGGACGCGTCCTTGAGGCTGACGAATCCGTATCGACACCTCGCGCATACGGCACATAGACACCGGAATAAGGTTCGTATCCTTTAGGAAGCTGGTTAATCTTCTCGGAAGGAACAGGCGCGAGAGTGCGATCGTAGTCATCGTCAGCAAAAGGAGGATCATACAGGACGAAATTGGACGGGTCGTACTGAAAGGAGAAATCAAAACCTTGTGCCGGACCGTATGACGCATAAGGGGTAATGCCCTCATTCACAGTGGTCAGTACCGGCTGGTCGGCATCGGGGGAAGCATTCGCGTCCGACTGTACGGACGAGGGAAGCTCGCCGTCGAAGGCGTTCTCGCTGACATAGGTGCTTTGAGACACGTTGGCAGATTGCAGGTTGGCGCACTCAGCGAAAGCCTCGCCACCGATGATACGAACGCTCTCAGGGATGTCAATTGCCTCAAGAGCGGTTCCCTTGAAGGCAGCGTAGTCGATGGTCTTGAGGGTGGAGGGGAGACTGACTTCCCTGAGGTTGGTGCAGCCTGCGAATGCGGACTCGCCAATCGAGGTCACGCCCTCGGGGATCGTGACGCTCGACAGGAAGACCGCGCCCTCGAAGGCGCTCGGCTCGATGGCGGTCACCTGGTAGGTGACGCCGTCCACCTTGGCGTAGGCGGGGACGTCTATGTGCGCGGGGGTCGCCGTCCTGT
>CAJUFC010000218.1 GCA_910585565.1 uncultured Eggerthellaceae bacterium | reverse complement strand
CTACATTTACGGCATCGGCCTTACCACCTCGAAGGAGATCCTCGCCGCTACGGGCATCGACCCCAACACGCGCGTCAAGGACCTGACCGAGGAGGAGCTGTCCCGTCTGCGCGACTATATCCAGACGAACCTCAAGGTCGAGGGCGACCTGCACCGCGAGGTTTCCCAGAACGTGAAGCGCCTCATGGAGATCGGTTGCTATCGCGGGCTGCGCCATCGTCGCGGCCTTCCGACTCGTGGCCAGCGCACTCACACCAATGCGCGCACGCGCAAAGGTCCCCGCAAGCAAATCGGCGGCAAGAAGAAATAGGTGAGGAAGCGAAATGGCTAAGAAAAACGTTACAGCGCGCGTCAAGCGTTCCGAGCGTAAGAACATCGCTGTGGGTGCCGCCCACATCAAGTCTACGTTCAACAACACGATCATCAGCATCACGGATCCTCAAGGCAACGTGATCGCTTGGAAGTCCGCCGGCACCGTCGGCTTCAAGGGCTCTCGCAAATCCACGCCGTTCGCGGCACAGATGGCTGCTGAGGCTTGCGCCAAGACCGCCATGGAGCATGGCCTGCGCAAGGTCTCGGTCTTCGTCAAGGGGCCGGGCTCCGGTCGCGAGACGGCCATCCGCACGCTCCAGGCCGCCGGCCTCGAGATTGCGAGCATCCAAGACTGCACACCTATCCCGCACAACGGTTGCCGTCCGCGCAAGCGTCGTCGCGTGTAACCCCGAAAGGATCATTGCAATGGCACGATACACTGGTGCAGTATGCCGTCTTTGCAGGCGCGAGGGCGCCAAGCTCTTCCTCAAAGGCGATCGCTGCTATACCGACAAATGCGCCTTTTCGCGTCGCGACTATGCCCCAGGCGAGGCAGGCCGCAAGCGCGTGAAGGAGAGCGAATACCGCATGCAGCTGCGCGAGAAGCAGAAGACCAAGCGTCTGTATGGGCTTCTCGAGAAGCAGTTCCACCACTACTATGAGATGGCTTCCCGCCAGCAGGGCGTCACCGGCACCAACCTGCTCCGCATCCTCGAGAGCAGGCTTGACAACGTCGTCTATCGCCTCGGCTTCGCGAAGTCCCGCGCAGAGGCGCGCCAGCAGGTCCGTCACGGCCACATCTACGTCAACGGCCGCCGCGTCGACATCCCGTCGTTCCGCGTGCGTCCGGGCGACCTCGTCTCCGTGGCCCCGAAGGCGCGCGAGATGCTGGTGATCAAAAGCGCCCTCATCTCCAACGAGCGCGTGCAGGTTCCGGCATGGCTCGAGGTTGACATCGAAAAGCTGCAGGGCTCTGTTCTGTCCCTCCCCGAGCGCGACCAGATCGATGCAGACATTCGCGAACAGCTCATCGTCGAACTCTACTCCAAGTAATAGTCGCGGCATCAGTACGAGAAGGAGGCTAACTACACATGACAGAGTTCATGAGGCCTACTATCACCACAGAAGAGGTCAACAGCACTGTTGCCCGCTATATCGTAGAACCACTGGAGCGCGGCTATGGCTCGACCTTGGGCAATTCGCTTCGTCGCGTCTTGCTCTCCTCGCTTGACGGGGCAAAGGCCACCGCAATCCAGATCGACGGCGTTCAGCATGAGTTCACGACGGCCGAAGGCATCATCGAGGACATCACCGACATCGTCCTCAATGTCAAAGGACTCGTCTTCTCTCCCATGGCAGAGGACATCGACAAGGCGACGGCCCATGTGACCGCTGAGGGTCCGTGCGTCGTCAAGGGCGCTGATCTTGAGGTGCCCGCCGAGTTCAAGCTCGTCAACCCCGAGCATGTCATCGCGACGGTCGCTGACGGCGGCACGCTCGACATGAACATCCGCATCGGCGTTGGCAGGGGATACGTCTCGGCCGACAACAACAAGCGCACCGAGGATCCCATCGGCGTCATCCCGGTCGACTCGCTCTTCTCGCCCGTGCGTCGCTGCACGATGAACGTCGAGGACACGCGCGTCGGCCAGCGCACTGACTACGACCGCCTCGTCCTGGAGGTGGAGACGGACGGCTCGCTCACGCCGACCGAGGCAATCTGCCGCGGCGCGAACATCATCAACCAGTACATGGGAGCGTTCCTCTCGCTGGCGAGCGACGGCGAGGAGGTCGAGGTCGAGGAGGTCTCGATCTTCGCCCCCGAGAACACCGAGACGAACGCCGAGCTGGACAAGCAGATCGAGGACCTCGACCTGTCGGTGCGCTCCTACAACTGCCTGAAGCGCGCTGGCATCCATTCGGTCCGTCAGCTCGTCGAGTTCTCCGAGAACGACCTGCTGAACATCCGCAACTTCGGCGCCAAATCCATCGAGGAAGTCAAAGACAAGCTGATCTCCATGGATCTAAATCTAAAACTCTAGGCTTTTCACATAGGAGTTATCAATCATGAGACACAAGATGAAAGGGCGTAAGCTGGGGGTAAACCACAGCCACACCAAGGCCATGAAGGTGAGCCTTGTCCAGGCGCTGTTCCTCAACGACCGCATCAAGACGACGGAGACGCGCGCCAAAGAGGTTCGCGGGAACGTCGATAAGATCATCACGTGGGCCAAGAAGGGCGACCTGCACTCTCGCAGGCTGGCCATCGCTGCCCTCGGCAACGACAAGGAGCTCGTGCGCGAGATCTTCGAGAAGGTCAACCAGGGCATGTTCGAGGGCCGTGCCGGCGGCTACACGCGCATCATGAAGCTCGGCCCGCGCAAGGGCGACGGCGCACCCATGGTCATCATGGAGCTCGTGAACGAGACCGTCGTGCCCAAGGGCGCCAAGGCTGCCGCGAAGGCGACGCCCAAGAAGAAGGCGACGCCGTCCAAGAAGGCCGTGGCTGCCGCCGAGGCTGACATCAAGGCCGAGGAGGACAAGGCCGAAGAGCATCACGAGACCGTGATCGAGAAGATCAAGGACAACGTCGAGGCTGCCGAAGAGACGTTCGCCGAGAACGTCCGCGAGGCAGGCGAGAAGCAGCTTGCCGAGGAGAAGAGCGCCGCTGAGGCAGCGGATGCGGCCGAGGAAGCCAAGGAAGAGGCCGAGAAGGCCGAGGCCAAGGCTGCCGAGGACGCAGCTGCAGCTGCTGAGGAGAAGGCGAAGGACGCCGAGAAGGGCAAGGTCGAGGAATAGGCTCGCCTGCCGCAACATACCTCGCACAGGAGTCGAGCGCGCACCGCATCGATGCGCGCTCGATGATCATAATGCTGGCCGTCTACTCGGTCAGCATTTTTTTCGTTGACGCGTGGTGGGCCCTTGCCGTCTTTGCCGCGCTGTTCGTCATCGCCCTTGTGGCATCGCGCGTCCCGGCCCGGCAGGTGTTTTCCGTGGCAGGACCGATATACCTCATCGCTGCATTCACGCTCGCGTTCAACGCGTTCCAGTACCAAGACGGCAGCATGGCGCTGTCGGCGTACGGCCTTGCGCGAGGCGCCTTCTTCGCCGTGCGGATACTGCTCTTGGTATGGATGAGCCTCATCCTCTGCCTGGTGGTGGCGCCGACCCGGATGACGCATGCCTTCTCGTCGCTGTTGTCGCCCCTGCGCGCGCTGCGCGTGCCGGTCGATGACGTCGCCGCCGTGTTCTCGGTGGCGCTGCGCTTCATCCCACTCATGGCCGAGGAGTTCTTTGCGGTGCGTGACGTGCAGTGGTCGCGCGGCGCGTCGTTTGGGGAAGGCTCGCTCGTCCGTCGCGTGCGCGCCTACTTCGTCGTGTTCGTCCCGCTGTTCGTGGGGCTGTTTCGCCGGGCGGACAAGCTGGCGTTGGCGATGGATGCGCGCTGCTATGGCCTGCCGGGGGTGACGCCGACCGAGATGCGCTCTCATCGGCTCGATGGCGCCTCGGCGGCCGTCACGGGGGCTGTCGTCGCCATCTGCGCAGCCG
>CAJUFC010000217.1 GCA_910585565.1 uncultured Eggerthellaceae bacterium | reverse complement strand
GTGGCAACCTGGCCGTTGGGAAGGCGCATGGGCTCGGGCGGCTCGGGCATGTCGGCCCGCAGGTTGTACCATTGCGTGGGGATCTGGTCCTCGCGCAGATAGAGCCGGTAGGGTGCTGGCGCTTCCGCTTGGTCAGCATTGGTCGCTTGGTTTCGCGTCGTTTCCTGTAACCCTTGAGACATCTTCGTTTCCTTTCTGTGAGGGCTTGCTGGCGTCCTCGGAGCCGGAGGTGGTTTTTCGGACCAATAAAAAAGACCCCCGATTACCGAGGGTCTTGATGGCAATATACGCTGAGAGCTTCGATAACCTGATCTTATGATATTTCGCTCCAAGCCTGCCACGCACCACCGAGCATCGCGATGCTCGGGATAGCGAAGTTGGATGTCGAAACAATCGTCAAACGTGATCCTCTCAATCAGGTTGGGTGGAAGTCTAGCACAACTTCTCGGGGCTGCGAGCGAAAAAAACTATTCTTTGCGCAATGCGTCCTTTAGCGAGCGCGGCAGGGCGGTGATGGCGCTGCCGACCCGAAACGTGGTGGAGGAGCGCACATGCTCGACCTCGGTGACGGCGGCACCCAGCTCGCGCTGCAGCTGGCGGTTCTGCTCGCGCAGGGCTGCCAGCTCGTCGGCTACCCCAGCAAGTGCGGCATGTTGCAGGGCGAATGGCACGGTGGCTGCCATGTTGGGGGCTTCGGCTGCGTGCGTGCAGAGGGCTGCGTCTGCGTCTGCGCTGCGCGCCGGCAGGTATCCGTAGCTGACCAGCCGGTCGCGCACATAGCCAAGCTCGTTTTTGGCGCTATGCCAGCCGAGCGCGAAGCGACGGTGGTCGGGGTCCCAGAGGCCGTACGCGTCGATGGCGCGCTCGAGACGTCTGCCTGCCTCCTGCGTGGCAAAGTGCTCGATGAGGGGCACTGATGGGTATGCGCAGGCGAACTGGCTGTGGTGGTAGAACTCGACGAACAGCTCGAGGGCGCGCATGGCTCCGGCCTCGAACAGCTCGAGCGCGGATGCAGCCAAGAGCCGATGGTCGCGGTGTTGCGGCACCCAGGCAGCCAGCCCGTCGCCGCACAGGTATCCATGCTCGAAGTGGTGGGCGTTTTCCAGGTGCGCCTCTTCGGTGAGGGCAGGGGCGCTGTCCACGACAGCAGGGTCGATGTGGGCGTGGGTGTATATCGTCGCGTCGGGGTAGGCACGCAGATAGCGCTCGATGAGCTCGCGAGCGCCATCCACGGTGACGTTGCCGTCCTCCATGCGTCCTTCGGGCAGGCAAATGGCGCTTTCGGGCACGCCGAGGGCCTTGCAGCTTTCCACGAACTCGATGTCGCGCAGCTGTCCGTAGGTGTCGATGTCGAATTCGTAGGCGTGGGAGTCACCCAGCTCGTCGCAGCTGCCGCCGTCCGCGAGGCGTGCTCGGGTGTCGCAGTGCCTGCCGTCGGTGCAGAGGATGACGGCCACGCGCCCCTCGGTTGCCTCTGCCGCATTGGCGAGGGCGGCGCCCAAGGTCAGCACTTCGTCGTCTTGGTGCGGCACGAAGGCCAGCACCTCAGACGGGTGCGCGGCAGCGGCTGCACCCGACGCCTGCGGGCATGCGCAGGCAAGCTGCTCGCGCCCAAGATGTGCAGACGCCTGGTCCACGACGGTGACCGCATCGGCGTCCGGGATGGGGGCGTCTGCCTCGATGGCGTAGACGATGTCTGCGGGGAACAGCGCCTCGTCTGCGAACCCGAGGGACGCAAACGTCTTGCAGACGGGCTGGTTGCGCTCGGTGTGCTGGCCTTTTACCACCACCCACCGCGCGTCCATGCTGCGTGCGAGCGAGCACAGCCATGCGGCGAGGGCGTTTTCCACGCATTTGCCCATGACGCGGCAGGACATGGCGAACTCGCGTACGTACAGAATGTCGCGCACCAGCTCGACGACGACATAGCCGACCTGCCCGTAGGAGCCAAAGCGGTCGCTGGCGCTGATGCACAGCGTCCGTGTGCCCTGCTCGCCTGCGATCATCTCGGCGAAGGCCGCGGCCTCGTAGCGATGACCCGACAGGTTGAGCTGGTTGGTGCGCTGCACGAGCTCGTAGCTGCGCGTCCGCTTGGCCTCGGTGTCGGGCAGGCTGATCTCGACGACGAGGTTGCACGAGCGGATGAAGTCGATGTTGGTGCCGGTAAAGCCCATCTCCAGCGCTCGGCGGGCGGCCTCCTCTTGGTACATGAGCCGCCGCTTGCTGCCGTCAGCGGTGACCGGCACGTCAAAGGCGACATCATCCAGCAACGCCGGCACGTCCGTCTCGGCGTAGATGCGCACGCAGGGCAGCGTCTCGCCGACCTCGCCGCGCTCGAAGGGCTGGTCGTCCACGAACGCGAACGTATCAAGCCCGATGTTGAGCAGCTCGGCGAGTTTTATGATGTTGTCGCTCTTGGCGTTCCAGTTGATGAGCCGGTAGACGAACAGCTCGTCGATGCCGAGCCTCTTGAGCACGGGGAGCGCATCTTCCTCTTGGTTCTTGCTGACCACCATCTGCACGATGCCGCGCCGGTCGAGCTCGCGCATCGTGTCGAGCACATGCGGACGCAGCTCGAGGGCAGCGGGGTCAGACTCGATGAGGGTGCCGTCCCAGACGGTGTTGTCGAGGTCCCAGCAGACGCACTTGACCTTCTCGGCAGGCGCGGCGGGGACG
>CAJUFC010000216.1 GCA_910585565.1 uncultured Eggerthellaceae bacterium | reverse complement strand
CATACATACATGCACCGACAGCAAGACGACCAAGGCCGCCACGACAGCGCAAGCCACTCCCGCAAGTCCAATCGACCCGGCCGCAAGCCACCAGAGCGCCACCACCGCCACCGCCAGCCCTGCAGCCAGGACTATCGGAAAGGACACCGCTCCGTTGCGCGTGGCCTTGTGGCTGGGGTCCGAGCGATAGGCATCGGCAGCAACGCCGAACTCCATCTCGGACCGGCGATAGGAATCCTTCTCGTGAAAGGATGACACCCCGCTATTTCCCCGCTGCTTCATGCTCTTTCCTCATTCTCCGCACATGCTTTGACACCAGCTTGGGAATGTCTTCGTAGGTCATGCCCACCTCTAGGCAGCTCTCCACGAACTCTTCCACCATGAGGTCTGCGCGCGGGCCCACGTCCGGCAGCACAGACAAGTCGTTCACGAACACGCCGCTGCCGCGCACGGTGGTCACATACCCGTCACGCTCGAGCCCCATATATGCCTTGCTCACGGTGTTGTAGGCTATCTTGAGATCGGCAGCGAATCTGCGCACCGTTGGCAGCTTCTCCCCTGGCTCGTAATAGCGCGACGAGATGAGGTATGCCATGCGGTCACGCAGCTGCACCCACAGCGGCAGCGTGCTGCCGTCGTTGAAGTCGAATATGGGGACTTCCTTCGCCACGAACCGCCGCACCCTTCCTCACATCGCCACCGACACGCCAGCGCCTACCATCACGAGACGCAGGCACAAGCCACCTGCCAAAACCGAGCTCGCCACGGTCGCCACAACGGCACCCGAAGCGTGGCGGCGCAGCAACGCAGCTTCGGCCATCAAGGGCAACAGCATACCGCACCCGACGAACCCCAGCCAGAACAAGGCGGCGAAACCGCCCACAGCCAGAGCCCGAAAGGGCTGCACGGCACACGCCGCATCCACCGAGCAGGAGAAGGCCACCGTTACCGCTGCCTCCATGACGATGAAGGCGGCATCGAGGGCCATCGAGCGGCGACAGAGCGCCACAGCACCAGCGTAGCCCCGGCAAGCGCATGCGCACAAGAGAATCACGGCGCACCCGAACGACAGCGACGAAAGCAAGAACAGCACCCACAGCCAATCCGACTGCCACAGCGGCACCGCGACAACCGTCTGCAACAACATGCCGGCATACGCCATGACCACCACGGCAGCGACGCAGCCGACTCCCTCTGCCACCAAGGCAGCCTTCCGCCAGAACGGACCGAGCACCAGCAGCTCGCACGCAAGCGTCAGTCCCATGCACAGGGTCAGCGAAGCCACCGCAATCGCCCCTATGGACATGACGCTGCCGGACGGGCGCGTGAACAGCAGATAGAACGCCTCCGGCCGCCCCAGATCAGCCAGCAGGCACAAAAGCCCGGCCACCATCATGGCCAAGGCGACGCCATAGACCCATCGCGAGACCGGCACAACGGCGTCCAGCCAGCTGCCGCGGCTCCCAGCGCACGCCGCCTCGCGGCCACCGCGCCGCCAAGCGCACCAGGCGCGCCACAGGCGGGCCGCAGCCATCAGGACAAACGCTCCTGCCGCAGTGCCACCCAAGAAGAGATAGAGCGCAATGAGCTCGCTGAAGGTCACCGCGCATCACTCCTGCGGCTCGCCAGACAATGCCCGAATCGCCACTTCGCGAAGGTACGGCGCGCCATCGTCCCGCCGCTCGACAACGGCAACGCTTTCTGCCAGCTGCGCCGTAGGGACAGCACGCCCAGCCTCGCTTGCAAGAGCCACCGGGAACGACACGCACGGCACGTCTTCGTCAAAGCCCCACGGCCCCAGGGCCGCCTCGCGCAGCCAATCGCGCACGACAGCAGCATCTGCCCCAAAGGCCTTGGCGCACTTCAAGAAGCGCTCCTCTGGATCAGCGGCCATCCACGGACAATCCCGCCGCACGAAGGCAACGGCCTCCGGCGAGCTGTTTTGCTGGTAGATCTGCCCGGTGTTCTTGTTGTCCGAGCTGCAATAATGCACGCCCATCCCCAACCCGACCTCACAAGCGAACTCCATCAGAGCCAAGGCCTCGGCCTCGCTTCCCGCCACGGGAATGCCTCCGCCATACCAGTAGTCATATAGGTAGCGGTACGGATGCTTGCGCAGGCGGAACCCGCGACGCGCGAACTCCTCCGCATTATGCAGCGGAAAGCAGAACTCCAGCAAGTTTATCCCACGCACCCCAAGCGCGTCGGCGCGACGCATGAGCCGCTTCATCCACTCAAGCGTGCCGGGAATCACCGGCAGCTCGATGACGACATCGGGAATGACGCCCACAGCCGCCTCGATGCGCTCCCACACCGGGTCATCGAAGGCGTCCTCAGGCAATGCCATGCCGGGCGATTCCGACCTCGCGCCCGTCCCCGCGCCAGCGGCCCCCGCACGCGCCTCCGCGCCTGCGTCCGCATCAGGCGGCTTCACGCTAAAGCGGATCTCTGTCAGCCCCGCATGAGCCAACTGGCGCAAGAGAGCTTCGTCCAAACGGTCGCCGCTCGTGTATAGCCTCGTGTGCACGCCTGGATACAGCTCGTTCGCACGCGCGAGAAAGCGCAGCACCTCGTCGCGGTGCAGCATAGGCTCGCCTCCCGTAACGGCAATGCACTGGAACCGGGCACGCGCCCGGTGCGCCTCTTCCAGCTCAGACGTTATGTCGCGCTGGTGATGCAAGAAGTGCTCATAGCAATCCTGATTGGGATTGAAGCAGAAATAGCAGTGCCTGGTGCAGCGCAGATCGACATAGAACGTGGCCGTCTCGTGCCCCGTGCGACACGCAAGGCAGGCAGGCGACATCCATCCGCTGACCAACGATGCGCATCCGTTCTCGCATCGGCACCCACAGCCCCGAGACACACGCACGCGCTCTGAGCGCGGAGAGCCCTCGCGCTCCTCAAAGGGCAAGCCCCACGTCTCGACCGCTGCCTCGAAGTCACGCTCCACCTCGTCAAACGCTTGAGCATACTCGCGCATCTCCATCAGCCATCATACCTTTCGTCCGCGCACCTGCGACGCGATTCGCGCATCCGTCACTGACGCAGCTCCTCGACGACCAGACCCAACCACGCCTCATCGACCCGCACGAACGCATCCAAGGCAGCAGCAAGGACCGCATACAGCCCCTCTGGGTCGCTCTCAGCCACCTTGGCAGCAAAGGCGTCCGCCCAGGTGAGCACATGCGCTTGCAAGAACTCTCGCTGCACGGCAAGCAGCGACGATGCCCGCGCATCGTCGCCATCGGCAAAGGCATCATAGGCGGCCATCGACTGACGCCCCAGGTAATCCATCATGGCCCCGATGTGGTCATCCGGGAACCGCTTCTCGGCAGCCAGCCGAAAGCCAGCATCGTGGTAAAAACGCCGCACGTCCAAGGTGCTTTCCTGGAAAGTCATGGACTCCTTGCCCACATAGGGCGACTCCCACGGATGCACATAGTCAGGGCCAGGCATCTGGAACAGCCGCGCATAGCACACAGCCATCTGCTGGGCGAACGCAGGGTCGTCCGCTTGCTTGGTGGCCGTACTCACACGCTCGCCCACCTGCGCCGCACACTGGCTCAGCGTGCAGTCAGCCGCCACCGAGGGCCGCCCTGCGACCGAAGCAAGCTCTTCGCTCTCGAGCAGCTCGCAAACATGGCCCCATGCCTCCCGCGTCGGCTCGCTGAAGATGCTTTGCAGCGTCTGCGGCAGCGGCTCGCTCCCAAAGACGAGATGAAACACGCCATACAGATAGGCACGGTGCGCCAAGGTCAACCCAACAGCTTCCGCGCGTTCGCGACTGATCATGCCGTTCGTCCTTCCAACTAAAAAGGGGCAGCCCCAAAGAGCTGCCCCTCAGCTTGATGTTCTACTCTACCAGTTCACCCGCCGCGGACCCTTCTCAAAGGCAGCCTCTTTCGCCTTGATCAGCAGACTTGGATGCGTGTGGTCAGGGGAAGGCAGCACCGCGATGCTGCCGTTGTCCAGGTCAGGCCCGTGCTTCTCGCGCAGCTCGTCCAAATCGCCAAAGTCCAGCGCCCGGTTGGGGCAGCCAGCCACGCACGCAGGGTCGCTGCCGTCCTTGCGCAGGCCATAGCAGCCGTCGCACTTGCCCGAAACGCCTTTGGCCTCGTCGTATTTCGGCTGTCCGTACGGACACGACATGACGCACATGCGGCAGCCGATGCAGGTATCAGGGTCTTGGATGACGGTGCCATCAGCAGCGCGGTAGATGGCGCCGACCGGGCAGTTGTTCAGGCACACCGCATCCTCGCAATGGTTGCAGCCAAACGTATAGCTGTAGCCGTCAACGTCGGGATACTTGCCCACCGTATAGGTATGGGCCTCGCGATAGACCGTGCCTACCTCCAAGCGGTTCTTGCCCTTGCAAGCCACCTGGCACGCGCGGCAACCGATGCAGCGCGTCATATCTACATAGAACCCAACAGCCATGATTCATCCTCCTGCCTAGGCCAGCTCGACGATACGCGGAGGCATGTCGCAGTCGTTCTCCAATGCCTGCCCGTTGTATTTCTCAAAGTTGCAGTTATTGTTGTTGTAGCTGGTCACGCCGCCGCCAGAGATATCGTTTCCGATCAGGAAGTTGTCGGCGCCACCATGGTCGATGCCCGTCTTGTCGTCCACGTTCACCCAAGAGCCATGGGGTATGCCCACTTCACCCGGCCGCAGGCTCTCCATCAGGCACGCCTTGCGCAGGCCTTCGCCATACTTCGTCCAGACGCGCACGGTGTCGCCATCAGCGATGCCCTTCTCCTCGGCATCGTCAACGTTGAGGAACACCGGGTTCGGCCACGCCTCGCGCATCCACGGACAGTTGTCGAACACCGTATGAGAGCGACGGAAATAGTGCGGGTTGAACATCAGGTAGGGATAGTCGCCCTTCTCGCCGTCGATATCGCCGTCTTTGAAGGTGGTCTCATACCCAATACCTGGCACGATGTACTCAGGATAGGGCTGGTACTCATGGTCGATCAGGCCAACGCTGTTGAACAGGTCCGCCTTAGACTGAGAGGTGATCTCGAACTTGCCGCTCGGGGTCTTCAGCGGGTTGGCCACCGGGTCACTGATGAAGGAGGCGTAGCCAAGATACGAGCTGAAGCGGTCGCCTAGCTTGCGCTCTACCTGGTACCCGCCGTTGCCGACGAACTCCTTCAGGCTGATGCGTCCCTCTTGCGGCGTGCCCTCGACGCCCCAGTCCTTGATGTCCTGCTCAGTGATGGCGACCAACGGCTCGTACTCCGTGGCGCTATCCTCCTTCACCACCGTGGTGCCCGCGATCTGGTTAAAGAATGCCTGCTTCTCGCTGAAGGGATACACCTTCGACGAATCCAGGCCCAGCGCGTCCAGGATGAGCGAGTTGATCTCGGCATCGGTCTTCGCCTCGTACAGCGGATCGGTCACCTTGGAGTAGCAGTACAAGAACTCGCGATTCGATGCATCCAGGCCACCCGGCACCTCCCACTTCGTCGTGACCGGCAGCACGATGTCGGAGTACAGGGCCTGCGTGTTGAGGAACTGGGCCTTCGACAAGACGAAGTCCATCTTGCGATGCGCCTCGATACCGCGCTTCATGTTGGGGCCCGTCTGCAGATAGGCGTTCTCGTCATGAACGATGCAGTGGATGTCGCACTCCTCGTCCACGCCCGCCTGGGAACCGGCACCCGTATACCAGTCGCCTATGTTGCGGTACTTGCCCGTAAAGCATGCCTCCCACGCCTGCGGTCCCGGGATGACGCCCGTGATGGGGTTCGGCACGGTGGGAAGGCCGGTCTTGCCCGCCTTCACCAAGGCCGGGCCGCCATTGCCCGCATTGGCGTGATAGTTGTTGGCGGTGCAGTTGCCCGGCTTGCCGAAGTGACCGCCCATGGCGCCCAGCGTCATGAACAGCTGGGGCACGTTCTCAGAACCGTTGCAGCGAGCGGCAGCGAAGTTGTGCAGCATCCACACGTTGTTCTGCTTGCCGATCTCGCGCGCAAAGTACGTGATTTCGTCAGCCGGCACGCCGCAGATCTTCGAGGCCCACGCCGCCGTCTTGGGCTCGTTGTCGTACTTGCCCGCAAGATAGTCTGAGAAATTGACGTCATCACGCAAGTCAGCCGGCTTATGGTCGGCGTCGAAACCCACCGTATACTTGTCAAGGAAGTCCCAGTCGACGATATTGCCCTCTTCTTTGTCCAAGCGCAGCATCTCAGAGGCCACGCCCAGCATGAACGCCGTGTCCGTGCCGGTGCGAATGGGAATCCAATGCGCGTCGAGAACCTGCGCCGAAACCGTGTAGATCGGGTCGATGGTGATGAACTTCACGCCTGCTTCCTTGGCGCGGATGTAGTTGTAGCTGGGAAGGCCTGCCGCTGACCACGCAGGGTTCGACGCGTGGAACACGATGGTGTCGGCGTTCAGCATGTCGGTGCGGTCATTCGCAACGCCCGCATCGGTCTTGGGGATGCCGATGGTGGGCTCGGTGTTCAGCAGATAGGAGCCGTGCGAGGTGGTATCGGCAACGGAGGTGTGGCCGCCGAAGGCGTTCAGCGGGGCAAAAGCATACCGCGACCCGTAGCTGCCGATCAAAAACGCCTGGTTCCCGTACTTGTCCTTGATGGTCTTGAACTGGTCGGCCACATACTTGATGGCGTCATCCCAGCTGATGCGCTCCCACTCGTCGCGGCCGCGCTTGTCGCCGTTGGGATTCTCAGGCGACCAGCTCTTGCGCTTCATGGGGTACTTGATACGGTCGGCCCCGAAGCACTGCTGTTGCTGCGACTTGCCGCGCACGCAGCCGCGCTGCTGGGGATAGTCGAACGAGTCAGGGTGCGAGTCATCAGTCTTTTGCCGCACGACAGCGCCGTCTTTCACCATGACCTTGTTCACGCAGCGTCCGCCGCAGTTGTGCCAGCAGGCCGCAGGCACCCACGTGCCGTCCTTGGCAGGATCGGTAGGCAGCACATGCCCGTCCACCTTCTCCAGGCTCGCCTCGGCGGCATATGACGCAGCCGGCAGCGCGACGGCACAGGCCGCGACGGCAGCCGAAGCTCCCAGAAACGTGCGACGCGAAATGTTCTTTGGTTTGATATCCACGATAGTCCTCCTCGCTCTAGAGCACCGTGCAGATGGCATAGAACCCATACCGGGCAATGGCAACGCCAATGATGGAAGCCGCGCACACGATGATGGCTGCGGTGTTCCCTTTCATCTTTGGCGCCAGAATCACGGCAGCCAGCGAGACCACCGGGGCCACGATCAAGCCGATGACCTGAGTGACCACGTCCTCGCCACAACCCGCGAACGCAACGATTTCCAAGACAAAGGCCACCGCCAGCGCTGCGTTCACCGCAAGACCAGCGATGCGCAATGTCTTGTTCTCGGCAAAGCTCGCGCCGCCCAAGACCGCATAGAGGCCCAGCCCCATAGCCAAGTCTCCGCACAAGAACGCCAAGATGGTGGCCGGTGCGTTAGTCCACGCAGGAACGCCCAACACCTCGACATAGGCAAAGCCCATCATGACGATGCACGTCAACGCCGCCACGGCAGTGATGACCCGCAGCACGAAGGGGCTGTCCTTCCGCACGAAGGTGATGACGAGATCGATCAGCGCCAGTACCAAGAAACATGCCGCCACCAGCACCTCTTGGGTCATGCCCGCGCCAAAGTTGACCATGCCAGCAAACACCACATCGATTGCTCGCGGAATGCTGCTGATGTGCGTCATGGCTGCAACGAGGCCCACAGTGAACAGCACCACAACGACGAGGGGAACAAGCCAAGGACGGCTTCCCTCGCGCTTGCGACAGAAGCACGTTTCGAACACATAGGTACCTGCCGCCAAGCCCCCGAGCAAGGTAAACAGATACAGAGAGATAAGACCCATACGTTAGCCTCCTCAATCACGCGCCAGCCTACGGCGGCGCTTCCGGCGTGCATGCTCCAACGGCACGCACTGCGCTTGATGCGATTCGGCGAAGCCCTCCTCTAACATGTCGCCGCACCGCAAAGTCAACCTATCTGCAGCTCTCGGAGCAGATGGCGACCCGATATTCGGACGTTCACGATCTTCGGAAATGGCCAATATCCCTTGTGCTTCTGTTATACCAAAATTGTCGTGCGACAATCAATAGCGTCGCACGACAATTTCGGACCAATCCTATCTATTTTAAGGATAATTTCATACGCACTACCTCGCCTTTCGCAGAATGCCTGCCCCGCCATCGCGGCAAGGCGGTCCATGTGCACTCGCGCCCTCGCGATTCCCGACCGTCATGCATAGTCTTCCCCATTCCTACCTTTTAGAAACCCTTGAGAAACAATGCCCGGTAGCGCACGAACGGATGCGCCTGTCGTCCTATGCTTGGGTCAGCATCAACTAACGCCAAAGGGAGGCCCACGATGAGAAAAGAAGCTATTCGCGAACTCGCTGAGAATATATTCGTCATGAGCAAGCTTGACCCGTCCGAATTCGATACCATGCAGCCGCCAGCCGTCACGATATACCTGCCCGCTCACCACACCGAGCGCGAGCAGCGACGCGACGAGCAAGACCGCATCGAGTTCAAGGACCTTGCCAAGAAGGCCACGAAAAACCTCCAGGAGCACTGGGGCAAAGAAAACACGGAGAGCATCGCCAACAAGCTACAATACATCCTCGACCATGAGGATCTGCCGCTCTGGCTGCACGCAAGCAAGGGCCTCGCCTTCCTGCTGCAGGGAGACGAGTGCTACGTGTACAACATGCGCACGGCGCCTGAGGCCAAGGTCGTCGTCAGCGACGCGTTCGACATGGCACCGCTGCTCGCCGAGGCCGAGACCGAGCAGGGCGAGCACTACAAGCTCCTGCTGCTCAACAGCGACTTCTTCGCGCTGCTCGACGGAGACAGCCAGGGCGTGCATTACGTCCCGCTGCCCAAGAACGTGAAGAACTACTTCGCCGAGACGTACCCCGAGTTCGATGGCGAGACGACCGCGCTTGACTACTACAGCCTCGAAGACCACATGTCGCCCTACCACGACCACAAGTCGCGCAACGACGTGAAGAAGGAGGAGGCCGAGAAGTTCTTCCGCTACGTCAACAAGGCCATGACCGACTACCTCATGCGTGACGACCCGACACCTGTCATCCTCGTCACGGCTCCCGAGCACGTGCATATGTTCAAGGAAGTCTGCACGTTTCCGCTCGCCGCGGTCGTCGAGAAGGACCCACGCGACATGACCGGAGACCAGCTGCGTGACGCCGCGCTCAAGGCGCTCAAGGGCGCATAGCCTGCGCTGTCGCCCGCAGCGACCCGCACACGCCCGCGCAGCACGACGCCGTTCCGGCGTTAGATGCCTACGATTTGCCGTATGACGTAGCCTGCGATCATCTGCCCCATGATGGGCGGAAAGTATGACATGGTGCCGAGCTCGGTCTTCTCAGACCGCTCGGCACCAGCTTGTGCAGGCACTTTCACTGGCTGCTCGCTGGAATACAGCACCGGCAGCCGATCGATGCCATTGGCACGTGCGATCTTGCGCATCTCGCGGCACATCGGGCACACCCGCGTCTCCGACAAGTCAGCAAACGCGAGCATCGTCGGGTCGGTCTTGTTCGCGCCGCCCATGGAAGAGATGATGGGTATGCCATGCCGCTGCGCATACAAGGCCAGGGCCGTTTTCGCCGTCAAGGTGTCGAGCGCATCCACGATGCAATCAGGCGGCGCGACCGCCTCCATCAGCGCCTCGATGCTCTCGCGCCTCACGAACGCATCCAGCGTCTCGATGTCGACTTCCGGGTTGATGTCGAGCGCCATGGCCCGCATGATGTCCACCTTGCGCCTGCCCACTGTCGACGCGAACGCAATGGCCTGGCGATTGATGTTGCTCGGCTCGACCGCGTCCTTGTCGACGAAGAGGAAGGCCCCCACCCCGCCGCGCACCAGCGCCTCGGCACAGGCAGCCCCAACGCCCCCCAGCCCGAACACCGCCACCCGCGCACCCGCAAGCCGAGCCAGCCCCTCCTCGCCAATCATGCGCACGGTGCGCGTATGTCTCTCAGATACACCCATGCAACCATAGTACTGAAACAAGCCGCCAAGCTAAAGCTCGATCGCGCCAATACAGCCCGAGCAGCCGCACCCATCTGAGCCTACAGCCTCGTCACGTTCCTCTCGCGCAGCACGCACGAGCTCGTCGGGCAGCGGCATTTGCAGCATCTGCTCTCCTCGACGCTGCGCAGCACGAACCAATATCTGCTCACGTTTGCTCATGCGCGTAGTCACACTCGACGAAACAGTTATGGCGCCCTCAGACCCATGGAGCATCTGGTCGACCGCTGCGACCGTCTGTTGTGCCATGCTTCGATGATGCAAGGCAGAATAGCTCCGAAGCTCCTCATAGAGTCCCTGCGGAAAATCTCTCACTTGCAAAGCCGGCATAGCTGCTCCCTCGACATAGCATTCAACTCTATTCGAATGCGTATAGCATGCATGCGTTTTACATGCATATCAAACGACGGTATGGCTTCACTGCAAGCAAACCCATCTCCACCATCAAAGCAACCATCCCCCCTCCCGAACAAAAAAAGGCCCGCTCGAAAGCGGGCCTTTTCGCAGGTAGCAGAACGAGAGGCTACTTGATGGTGACAGCAGCACCAGCTTCCTCGAGCTTAGCCTTGAGCTCGTCAGCCTTCTCCTGGTTGACGCCCTCAGCAACGGGGGTGGGAGCACCCTCGACAGCCTCCTTGGCCTCCTTGAGGCCAAGGCCGGTGATCTCGCGGACGACCTTGATGACGCCGATCTTGTTGTCGCCGAAGCCCTCGAGGACCACATCGAAGCTGGACTTAGCCTCGCCAGCACCAGCGTCGCCACCAGCAGCAGGAGCAGCAGCAACGGCAACCGGAGCGGCAGCGCTCACGCCGAAGACCTCCTCGAGGTCCTTCACGAGCTCGGAGAGCTCGAGAGCCGGCATTTCCTTAAGAGCCTCAATGATCTCATCTTTTGTAACAGCCATGGTAAAGCCTTTCTTGTCTATCGGCCCGCAGGCCGATCATTCTCTTCTAGCGCGCAGGCGCTGCGCCTGCGTTTCGCGCTCAGCCAGATGACCTCGCGCCCTAAGCAGCCCTCATGCAGCCAGGCCGCCTGTCGACCTCCCAGCAGCCCGTTACGCTGCCTTTTGGTCCTCGATGGCCTTGACCACGCGTGCAAAGCTCTCCATCGGGCCGTTGAGCACGCGAACGATCTGAACCAGCGGGTTCGAGATGGTGCCGAGCAGCTTGGCAATGAGCTCCTCGCGAGAAGGCAGCGAAGCGACTGCTTCGACCTTGGCCTTGTCGAGATACTCACCGTCCATCATGCCGCCCTTGATCTCAAGGTTCTCGTTCGCCTTGGCGAAGTCGCGCAGCACCTTTGCAGACGCCACCGGGTCCTCGCCCGTGAAGACGAACGCAGAAGGCCCTGCAAGAACCTCATCCAGGTTCGGGCTTTCCGTTTCCTCGAGAGCGAGATGCATGAGCGTGTTCTTGTACACCTTCATCGAAGCATCGGCATCGCGCACAGCGCGGCGCAGCTCTTGGATCTGCTTCACGGTCAACCCGCGATAGTCAACGACCCACATCGCGCCAGCACCCTCGATGTCCGCCTTGATGCTTGCAAGCATCTCGATATTCTCGGCATTCGGCATATGTACACCTCCTTTTCAAGCATCGCGTTCCGCCCTTTCGGGGCATGGGGCTCGCTGCTTGAAAAGAAACGACCCCTGCCGCACAAGACGGCAGGGGTCGACAAGTCATTTGCGCCAACCACCTCGGCGGGCCGCTTTCACGATTAAACCTACTCGGTACCTGCTGTCTTAAGCGGAACTAGTTATAACAACCGCTCTATTCTAACAGAGATATCCTCGTCGGCAAGCACGTTTTCGCGCAACGCTCGTTCGCCCGATCGATTGCCTAGGCACTTTCCTCGGTCGCGGCTCCCTCTGCTGCAGCCTCATCAACTGCCTCGCCCTCCTGGTTGTCCTCGCCAGAATTGGTGACGACGGTGCCGTCGGGCAGCGTGATCGAGTACACCTGGTTCGATGTCTCTGCCGTCAGGAACCCAAAGGTGATGGTGTCACCCTCGCTGTATCGCAGGATGTCCAGAAGGCCCGGCAGCGCAAAGTCGTACAGCGCTCCATCGTTGTCGAGCGCCACGTAATAGTGCGAGTTGCCATCGATGACCGCTTGGGCCATCTTCGTGATGACGCCCGTCTTCTCCTCGATGGTCGACAGGTCGAGATCCTCGGCCGACAGCACCCCGGTGGTAGCCAAAAGCTGCTCGTACGACGTCTGCGTCTCGGCCACCGTGTCGCCCACGGCCACGTTCTGGTAGCGCTGGATGTCAACCATGGCAAACTTCTTCACGAGGCCCGCCCCGTCCTTGAGCGCCATGAAGTAGGTCGGTTGGTTGGCGACGTTGATCAGCAGCGGGAACGTCGCGGTATAGCGCAGGTTTTGCACCTGGCCCTCGGCAGAGCCCATGGCCGAAGCCTCAGTGGCGCCCGCGACGCTATAGAAGTGCGACTCCTGCGTCCGCTGGTTCACCAACACAAAGCCGATGATCGAATCGTCCGCCGTCGCCGACGTCACGCCCGTATACACCCACACATCATCGTCCTTGGCGATGTAGTTGTAGCCAACCATGCCGTCGAGCCCCGGCGTCGTCTTGACGACGCCCTCCTGGCCGAGGAACGAGTTCAGCCAGCCGTTGTGGTAGGAGCCATACCAGTTGTATTGCTCGATCAGCAGCTCGGCAGGGTAGACGCGGTCGACCCACTGGGGCACATCGCCCACGGCAAGCTCGGTGCACTCGCCCGTCGTCGCATCGCACAGCACCACGCGGTCGATGGTGTAGCCGCCGAACAGCCCGATGGTGAACGTGCGCACCGGGCATATCCACCACGCATGCCCCTCTTCGTCAATCTCGAACGACAGCTCGTCGAAGACGTAGGTGGGATACTTCAGCTGTACATGGCGATCGATGTTGCGCGCCAGCGGCTCGCTCTGCGAGTACTTGATGGGACTGTCGCCCAAGCGCACGATCTCTGCATCCTGCGTCGTCATGTTGACGAGCGAATAGGCGGGAATGCCCGCCTCGCGATTGGTGAACCACTTGAACAAATCGGCATAGCCCAGCGGACTCACGCGCACCGGCTCACCGTGATAGTTGATCTGGCTATACAGGTCAGACACCTCGAACTGGCTGACGTACTCCGGGATGGTGCCCATCTCGCGATTGCCCAGCAAGATGGCCGAGTTGCGGTCGATGACCGGAATCTCAGAGTAGTTGGCCTCTTTGATGTCCTCGGCGAAATCGAGCGTATCGGTCTTGAGCACGTTGGAATACTTCTCGGCATTGCCCGGGATGATGGCGTTTGAGAACAACGCACCCACCAAGCCCACCGCCACGATGGCGATGGGGATAAGGCACAGCCACTTGAACTTCTTCGCCTTGCTCGGGCTCTTCTCATACTTGCCAGCGCCCTGCGTATACTGCTGGCGTCGATACGTGAAGAACATGAACAGCGGCAGGCAGATCACAATGCCGATGAAGAACCAAAAGCCGGTGTAGTTGATGCTGATAGGCGGATGGAACCACCAATACAGCGCCGCCAGCACCAGTATGGCCACGATGATGAGCGCAATCCAGCCGCCCTTGCCCTTGGGGCCATGCACGTCATCCAAAAACGACAGGTCGATATGGGGCGCAGCGCCGCCAGCACCTGAGCCGCTGGCACCTCCCTTTGTCGTCCCGGATGCGCCGGCGCCAGAGCCAGCACCGGCAGACGAGGCGTTCTCGTTACCGCCTAGATTGTCGGTGTTCATGCCCGAGGACTTCAGTGCCTCCAGCAACGCGTCCAAACCAGTTTTTGCCATGTCAGACCAATCCCCTCAACACATACGGCAGAATGCCGCCATTCACATAGTATTTGCCCTCAGTCGGCGTGTCTATCCTAACCAAAGCTTTGAACTCAACCGCGCTCCCATCACTCCTCGTTGCCGTCACGTCGACAAGCTCCTCCTCCGGCACCCCATCGGAAAACGCTATGCCAGAAATCGAATAGCGCTCCGTGCCGTCAAGACCCAGCACCTCTGCACTCTCGCCAGAAACGAACTGCAGCGGAAGGATGCCCATGCCGATGAGATTCGAACGATGGATGCGCTCGAAGCTCTCAGCGAGAGCCGCCTTGACCCCCAGAAGCATAGGCCCCTTCGCGGCCCAGTCGCGCGACGAGCCACTTCCATACATCTTGCCCGCGATGACGATGGAGGGAACGCCTGCACGCAGGTACGCATCAGCCGCCTCGTACAGCGTAGACGGCCTGCCGGTTAGCTGGTTGGCGGTATAGCCACCTCGCATGCCCCCGGACAGCCGATTCTGCAGCTTTACGTTCGAGAACGTGCCGCGCGCCATGACCTCATGGTTGCCTCGACGGCTGCCGTAGGTGTT
>CAJUFC010000215.1 GCA_910585565.1 uncultured Eggerthellaceae bacterium | reverse complement strand
TCGGATAACGCACAAGGTCGACCTGACCGAGAGCACCATCGAGGCCAACAGCCGGCTGTTTGCGTCCAAGGATGAGGTGCCGCGCCAGGCCGTGACGATGGGTGTCGGCACCATCATGGCGGCACGCAAGGTCGTCGTGGTGGCCAGCGGTGCGGACAAGGCCGCCATCGTGAAGCGCGCGTTCTTCGGCTCGGTTGCCCCCGAGGTGCCGGCGTCCATCCTGCAGTTCCATCCCAACGTCGTGGTCGTCATCGACGAGGCTGCGGCATCCGAGCTCGACTAGGAGGCGCCCTGATGACGAGACAGGTTTCTTGCATTGCCAACGGCGAGGTGTTCACCGGTGACGGCTTCGAGCCGAGCATGGTCGTCGTGGATGGTTTGCGCATCGCTGATGAGAAGGTCAAGGGCACGGGCGAGGTCATCGATGCTGCAGGGTGCTATGTCATCCCGGGGCTCGTGGACATCCACTTCCATGGGTCGGCTGGCGCGGATGTGAGCGACGGTGACTTAGCTGGGCTGCACAAGATGGGCGCCTACGAGGCGTCGCGCGGCATCACGGCCATGTGCCCGGCAACGATGACGCTCTCGGAGGAGCAGCTGACCGCGGCTGCCGTGGCGGCACGCGAGTACATCCCGTCCTATGACGAGGCGGACCTCGTGGGCATCAACATGGAAGGGCCGTTCATCTCTCCCGACAAGATCGGCGCTCAGAACCCCGAGCATGTCCGCCATGCGGGCGTGGACGAGTTCAGGAGGCTGCAGGAGGCATCGGGCGGCCTCTTCAAGCTCGTGGACATCGCTCCGGAAGAGCCCGGAGCTGACGCCTTCATCGGCGAGCTGGCCGATGAGGTCCGCATCTCGCTGGCGCACACGTGTGCCGATTACGAGACGGCGGCCAGCGCATTCGCGAAGGGCGCGCGCCACCTGACTCACCTCTACAACGCGATGGACCCGATGCATCATCGCAACCCAGGCCCCATCCCTGCGGGGGTGGAGCACCCCGAGGTCACGGCCGAGATCATCTCTGACGGCGTGCACATCCATCCGGCCATGGTGCGCCTTGCCTTCAAGATGTTCGGCGATGACCGCATGATCCTCGTGAGCGACACGCTGCGCGCGGCAGGGCTCGGAGACGGCGTGTACGACCTTGGCGGGCAGGATGTGACGGTCAAGGGCTATGAGGCCCGCATAGACGGCGGCAGGGGCGCGCTCGCGGGTTCCGTGAGCGACCTCATGCGCTGCTTCTATGTGGCCGTGAAGGACATGGATATTCCGCTCGTGAGCGCCGTCAAGGCGGCTAGCACCAACCCGGCGCGCGCCATTGGCGTTGATGCCGACTACGGCTCGCTTGCGCCGGGGCATTTCGCTGACGCCGTCGTTCTCGACAAGGAAACGCTGGAGGTGCGCCAAGTCGTCTTGCGAGGCAACGCCATCCTGTAGATCGCAAGCCCAAGCAATAAGTAGCGGCTGCTCAAGTGCGGCCGCTACTTACGATGTCGTCCTAGGAACAGGCTGAGGGCCTGTCTTTTGCCTAGTGTAGACATCGTTCCAGTCGCGTAGACCAATTGAGTCTTCGATTGCATCTAAAGCTGCTTCTAAGACGAAATCTGTTATGGATTGTCCTTGTTTGGCGGCGTATTCGGATATCAATCTCTCTTGTTTTTCGTCTATCTCCATAGTGAATGTGGTACTCATCGTAAACCTCCGAATATTCTCGCTTTAAGTACGTATCGGAAAAATATCAAGGTTGAAGATGGGTTGAAAACGAAGGTTTTTTCATGGTATGAAGATGCAAGTGGCTTTTGCTTCTATCAAGTCGCTAGGGGATGCTTCCCGACGACTTTTTATGAAGGCTCGATTACGTGTGCTATACTCAAAGCCAACGGCCGCCTGCGTTTGGTGTCAGGCAGCGCCGATTTTTACTTGGGAAGGCCGGAGTCGTGGGGGTTCCGGCCTTCGTTTTTCTGACGCTTCCTTGCGCTTCGGGCTTGAAGTGCTCCCGTTATCGCCGCTGCCAGCCCGACGAGGGCCGACAATAACTTCACGATCTCGATCGCTAACTCCATAGGACATCACCTCCTTTCGTCGTCCCTGATAAGGAACTGGTTCAAGAGGCGCTGCCAGCGCACAGGCTAAAACCTCGCCGTTGGCGTCCCCGGAGTGTAGCATGAGGGTCTAACAAAACCCTTGCAGGGACCATATGCGGATTTAACAAGGCCAGGTCAGAAGGGATACTTTTTGGGAAACCGAAGCATGTAAAGGCGACAGAAATCCAATTGTATCCGCGCCTCGGTTCCAGTGCTGATCATGCCAGCAGCGGCCGTAAGCGACCGTAGCGGCACGCAGGTGGTGGGGCGTGGGGATTTTGTGGTTTGGGGGACGATAGGGGCGTTCTGTTGCTGCGCGGCTAAAAAATGAGTATCATGATTCGCTAACCACACAGTTGAATACCGTCGCATAAAGCTAACGTTTGGCAACAAGCGCCTGTCGTTCATGCTTTATGCGATGAAACTGTGTGGTTACAGGACGGGCGCTTTTGCACAGCACAGTCTGAAGCGCACCTCCTGTGGGGGTGCTTTTTTGTATCCCCTGAGCACAGTGAACAGCGCTCGCGCACGTGAGCGCAAAAAAGAAGGCACGCGACCCCGAATGCTTGGCGGCAAAGGGTCACGCGCCTCGTACGAAGGTCTCTCTTGCGAGAGCCTTGCGGGTCTTATTGTACCTTCCCGCAGAGGCTTTCGCAAAGAGCGACCGCGAAGGGAAGGGAATTGCCATGGGATATCCTCATCCTGACAGCGCGACATCGCCCAGCGTTATCTTGGGCAGGGCGTCATCGCAGCTCCGGCGGCACGGGCGTCGTGCTCAAACAGTCCTCGCTCTGCGCGATCGTCCACTGGACGATCGCGTTCGCTGCGGAACTGCGCGCGGCACCCATGCCGCCTCCGCCGAACAGGCAACGAGGGAGCGGGCGTCGCGGGTTCCGGCAGGCGCAGTGGGGCAAGAGCCCCATCTGGCGAAGACCATTCGTCATTCCGAGGAGCGGGCGAAGCCCCGACGAGGAATCTTCCGCGT
>CAJUFC010000214.1 GCA_910585565.1 uncultured Eggerthellaceae bacterium | reverse complement strand
TCTTTTCTTTTCTTTTCTTTGTTGCTTCTCTGCATGCATCGTGTCTGCATCAGCAGCGGCGCAGGCCTGTTCCGTGCATGCATCGTCATCCGTCGCCGCCTGCTCCGTGCGCGCATCCGTTGCGCCCGACGCGCATCCCGCGCCTTCGCGCTGCGAGCATGCGTCGCCGTCCACGTCGATCAGGAGGTACCTGGACAGCTCCGGCGGGATGCTGCCCTTGCGACGCTTGACGGCATGGAAGTAGCGTCTCTGTATGCCGCGTGACGTCAGAACGCCCCATTCGTTCCACATGCGGTCATCGAAAAGCCCCACGTCGACGCAGGTGAGGATGAACCGATCGAGCTCGCCCAAGGGCATCCCGAGCTGCTGCGAGAGCCGCAGCCGCTTCTGATTGGTCATCTGCGCCGCGAAGCCCTCTTGGTATATGGACGCCAGGAGCTCGACGAAGCGGCCGTACGCCGCCCAGGCAGCGGCATGGTCGTAGTCGGCCGCGCCGTCCGGCATGCCGTAGCGGTACTTGAGCTCGAATATCTTGTCATCGTCCTTCGCGTCGACGGACAGCGCGAAGTAGTCGACGCCCATCAGTTGGTCGCTCATCTTATGCCCTCCCATGGGTCGCCGAACAGCCATTCCGGGCAAGACGATCGCGGTGCCACGTAGCGCTGGTTGAGCTCGCAGAACAGCGACATCGCGTTCACCGCGCGACCCCTCCTGTAGCCACGCACCTCAGCGCGATCGCAGCAGTCGCAGCAGCGGTCCTCGCAGCCTTCGCCTATCGGATTCCTTGTCATTGCCAGTCTCTCCTTTGGTCTTGTCCTTGCCGCTCGGCCCATCTCGCGAACTCAGCGAACGCCTCGACCGCCGCGGCGTCGCGTCCCGGCATGAGGTGCCCGTAGAGCTCGAGCGTCATCGACTCCTTCGCATGCCCCAGCCGCTCTGCGACGCTCACGATGTCTGCGCCCTGCAGGATCATCCATGTGGCATGGGTATGCCTCAACGTGTGGAAGTGCGTGTCTGACGGAAGGCCGAGGCGGTCCCTCACCTGACAGCCGAACGCCCTCGAAAGGTCCGAGGGCCTCACGTACGACCCGTCCGGCATGGTGACCACCATGCGCGGAACGTCTCGCCTGCGAGGCACGGCAGCGTCCGCCCATGCCAGGTGCTCCTCGATCTCAGGCACCACTTCGTCATAAATGCTGACGTTGCGGCTCCTTCTTCCCTTGGTCTTCTCCTGGCGCGTCACCACGCCCGCGTCATCGACCATGGTGCAGTGGACGTGGAGGTTCGACCTCCACAGCTGCGCGTCCTCGATCGACAGCGCCAGCGTCTCGCCGGCCCGCGTGCCATGCCAGAGCGAAAGGTACGTCGCGAACGCCACCGACCGCGCGAAGACGGCCTCCGGGCTCGCGTCGCTGCTCCTGAGCGCCCCTTGCAGATAGGAGGCGATGCGGGCGAACTCGTGCTCGTCGTACGCCCTTGCCTCCTTCACGACGGGGTCTGGATGCGTTACGGCCAGCATCGGGTTGTGGGCGCAGAGGCCCGATCTGGCGAAGTGCTTGAAGGCGCCAGCCAGCAGCCAGTGCATCTTGAGCACCGTGTTCGGGCTGATCTTCCCGCCGCGCCTGCTCTCCTGCATGAGGACGACGTTGTAGAGCGCCGTGGCCGTGGCCGTCGTGAACTCGTCGACCCTCGTGCGCCCGACGTTGGGCGCGATGTAGCAGCGCAGCGTCGAACGGTACGTCTTCACGGTGTTCACCGGGGCGTGGGCGGCCTCGAGCGTGTCGATGTAGCTCGCGACGAGCTCGGACAGCCTGCTGGAGACGCCGAGCTTCGCAGCCTCGGCGTGGCTCGCGACCCATTCCTCGGCAAGCCGCTCGGCCTCGGCCTTCGTGCGCGCCTGCGGAAACCTCCTGTACGGCCGTATGGGCCTTCCCGTGATCCTGTTCACGCCGAGATAGGGGCGGCAGTACCAGATGCCGTCCCTATCTCGCTTGACCAGCGACTCGCCCCTCATCGAGCACCTGCCTCCCTGCGCCTCGCGAGCTCGGCGAGCTCCGAGAGCGCGACGTCAGACATGTTCCCGTGCATCTCGTCGAACGCGCGCGTTATGGCCGAGACGAGGCCTGCCTCGTCCTTCGCTGCCGAAAAGCGCAGGCTTCCGCTGCCGACGGCGTCCATCGCCGCGACGAAGCCGAGCGCGAACTCGGCGAGCAGCGCGTCGTCGCGATGGCGCTCGGCGAACAGCTCGCGGACGGCACCGTGCATGGCGCCAGCGAGCTCGCCCTGCATCCGCCATGGCTCCAGGTGGCAGAAGCCGCCCGCATGGCGCACGACGATGATGTCGCAGCGCTCAAGCTCGAACGGCAGGCTCGCAGCGTCAATCATCGTCGCCCTCCGATCTCGGTTTCCATCTCTTCGCCGCTATGCAATCCGAACAGCGCACGTTCTTCGGACTCGACTTGCGGAACGGCCTTCCGCACACGCGGCACACGCCCGTGCCTGCATCGCCGGAGTAACGGGCCCTCCTGCCCGCGTCGAGGCATGCCCTGCAGGTCGACACGTTCGTGTTGCGCCGCGACTTCGGCTGCTCGTCCGGAACGAACTCGCATCCGCACACGCGGCACCTCCTGGGCGCCGACAGCTCCACGTCCGCAATGCCCACCTCCAGCATCGCGTGGGCGGCGCAGGCCTCGAGGCTGTCGGCGTCATGCCACTCGCACCCAAGGGCGCGATTGTTGAGCACGGCCACCACGCGCTTCGGCACGGCGACCAGGTTCTCTGGGTCGAAGTTGCGCCGATTCCCGTCCGCGAAGAACACGTTGCACCCCTCCGGCACGGGACCCCGGGCCTCCTCGTAGGCCCACACGTGCTTGAGGGCCCAGTTGTCCTTGGATCCCGGCACGCTCGGACGCTCCGCGACCTTGCGCATGACGTAGCCGTCCTTGCCCACGTACTCGCTGCCCACCGGGCGCGCCGACCTGCCGCCGCCGTGCGATTCCCGCAGGCACCTTCCGTTCGTCTGGCGCCAAAGGGTGATCTGCGGGCGTGAGAGGGGAAAGCCGAACTCCGCTTCGAACGCGCGCGAGAGCTCGACGTTGCCGAGCCCGCAATGGGCCTCCATCCACGCTTGCTTCTCGGGCTCCCTGGACCATCGAACGGCCTTGGCGACACGCTCGGGAACCTCGCCGGAAGCATTGCGGCTCATAGCGAAATCCCCCGCTTGGCCAAGGCGCGCTCGGCGTCCTGAGCCGCGCGCATGAGGCCTCTCAGCGCCGGCTCGCCCGGACGCGCCGGGCGCGATGCCGCGATGAGCTCGTTCGCGCGCCGGCGCTCCCGGGCGACCACGTCGCCGTCGACCCAGATCCCGTGCATCCGCGCGTGCTCCCCCGCAGTCACGCACAAGAGGTTGCCGGCGCGGTTGTTCGCCGGGTCGCCGTCCAGGTGGTGCACCTCGAGCGACGGATGCCATCCCGGGCACCATGCAGCCGCGACGAGCCGATGCACCGGGATCTCGCGAACGCATCCGCCCGCACGCAGGCGCACTCGAAGGTATCCTTCCTCGTCGGCTGCAGGAACGATCTTCCTCAGCCGGCCCTCCCGCCGAGACCATACCGTCCCCGCCGCCGTCACGAGGTATCCCGGCCACCCATCGACCGTCCTCGCCGCCATGCCTATCCTTCCAAGAGGCGGGGCGGCTTCACGTCCTCGCCCCCCTCCGACAGCGCCTGCCGGAGCTCCCAGCCCCGGATCACGGTGTTCGCGTTGCTGATCATCTGCGACGCGACGCCCGATACCGCCTTCGACCGATCGAGCTCAGCCGCCAGCTCCTCCCCCTTGAGGTCAGGGTCGTTCAGCCGGTCGAGCTGGTCGAAAAGGATCTCCGACAGGTCGCCGAGCGACCGCCCCCTCCTATCGTCTGCCATGCCTGGCCACCTCCTCCACCTCCACGACGATCCGGGGATCGCGCGGGTTCATCCTGTATGAGTACTCGGCGCGCGCTATGTCGCGCCTGGATATGACGCCCTCTCCCTCGAGGGCGTTGACGACGGCCTGCGCGACCGGCTTCCGGCAGCGCTGCGCCTGGGTCGAGTCGGGCGCGACGATGAGGACGCGCACCATGCCCCGCACGGCAACGGCGCCCTTGTCTCGCGCCGCAGCGCGCGTGCGCTCCTCGAGCTCGGCTCGGGGGATGGACCACAGATCGCGTCCGCGCACCTCGATGCGCAAGGCGCTCACCATGGCCATACCCCGTACCTCAGCGCAAAGCCCGCCGCACAGACGGCGTATCCCGCCGCCAGCACGGCGCATGTCAGCGCGGTCGTCCCTGCGGCCGCGCTCTCGCGGACGCGCCTGGCATCGAGCATCGCCACGCTCGGCCGAGCCGGCATGCCGCGCTGGGGCGGCATGAGGAACGGTCGCACGGGGGCTTCCTGAAAGCCCCAGCGGGCTGTATAATCTTGGCCATGCGGCTCATGCCGCGGTGTACGGTTGCGCCTCGCGTGCTTTGGCTGGCGGGTGGGGCGCTTCTTTCCCATGCGTCTCATCGACAATCCTCCCTCCAAAGATCCTCGCTATAGCTGGCGCGATCTCGCCCAGCCTGACGTCATGCGGCGCGCAGATGAAGGCGCGGCCATGCTCGCATTCGACGTCGTGCGTCCCTGCGGGGAGCACGACGGCATCCCTGTCGCTCATCTGTCAGTTCCCTTCTCGTTGTCCAGCGCCTGCCCGCACGCCCGCACGGAGGAGGGCATGTGGAAACCCGAGTTAGCCATGACTGCAATCGATTGGACGCTCGCGAGAAAGCGAGCTCCGTGCGGGCGCACGGCCAGGCGCTGATCGAATATCGGATAGTTCTTGGCTCCCCCTCACGCCACGGCCTTGCGTTCGGCGCGCTGCGGGGGAGCGGACGGCGTGCCATCCTCTCGCGACCCGAGCGATCGGGCCGCTTCCCTTCCGGCGCGCCACTCCTCATAGAGCCGACTCACGGACCGGTGAAAGCACAGCTCGTAGCCGCTCATCGTCGCGTCATTCGGTTCCTTGACCATTGGACACCTCCTCTCTCGTTGGCTCGAATAGGCGCGACCATGGCGGCTGATAGAATCGTTTGGTCCAGAATCTGCATGATGTTTGTTCAGGCAAGAGAGGAGGTGACTCATGTGTGGAAGTACGTAACACCCATCGGCACCCTTTTCATCAAGAGGCTCGACGACGGCCGTTACGGCTTCGAGAAAGACGGCGTTCTCTGGGATGTCTGCGAAACCCCGGAGGCGATGCTGGACAGCATATGCCACCATTTCACCGGCTGCGCTGAGTGGGATGCCTCGGAAATCGAAGTGCCTGTCGACCTCGACAAATGGGTGCGCCTTTAGGCCGGTTGGGGATACGGCTTGAAGTCGGGGTTGTCTACCATGCGGTCGACGCGCTCCAGAAGCACAACGAACTCGTACAGCGCGTGAGCCGTTTCCGTGAGCTCCCTGTGATCGTAAGAGCCCGTTTCGGCGAGCTCTTCGGCATGTTTGCGAAACATGCCCGAGTACTTGACCGCGACGACCTCCACGTTCTCGCGAATCTTCTTCCGCTGTTCCATGTCGAGCATATGGCGGCTCCGTTCTGCCGCCATGGTCGCGTCTATTCGGTTGTCAGTGTGCGAGCCCGGATAGGCACGACCATGGCGGCTGCTAGAATGCTTTTTCGTGATGCAAGAAAGGAGATGATTCGCATGTGGAAGTACGAAAGCGACATCGGACCCCTCCGAATCGGCCGGCTTCCCGACGGCCGCTATCTCCTTGTGTGCCTAGGGGACGAGTGCGGAACGTATATCGACCCATGGGCCGCGGCCGACGACGCGTTCACCCAGACAACAGGAAGCGCAAGGTGGGACTCGTACGCCGATCTGGACGACGTGCCGTCGGATCTTTCGGCGTGGGAGCGTCAGGCCGGCAGCGGGTAGGGCTTCTGGCCCTCTTCGTACGAGCGCATCCGTGCAAATCGCTCGATATCGCAGGTCATGTGCGACAAGACCTGCGACTCGGCGGTCGATATGCTTTCTCCGCACCCTATACCATCGGTCAGCTTGTCGACGTACTTCTGCGCCAGGACGATATAAGACTCCTCGAACCTCTCGAGGCTTTCCTGGATTTTTGCTTCGGGCATATGGCGGCTCCGTTCTGCCGCCATGGTCGCGCCTATTCGGTTTTCAGGGTGCTTCGATGCTCGCGCCTCGCGTAGTCGGCACCGGTCGCGAGCATCGATGGAGCGGCGGCGGATGGTACGATCCGGGCAGCGCCTTTACAAATGGCGCGAAAAGATGATCGCGATCCGCAAAAGCTGGCGAAGATCTGAAACCCTCGGGGACGGCTGATGCATCAGCACGAAACCAGGTCGGTAGGGGCGAGCCTCCGGCGCCTTAAATAGGAGGCTCGCCCCGTCAGCGTCGCGATCGAAGAAAGTCCGTTCGCCGCCCGATCCGCCGCCGCTCCATCGATGCTCGATTGTCAGGGTGCTTGATAATGCCACGCTGCGGGCTCGCGCTTGGTCGTTAGCCCTCTGCGCCGACCTCGCGCCAGCCATCGCTCGCGCGGCCCATGGCGGCCCGGGCGCCGCGATAGGTGCCGTAGGTCCTGCGCAGGACGCGCCGGCCGCTCCCGTCGCAGACGGTGAGGACGTGTCCTCTCGCCGTCTCGCCAATGGAAGCGCTTCCCCCGTAGAAGTCCTTGAAATAACGCTTGCCCATCTCTCCCCCCTCACGCGCCCACGGTGCGGCGCTCGTCGTTCACTTCCCTACGCCGCGGGCTTGCGCTCGGGGGCCTTGCGGCCCACCAACTCGTCGATGCTGACGCCGTAGTAGTCGGCGACGCCCCACGCGTCCTCGACGCTGATGCCTGCGCGGTTCTCCCAAGCGGACACCGTCGCCGGGTTCGCCCCCACAGATTCGGCGAACTCACGCTGGCTCACGTTCTTCGCGGCTCGATGGCTGCGCAGCCCCGCCGCGATGGCTTCCTTGCGGTTCACTTGCATTCCTCCTCCCAGACGCCCGTGAGCCACCAGCCCACCGCATAGCCGATGCCGACACAGCCGGCGAGCAGCAGCCCCCAGAACGCTCCCGCGCCCACGAACATCAGGAAAGCGAAGGAGACGATGCCGCCGATTCCGATAGTCATAGGCAATGCCATGAGCTTCCTCCTTCAATTTGTATTATTACGATTAATTTTTGAGCATATTAAGTCTTAAAATGATTAATTGCAAGAGAAAAATACAAAATATGTTGATAATTTTGTATTTTAGAGATAATATTTCGGCGACAGGGAGGGCGCCATGGACAGCCAAACACTCAAAAAATGCATTGGCAAAAACCTTCAGAAAATGCGAAAAAACGCAGGCTATTCAAGTGCAGTTGATTATGCAACGCATTTGGAGTGGAGCAGCGATACATACACTGGCTACGAACAAGGCCGCATTGCATTGCCTCTAGAAAAGGCATGGATTATTGCGGACGATCTCGACTGCACCATAGATGAACTTGTAGGGCATGAAGTGATTAGGGCGTGCACGTTCCAAGACCCTAGGCAAGAGAAGTTGAACGGCTGTTATGAAAGCTTGAACGACGAGAGCAAGACAGAGGTGGCCGGCATGGTCGCCAGCATCGCCGCCGACCCCGCGCGGCGCATCGAAAAAGAAGGGCAAGAGCCTATGGGTAATGAACGAGCGGTGGGAGCAGCGTAGATGAAGCCTGAGACGAAGAACACCGCCATGGGTGTAATTTCCATTGTCCTGACCATCATATTTGGCTTGCTGTCGATATTCGGAGTGACAGTAGCACCGTCCATCGTAAACTTCGGCGACCCCCTTGTCGCTGGCGTTGGGATGTTCCTCATGGTGCTGTTCGGAGGCTGTCTCGGCTGGATCACGCGAAACTGGCGTGCGAAGAAG
>CAJUFC010000213.1 GCA_910585565.1 uncultured Eggerthellaceae bacterium | reverse complement strand
TGTAGTCGTCGTACTCGCCCTTGGTGACGCCGGCGGCGAAGTCGGCCGCGTCCCCGTGCGTCGCGCCCGGGCCCGTGGAGGCGCCCGTCATGTCCGCCTCGGCGACGGCGTGCAGCGGGACGCGCAGGGCGACGTCCACGGTGCGCGTGCGCCAGTAGGCGCTCCACGAGTCGGTCTTGGCGTCTGCATTGTGGCTGCCCGTGCCCACATAGGAATGGGTGCCCGCGTCAGCGTCCGAGTCCACAAGGGCTGCCCCGGCCTCGGTCAGAGCGAAGCCGGTCTTGCCGGCCTCGCGGGCCCGGTCCTCGTCATACGAGACGTATATCTTACCCTCCACGTCGGAGAGGTCGGTGGTCTTGGCGACCGTGGCGCCGCCCTCCTTGGCGGCGTCGACGTCCGTCGAGGCAGATGCCGGAGCACCCCAGCCCAGGAACTCGAACCCATAGCGCACCGGGGCGCGCAGGCCCATGGCCGCATCGATCTCATACCCTGCGTCATGCCGCTCGGGCGTGCCGGTATGCAGCTGCTCGCCATCGGAGTCAGCCGTCGCGGCGCCCTGCCCGATGTATCCCATGTTCTCGCGGAAGCGGATCGTCTCGGTGCCGCGGGTGGCGTCCCCGCGCCCGTCGACCTCGACGGCCTGCTCGCCGATGTTGTTGACGTAGCTCGGCTGCGTGGCTGCCAGCGAGATGACGGTCTCGCCGGTCACGCCCCAGACGCCGTAGACCTCGTACAGTTGGGCGCACTGCGCCTCGGAGTAGTTGGACCAGCCAGGACCGAACACGAAGAAGAAGTAGTTGACGCTGGTGAACTTGCCTTCGTCGTTCTTCTCGCGCAGCACCGTCCAGTGCTGGGCCACCTTACCGTCAGACGTCTCCACCGGGTCGGGTATGGTGCCGATGGGGAGGTTCACGTTCTTGCACCAGCCCTGGAACGGATAAGCGCCCAGCGCCGTGTCGGGTCTGCCGAAGTCATAGTCGTTGACCATCGAGTGCGGCACGCTCGTCAGGTCGTAGCACGCCTCCGCATCGACATGGATGCCGCCAAACGACTCCTCACCGATGGCGCTGATGGCGTCGTTGGCGTCAGGATGCAGGAACGACTTGTTGCCCGGCGGCTCCACCGCCAGCGCGCCGTCGTGGCTCACGCCCTCCTTGGAGGCGTCGGTGTTGTACTTGACGGTGTAGGCCTTCGGCTTCCATACGGCCGTGAGGGTCACGTCGCCTTCGGCGTCCGCCGCCAGGCTCGTGACGAGCTTGGTGACGTCGTCGCCGATGCCGCCCTTCACGCCCTCCCAGTATGTGCGCCCATCGCTGTCGCTCGTGCTGGTCGGATACCATCCCTTGAACCAGAAGCCCGTCCGCTCCGGCTTCGGCAGCTCCTGCGCGTCGCCCTTATAGTAGGAGATGTTGCTGATCGAGCTCCCATTGCCCGGCTTGAAGGAGATGGTGAATTGCTTCTCCCAGTGAGCGGTATAGGCAAGCTCCTCGCCCGTCACACCCGTGACGTCGATATTGAACTCGCTGCCCTTCTTGGGCGTCGTCGGATTTCCTGGCCCAGTCCAACCAACAAACCTATAGCCCGGACGAGCATCGTCGGCAGGATCGACAAGGTGCTTGTCGGCATCCTCAACGGTAAACTCCGAGCGCAGATGGTCATCATCTGTAAACGCGTCGGCGTAGGTCATGGAATACGTAATCAGACGGAAAACATAGAAATCGGTCTGGTGGGTATTCTGGAGAAAAGATGCCCTACCGGAAACGAGCTGTCCCGTACTCCCGTTGTAGTACCGCACATCGGAAGGAGCAATGCAGTACTCATAGATAGGCGTGTTGAAAGGAGTGGTCGGATTATGCGGTATGTACGTCCCCTGAGAAACTGAATACGTAACGTTTTTATCAACAATCAGCTGTGCCCTTCCGGGATTGTTGCCCCATGAAGCACTAATTGAGACCGCTCCTGATGTGATCTTGCGAGAAGGGTCGGGTTTGGCGTGCATAGAGTGCGAGTAATCATCGGTATACCAATCCGAGCCAGCCATAGCCACGTAAAATGGCTCTGATCCTTCAAAAGCTTTATAACCTGCCGGCGCGCTGATGCCACTAGGGCTCGAGTAAAACACCCTTGCATCAAACTCATCGTGCTCGGCATAGGGCGTATCAGCCCAGCGAAAATTACTTGTATCGTAGACAAACTCATAGGCGTAGCCGTCGGCTGGACCGAACGTCGCGTAGGGAGTGATGCTCTCGTTAGCAACAACCGGTTGGCTAACATCAGGAGAGGTGTCCGCATCCATTTGCATGGATGACGAGGGCGCTCCGCTGAAGGCGCTCTGACTAACATAGGTGCCCCGAGACACGTTGGCAGACTGCAGGCTAACACACTCAGCAAAGGCTTCGCCGCCGATGATGCGGACGCTCTCAGGGATGTCAATCGACTCGAGGGCAGTGCCCTTGAAGGCGGCGTAGTCGATGGTCTTGAGGGTGGAGGGGAGATTGACTTCCTTGAGGTTGGTGCAGCCTGCGAATGCGGACTCCCCGATGGCGATGACACCCTCGGGGATGGCCACGCTCGTAAGGAACACGGCGCCCTCGAAGGCGCTCGGCTCAATCTGGGTCACCTGGTAGGTGACGTCATCGATGGCGACGTATGCGGGAATCTCGATATGGGCCGGGGTCGCGGTCTTGTCGCCTGCCCACCTCACCGAGAGGTCCATGCTGGCTTGGTACGAGAACGACAGGCCGTCCTTGGGCTCGGCGGCCTTGCGGGCGTCGACCTCGGCCTGCTCCTCGGGGGTCAGGTCGAGATGCCCCTTGCCGTTCTGCAATGGGGTTATGAGGCTGCGGTCCTCCGCCTTGCCCTCGTCATCGACACCGATGACCCCCTCGATCTCGCCGAAGGGCGCGCCCATGATGATCTGCTCGGTGTCGAAGCCGT
>CAJUFC010000212.1 GCA_910585565.1 uncultured Eggerthellaceae bacterium | reverse complement strand
GTATCGAGTGCGACATTTAGTCGCGCTACCTATGCGGTGCTAGCGAGAAACGATGACTTTGCGGACTCCATGAGCGCCACTGGGCTGGCAGGCGCTCTCGACGCCCCCATTCTGCTCACGACGCGCGGGTATCTCTCTCCCTCTACGTCAGCGGAACTGCGGCGCCTCGGTGTGAGCACGGTGTATATGATTGGCGGCGAGGCGGTGCTGCCGGCGGCTTCGATCGAGCCAGGCTTGCGTGCCGCAGGTGTTACGAACATTCGCCGCGTGTTTGGCTCGTCGGCCTCCGACACGTCCCTCGAGTGCGCCAAGACGATCGCATCGCTGAACGCGCAGTCGTCCACTTCTATGGATAAGGTCATCATGGCGACGCCCACCTCGTTCGAGGATGCGATATCCATGTCAGGCTTCGCCTATGCCTATCGTGTGCCCATCTTGCTGCAGTCGGAGGGTGCCAGCGCTCACGAGCGCAGCCTTTCCGGCGCAGCAAGGAGCTTCCTGTCCAGCCATTGCCCCACTGCCACGATCTTCGTTCCTGGTGGCGTCAACGCCGTGTCGTGGGAGTCAGCAGAAGGCACGTTCGGCAGGAGTGTCGTTCGACTCACTGAAGGCTCGACTGCCTATGACACATCCAACTACATCGCGAACTACATGGTAGGCAGCGGATATCTCGATGCGAAGACGGTTACGGTGGCGTGCGGCGCTACCGGCGCGAAGGGCCTTGACGGGCTTGCCGGCGGAGCCTTGGCTGGCAAGGCCAAGGGCGTCGTCTTGCTCATGAACGGCAACGATGCGCTTGGGCCGGTCGACAATACGGTGGTCGACGGATTCATCGCCAAGCATAACTCTCAGATAGTTCGGGTCAATGCCATTGGCGGCAAGGTCGTCATGCCGGATGTGTCGCTGGGATACATCTCAGGCGCTCTTGCATAGGGAGCGAAGGACCAGGTAGTCCGTGCGGCAGCGGTCACGCTGGTTCGCGGCTGACCGCGGTGCGGTCGTGACCGCAAAGGCGGGATGGCGGAGGCCGCTGCGCAAGAACGCCGGCAGCTGCGCAAGGCGGTCAGCAACGGCAGCGGCAACGCGGCTGGTCGCGGCAGCTGCCTGTATCAGCTAGCGTTCGATGGGCCCTTGCTGATTGCGCGCTTGACTTTCGCTGGCGCCTTCACCAAGAGGTTGCCGAGCTTGTACGAATGGGATGCGCGCAGCGCCTCGGCTTCGGCGCGCGCAGCGGATGCATGCTCTTCGGCGGCTGCCAGCTGGCGTCGAAGCTCTTCTGAGAGGTTGCGCTCGCTGCGGAGGGCAGCTTGCGCGGCGTCGAAGCGAGCCGACAGGTATTCTGCGAAGTCATCCTTGCGAGCCGCGTGACAGGCAACCGCATACGCGTCGTTGGCGAACTCGATCGGTTCCGCAAAGAGACCCTCGTTCTCGCCAGAGCGCACCCATGAAGAGATGGTTTCGAACACCTGCTTGAGCGCTGCGACATCGGGTGCGGCGCTGAGCATGTTGTCGAAGTGGCCGAACGCCAGGCTCACGAAAGCGTCTCGGTAGCGTGGCAGGAGTTCCTTCGCCCTCAGACGGTCTCGCAGCTCGGAGAAGACATCTGCCAGGATGGAGATGTTGCCAGGGTTCACTTCGTTGCCCGACCCCGTGCCGAGGTCGTACTGGTAGAAGGGCTCCTCGATGGCGGTGACCCGCTCGGCGCAAGACAGCGCGGTATAGGTGAACAGCAGGTCCTCCGCGATGGGATGGTCGGTGAAGCGCAAGCCCAGTCCTTCGACGAGGCTGCGAGCGAACAGCTTGGTGCATGCGCTGGCTCCCGTGAACAAAAACGCCTTGTTTCCGACAACGTCGCAGGTGAAGGGGTCGGCATGGCCAGCTGGCAGATATGACATGAAGAGCGATGCTGGCCCTGCGGGGGGCTCATCCTCCCCAGGGCGGCAGAACGCGAGGTCGTAGACGACGACATCGGCATCGGTTGACATGGCCCTCTCATGCATCTTTGCGAGGGCATCGCGCCTAAGCGCATCGTCGGCGTCCACGAACGTGACATATTGCCCGCGTGCGTTGTCCAGTCCGGTGTTGCGCGCTTTCCCCACGCCCTTGTTCTGGTCGTGGCGCAAGGGACGCACCTTGGCAGAGGCCGCTGCGTATCTCTCCATGACGGCAGCAGAGTCGTCCTGCGAGCAGTCGTCGACGCACAGCACCTCGAAGTCGTCAAACGTCTGCGCCAGCAGGCTGTCGAGGCAGCGCGAGAGGTTTTCGCCCTTGTTGTAGACAGGCACGATTATGCTGATTGCCGGATCGTGCCTGTGTCCGAGGCCTGCTTCTGTCATGCTACTGCCCATACGCTCGATAAGCCGCCGTCACCTCAGAGGCTGGCCCGAGCATCTTGAGCTTGCTCTTCTCGATCCAGATCGCCCGGTTGCACAGCCGCTCTATCTGGTCGATCGCGTGAGAGACAATGAGCACGGTCGTGCCGTTCTCGATCATCTGGGTGATGCGACGTTCGCATTTCTCCTGGAACAAGAAGTCGCCGACAGACAGCACCTCGTCGACGATGAGAAGATCGGGCTCGGTGACCGTGGCGATCGCGAACGCGATGCGTGCCACCATGCCGGAGGAGTAGTTCTTGAGCGGCATCTCCATGAAGTCGTGCAGCTCGGCGAAGTCGATGATCTCGTCCACGTGCTCGTTGAGGAACTTCTTCGAGAACCCGAGCAGCGCGCCGTTCAGATAGATGTTCTCGCGGGCAGTCAGCTCCATGTCGAATCCTGCACCCAGTTCGATGAGCGGGGATATCGTGCCGTTGACGGTGCAGGTGCCCTTGGAGGGCTCGAGCACTCCGGCTATCACCTTGAGCATCGTGGACTTGCCGGAGCCGTTGGTGCCCACCAGGCCGAAGACATCCCCGCGATACACCTTGAAACTCACGTCATCGACGGCCACGAACTCGCGGAACATGAGCTCGCGCTTCATGACCTTGATGAAGTACTCCTTGAGGCTCTGTATCTTTTCGTTGGCGATGTTGAACACCACCGAGACGTTCTCGACATCGACGATGACGTCTCGATCGCGGTTTTCGTTGTCAAGCAGTTCGGTCATGCGCGCCATCTTTCCTGATCGTTGGTCTCTGTGGCTCGTGCCGCGTCTCATCGGCCGCGACGCGCCTCGCTATCGGGCGCACCTTCGAGCGCTAGATGTAGAGGATGAACTTCTTTTCCAGCTTCTTGAACACCAAAAGCCCCACGAGCAACGCCGCCACGGCGCACACGGCGCAGATGCCGAACTCTGTCGTCACGGCGAGGTCGGACGGGAGCGAATAGCCCGTCACGAGCTGTCGGAAGCAGGCAACGAAGTGGTACATCGGGTTGACCTGGACGAGCGTGAACACCCATGACAGCCCATTGTTCGCCAAGGCATCGTACGGCCAGAAGATGGGCGTGAAGTAGAACCACACGGTGATGAGGACGCTCCAAAGGTGCTCGATGTCGCGGAAGAACACCGTCAGTGCCGACACGAGGTAGGCGATGCCCAGCGTGAAGGCGGCCAATAGCAAGACGAGCACGGGCACGAACACGATATGCCAGCTAGGCACCATGCCGAAGTACAGCATGACCAGCGCAATCGCAATGAGGGAGAACCCGAAGTTGACGACCGCGAACAGCACCTTCTCGGTCGGGAACACCATCTTTTCGACATGCACCTTCTTGATCAGCGGCGCCGCGTCGATGATGGAGCGCACCGCGCCGTTCGTGCCGTCCTGGAACACCGCGAACAGCGTCTGTCCCAAGATGAGGTACACGGCAAACGGGTACAAATCGAAGGAGAACCGGAATATGTTGGAGAAGATGAGCGCCATGACGATCATCATCAGCAACGGGTTCAAGAGACTCCAAAGCACGCCCAGCACGCTGCGCCGATACTTCAGCTTGAACTCTTTCGAGACGAGGTTCGTCAGCAGATATAGGCTGTTGTTCTGACGCTGGCTGTCAGGCTTTGTGTTTTTTGCGTTAACTATAGATGTGTTCTGCCCCATGCGCCTTCCTCCGTTTTGACCCTCACATTCTAGCATGCTAGACTTTTTGAAAACGTTCACGACACGTTTGCAAAGCGTTGAGAAACGGCGCGCGTCGTCTTGGCGCAGCGGCACTCAGGCTCTCCCCGAGAGCGACGTTCGCACAAGAGGCCTCCGCGCAGGCGCGAAACGACACCAACGAAAAGGATTTCCTATATGAGAAAAAACCGCAGTTTCATCGTTGCTTTGATGCAGAAGGCGACAGGGCTTTTCGCTGCCGGCGTCTTGGCGACATCGCTTGTCCCGGCGACTGCCCTTGCTGAGATGATCCCGGTCGAGAAGGGCCTTCTCGAAAACAGCTTCGAGTACGAGCCGGGCGAGCGCATCTCGGTCGAGGCAGAGCTTCTGCCTGCCGAGGGCGGCGCTGCCGGCTCGGCAGGTGGCTTGTCTCCGTTCGCTGCCGTGGATGTCGGCAACGGCCAAACCATGTTCGACGGGTTCGACCAGTTCACCCAGGGCTATTACACCGACAACGATGCCAAGCGCGTCGTCGACGTCAGCGAGTGGCAGCACGAGATCGACTGGCATGCGGTCAAAGCCTCGGGCGTCGATTACGCCATCATCCGCTGCGGCTTTGGCGACATGACGAAGCGCGACGACAAGTATTGGCTCGAGAACGTGCGCGGCTGCCAGGAGGCCGGCATCCCCTTCGGCGTCTACCTCTATTCGTACGCGGCCACGCCCGAGTCTGCCTCGAGCGAGGCCGATCATGCGCTTGCCTGCCTCGCCAAGGCTGGGCTCACGCCCTCTCAGGTGGGCCTGCCCATCTATTTCGACATGGAAGACAAGGCCATGGCCGGCGCCGACTATGCGGCGCTGGCGAGCGCGTTTTGCGACAAGATCACGGCTGCGGGCTACGAGGCGGGCGTCTATGCCAGCCTCAACTGGTGGAACAACCGCCTGACCGATCCGGTGTTCGACCAGTGGTACAAGTGGCAGGCTGCCTACAACACCACCATCGGGCTGACCTTCGAGGACTTCAAGGACTTCCGCAACTGCAAGGGCATCTGGCAGTTCAGCTCGCGCGGCCGCGTCCCGGGCATTTCCACCAATTGCGACCTCAACTATACGTACCTGGCAAGCGTTGACCCGGGCGAGAGCGTCATCCCCGACGGGAAGTACCGCGTGAAGAGCCTCCTCAACTCGGGTCGCGTGCTCGACGTCTCTGGTGGCGGCACCCATAACGCGGCGAACATCCAGGTGTATGACTCCAACGAGTCGCGCGCCCAGGCGTTCGACATCGAGCGCACCTCTGACGGCTACTACGTGCTGCGCAACGACGGCTCGGGCAAGGTGCTCGACGTGGAGTCAGGCTCTCTCGCCAATGGCGGCAACGTCCAGCAGTACGACTACAACGGCACCGAGGCCCAGCAGTGGAGGATCGACCACAACGGCGACGGTACCTATACCTTCATCAACAAAGGCTCGGGCCGCGCTCTCGATCTTTTCGCAGGCAGGGCTGACAACGGCACCAACGTGCAGCAGTACACCTCCAACGGCACGCTTGCACAGAAGTTCACCCTCGAGCGCGTGGGCGCCGAGCCGGGCACGCAGACCGTCCCTGACGGCATCTACACCATCGGCACGTCGCTGTCCGCCACGGGCGTGCTCGACATCCCGGCCGCCTCGACCGCTGATGGGGCCAACGTCCAGATCTACGAGGCGAACGGCACGAGCGCGCAGAAGTACTCGCTGCGCTATGACGGAAACGGCTATTACACCGTCACGAACGTCAGCTCCAACAAGGCGCTTGACGTTGCGGGCGGCGACCTGAGGAATTCCTCGAACGTGCAGCAGTACACCTCCAACGGCACGGATGCGCAGAAGTGGCGCATCGACGACAACGGCGACGGCACCTACACGCTTCTCTCCAAGAAGTCAGGCAAGGCGCTCGATGTCGCTCATGGCTCTACGGAAAACGGTGCCAACATCCAGGTCTACGAGTCGAACGGCACGCATGCCCAGAGGTTCACGCTGCTGTCCGACTAGCGGCTGCTGCGCGACGGGTGCGTCACGACATACCATTCGCAATCGGATGCCCAAGTCCGTTTCGGGACTTGGGCATCCGTGCATTGTCCGAATGCGCCAGAATGAGGGATAATCAAGCCTAGTGCGAACGAGCAGACGCGAAGGACGTGGCAGACATGCTCAAGAATCTTTTGAGGGGCGACCGTGCTGTCAAAGAGCACGCAAGCGCTCCGTGCACCAGCGATATCGATTGGTGCTTGGATGGGTTTGACATCGACGGCTCCGTCGTCAAGGCGAGAGGATGGCTGTTCGATCCCGCGAACAGGAATGCGGAAAACCGCGTGCTCGTCCTCGACGAGGCGGGCTCGGTGCTCGTCGAGAGCCCGGCGATTTCGGTCGGCAGGCCCGACATCGCCCTGCATGAGCAGACGCTTGATGCCATCTGGTCTGGCTTCGAGGCGTTCTTCCTCGTGCGCTCTCCACGTCCGCTGTATTTCTTCCTCGCTCACGGCGACGACGAGTTGCGGGCGATGGGCACCGTGCTGGCGAACGATGACGGCCCGTATGCATATGTGCGCCCGCTTTCGAAGGAGGAGGCAGAGCGCATCGTGCAGAACGGCTCTGCCTGCGAAGGCGACGCTGGCCCTGATGGCGCCCTGAGCGACGCCGCTTCCAACGACGGCGCCCTCAACGACGGCGCCCCAGCGGCTGCGGCCGAGCGGCCCTCTGCGCCCTCGGACAGCCCGTCGCCAGCCTTGGCGGCATGCCTGGCAGATGCTACACGCCCTGCTATCGTTGCTATCACGCACTCGCTCGGTGGCGGTGCCGAGCACTATCTCGAGAAGCGTGCCGCTGCGGAGCGCGAGCGCGGCAGGCGCTTCTTTGTGGCGCGCTTCGACGAGGAGGCGGCCGACTTCACCTGCGAGACGTGGCTGGATGGCATCTGCGAGCTCATGCATGTGCCCGACATCGAGACGCTGCTGGCTTCTGTCGCGGGCATTGCGTCTGTCTGGGTGAACGAGGTGGTGGGATATCCGAACGTTGCTTCGTTGCTGCGCTTCGTGGCGCGCTTTGCGCAGTCACGCGGCATAGCGCTCGAGTTCTTGGTCCACGACTACTTCTCTATCTGCCAGAGCTACAACCTCATCGACATCGACGGCGTCTTTTGCGATTTGCCTCCCTACGAGCGGTGCCATCAGTGCTTCTCGTGTCTCAGGCGTGACGACTTCGCGCATGCGGGCATTTCCGAGTACCGTGAGGTGTGGGAGGCGTTCCTCTTGAGCTGTGACGCCATCACAGTGTTCTGCGACGACAGCCGCTCGCTTTTGGAGCGGGCATATCCAGCCCTTGCCGCCCGAGGCACGATAGCGGTGGTGCCTCACGAGGTATCGCCGCTCAGGCGCGTCGCCGCCCCGCCCGATGACGGTGTCGTGACCATCGGCGTCATCGGCGTCTTGTCGCACAACAAGGGGCTCGACGTCGTGCGCGACATCGTGACCATCATCGACCAGAACGACACCGGCGTCGAGCTCGTCTTGATAGGCGAGTCCACCGAAGACATTCCAGCCATCACCCGGCGCCAGACAGGTCGCTACCAGCGCGAGGAGCTGCCCGACATCATCGAGCGCGAGCGCATCGACGTCGTGCTCGTCTCGAGCATCTGCCCCGAGACGTTCTCCTTCACGGCATCGGAGGCCATGGATGCGGGACTGCCCGTTGCAGCCTTCGACATCGGTGCCCCGGCAGAGCGCGTGCGCCGCTACGACAAGGGTCTTATCCTCGAGGTGGGAACATCCCCCGCTGACATCATTGACGCGCTCCGCACGTTGACGGCGTCGTGCTCTTGACCGCCGCCAGCGCGACTTTCAGATAAAATCAGAAGCAACGACCGCACAAGGGAAGGAACACGCCCCCGATGAAAGTAACCAAAGGGATCGTATGCAGAGATCGCGGCATGATCTACCAGCGGCTCACGATAGAACGAGACGATCCGGTCGATGTGGTGGAGGCCAGCGTCTCCACCAAGTATGCCGATGACACGCCGTGCAACCTCTATCCGCTCGAGGACGACTATGTGCTGTGCCTTCCGGACTTCAAAGTCGAGCAGAAGGTCACCTTCACTGAGCGCACCCCGCAAGGCGATCTGGTGGCGAGCGAGTCCCTGCTCGTTTCCAGCGGCTTTTCCAAGTGGGAGTCGCGCATCAACTATCGCCTCTCTCGCGACGAGGCGTTCGCTATCCGCAACTACAACGAGCGCTTCTTCACGCAGCAGGCGGTCGTGGTGTTCACGGAGGTGTGCGCAGGCAAGGTGAGGCGCGTGCTGCGCGGGTTCGTCGTGGCGCCCAGCGCGCATCCCGGTCCGATGGAGATCACCCTGCTTGACGCGCGCGGCGAGCGCGTGGGCGACACCAACACCTTCGACAACTTCTCTGACGGCGACTTCTACGAAGGCGACAGCAACCCCTATTCCAGCTGTTCGTTCTTCGTGGAGGTGCCGGGCCATGTCATGACCTACACCGTTGTCGCGCACTTCCCCGAGCATCCCGAGCTCGACAACTTCAGCTGCCTGGAAAAGAACGCCTATCGCGAGATGATCCTCAAGTTCTTCGACGACAGCGAGGATGCCAGCTGCGATGGGGAGTATGGCGGCTGGTTCTTCGGCCATCGCGCCTCAGCTGGCGAGCTCGAGCGCCAAAAGCGCGTGAAGTTCCAGCGCGAGCCGAAGTTCAGCGTCATCGTGCCGCTCTACCACACGCCGCTCAAGTTATTCACCGAGATGGCCGATTCTGTGCTTGAGCAGTCCTATGGCAACTGGGAGCTGGTGTTGGTGAACTCTACGCCGGAGGACGCCGAGCTCGCCGAGCTGGTCCGTGCCTATGCGGCGGCTGACGAGCGCATCAAGGTGGTCACGCTGGACACCAACTACGGCATCACCGAGAACACCAATCGCGGCGTAGCGGAGGCGACCGGCGACTATGTGGCGTTCTTCGACCACGATGACGTGCTCGAACCGGCCATCCTCTTCGAGTATGCCGCCGCCATCAACAAGGACCCCTCGATCGACGTTCTGTACTGTGACGAGGACAAGCTCTACGACAACGGTTGCTACGGCGGCCCGCACTTCAAGCCCGACTTCAGCATCGACCAGCTGCGCAACAACAACTATATCTGCCACATGCTGACGATCCGCAAGACCATCTTGGATGCGGTGGGGCCCACGCCCCAGGGGCTGTACGACGGCGCCCAGGACCACTACCTGACCTTGCGCGTCGCCGAGGAGACGGACCGCATCCACCATGTCCCCAAGATCCTCTACCACTGGCGCGCAACCGCAGGCTCGACGGCGCTTTCCGCCGACAACAAGTCCTATGCGACCGACGCCGGCATCCGCGCGGTGCAAAGCCATCTTGACCGTCTCGGCATCCCGGCCGCAGTGACCGAGTACGGACGCCCGTTCACGTATCGCGTGCGCTACGGCATAGAGGGCGACCCGCTCGTGTCGATCGTCGTGCCATCGCACAACAAGCCCGAGGTGCTGAAGAGCTGCATCGATTCTATTCTCGACAAGACCGACTACCCTCGCTACGAGATCGTAATCGTCGAGAACAACAGCACGGACGCGCGCCTGTTCGACTATTACCGCGAGCTCGAGGCGTCATCGCATCCGGTGCGCGTCGTGGAATGGAAGGGCGAGGGCTTCAACTTCTCTGCCATCGTCAACCACGGCGTCAAGGAGTCGACGGGCGAGCTTGTGCTCTTGCTCAACAACGACACCGAGGTAATCGACGGCGATTGGCTCGAGATACTGGCAGGCTATGCCCAGCGCGCAGACGTGGGCGCAGTCGGCCCGCGCCTCTATTTCCCGGACGACACCTATCAGCATGCAGGCCTTGCCATCACGGGCTACGGCGTGTCGCGGCTCTTCATCAACATGCCGGAGGAGAACGCCCCGTCGAAGTACATGACCTATCACGACATGACGCGCAACGTGTCGGCCGTGACCGGCGCGTGCCTCATGACGCGGCGGTCGGTCTGGGACGAACTGGGCGGCTTCGACGAGAAGCTGTCGGTCGCCTTCAACGACGTGGACTTCTGCCTGCGCGCGGCCGAGCACGGGTATCTCGTCGTGTTCACGGCAGACACGTCGCTGTACCACTATGAGTCGCTGACGCGTGGCAAGGACGACGAAGGCGAGCAGAGCCGCATCCGCATGATGCGCGAGCTGTCGATGCTGCGCGAGCGGTGGGCCGACATCTACGTGAAGGGCGACCCGTATTACAACATAAACCTCGACCAGACCGAGCCGCGGTCGTGCTATTTTGGACTTCCGAAGCACTAAGGCTGCAAATGGGCACAGCGAGCGACCGCGCGCGGATGCGCGTGCGGGCAACGGAAAGGACACGGAGTTGAAGGCATACGAAAACGGAGCAAAAACGCTGGCACGAGCCGTATCAGGCGCTTGTCTTTCCTTTGCGCTGTGCGTGGGGCTCATGCCTGCGGCGGCCTTTGCCGATGAGGCGACGGCCCAAGACCCAACGACCATCGAGAGCGCATCGCCTGATCAGCCGGCGACAGATGTCGTTGCCCCTGACGCTGACGCTGAGGCCGAGACGCCATCGGATGCGGTGGCTGGCGCGCTCGAGTCGGGCCAGCCAGGCCAGTCGAACAAGCCAGGCCAGGTGAGCCAGGAGGCATCCGCTGGCGCGGCGACCCCTGCATCCGATGATGCGGCACGCGCCAACGATGAGGCCGCAGCCGCAGCGCTGGCCGCCGAGGATGCGGCGCTGGCCGAGGCCGAAGGCATGCTCGAGACTCAAGAGGTTGCGGGTGCCTATGTCGAGGCCTGGGTGACTCCCGACGAGCGCGACGTGCAGCTCTGGCTGCGCGGCGTCGGTGGGCTGGCGCAGGAGGCGTCGTTTGCCGTGTGGTCTGATGCCGGCGGCCAAAACGACATCGTCTGGTATGGCGGTGCCATGCTGCACGATGGCTCGTGGCTGGCACATGCTGACCGTTGCGCCACGTCGGGCGACCACATCGTTCACGTCTACGCCAAGATCAACGGCGTCAACCAGTTCATCGGCGAGGCTCGCTTCAAGCTGAGCGATCCGCCGGTCGCTGACGTCAGCATCAGCGAGTCGGGGAACGGCTACTACGTCGTGAAGGTGAGCAACATCTCGCAGCCGACGGGCGTTGTCGAGGTGCTGGTGCCGACGTGGACCGTCGCAGGCGGCCAAGACGACCTCCTCTGGCGCAACGCCACGCCGCTCGAAGACGGCTCGTGGGTGTGTCGCATCGACGCGAACGGGCACGGGGCCCAAGACGGGCTGTATGCCTCGCACGTCTACGTGAAGCAGGGCAGCGGCGTCATGACGCTCGTGGGTGCCCGCGACTACCAGATGAGCTGCATCAACTATGTCTATGTGACGGGCGGCCTCGGCTCGGGCAAGCGCCAGGTCTGCATCAAGAACCCCACCAACGCCGTTGTGCACGTGCCGACGTGGTCTGAGGCCAACGGCCAGGACGACATCGTGTGGTACGGGGCATTCGACACCAACGGGCCGAACGGGCTTGTGTGGGTCGCCAACATCGATTGCTCGCGCTTCAAGGATGCCGGTCGCGTCATCTCTGACATCTATGTGAACAACGAGCAGGTCGGGCGCATCGCCTACGACGTGACCCAAGACGACATCATCCCGGCTCGCTATCGCGACATGTACAACCGTGTCCAAGGGCTCAACAGCGCCAGCCATCTGCTGCTTGCAGCAGACACCAACAACTGCGTGGTGGGCGTCTATGAGGGCTCGCAGGGCAACTGGCGTCCCATCCACTACTTCGCCTGCTCGCCTGGCGCCTGGGGCACCCCGAGCCGCAAGGGCATCTTCACGGTGGGCGACAAGGGCTATGCGTTCGGCACGAACGTCTACACCTGCTACTACTACACCCAGTACAGCGGCGACTTCCTGTTCCACTCCATCCTGTACAACGCCGGCACGCGCGTGGTGCAGGACGGGCGCCTTGGCATGCATCTGTCGCACGGCTGCATCCGCCTTGCCATCGAGAATGCCAAATGGATCTACGACAACGTTCCGCGGGGGTCGCGCGTGCTCGTCTTCTAGGCTTGCTGGCCTGCGTCTCTCTACGAAAGGAACTACATGAAGGGAATCATACTTGCTGGCGGCAGCGGCACGCGCTTGTATCCGCTGACCACCGTCACGTCCAAGCAGCTTTTGCCCGTCTACGACAAGCCGATGATCTACTATCCGCTGTCGGTGCTCATGATGGCAGGCATTCGCGAGATACTCATCATCTCCACGCCAGATGACCTGCCCAACTTCGAGCGCTTGCTGGGCGATGGCTCGCGCTATGGGGTCGAGCTCTCCTATGCCGAGCAGCCTTCTCCCGACGGGCTTGCGCAAGCGTTCATCATCGGCGAGGACTTCATTGCGGGCGAGCCGTGCGCGCTCGTTTTGGGCGACAACATCTTCTACGGCAACGGCCTTGCGCGCCATCTCAAGCGTGCGGTGGAGACGGCCGAGGGCACGGGTGGTGCCACGGTGTTCGGCTACTACGTCGACGACCCCGAGCGTTTCGGCGTCGTCGAGTTCGACGATGAGTTCAATGCCATCTCCATCGAGGAGAAGCCCGAGAACCCCAAGAGCAACTACGCCGTGACGGGGCTGTACTTCTACGACTCGCGCGTGTGCGACTTCGCCAAACAGGTGCGTCCGAGTGCCCGCGGCGAGTTGGAGATCACGTCGCTCAACCAGATGTATCTCGACGACGACTTGCTCAACGTCGTCACGCTGGGCCGCGGCTATGCATGGCTGGACACGGGCACGATGGAAAGCCTCTTCGAGGCGTCCGAGTTCGTGCGCGCCGTCGAGCGCTCGCAGGGCCTCAACGTCTCGGTGCTGGAGGAGATTGCCTACGAAAACGGCTGGATTTCGCGCGACGCGCTCGTTGCGGCAGCGGACAAGTACGGCAAGAGCGAATACGGCAAGCACCTCAAGAAGGTGGCCGAAGGCCGCATCATCGAGCCGACGCACAAGTACTAGGAGGACTTTCTTGAAGATATTGGTAACGGGCTCAAAAGGCCAGCTGGGCAACGAACTCAAGCGCCTGTTCGACACGATGCGCTCCGAGATCGGGGACGTGCCTGAGGAATATGCTGGCGCGGAGGTGGACTACCTCGACTACGACGTGCTCGACATCACCGATGCTGACGCCGTCGATGCCCTCATGGACGAGGCTGGCTATGACATCGTGATCAATTGCGCAGCATTCACGAACGTTGATGGCTGCGAGGCAAACGAGGACGCGGCGTATGCCGTGAACGCCACGGGCGCTGCCAACCTGGCGCGCGCGGCCGAGCGCACGGGTGCCAAGCTCGTGCACGTGTCGACTGACTACGTGTTTCCGGGCACCGAAGCGGGGGAGCGCGTCGAGACCGATGCGGTGGCGCCGGTCAGCGCCTACGGTAGGACCAAGCTTGCCGGAGAAGAGGCGGTTGCCGAGGCCTGCCCCCACTCGTTCATCGTGAGGACAGCGTGGCTGTACGGATACGTCGGCAAGAACTTCGTGAAGACGATGCAGCGTCTGGGCGCGTCTCACGACCGCATCACCGTCGTCGACGACCAGTTGGGCAACCCCACTTCGGCAAACGACCTGGCTCACGAGATACTCAAGATAGCGCTCACGGACAACTACGGCATCTACCACTGCACCAACAACGGCACTTGCTCGTGGTGCGACTTCGCCAAGGCGATCATGGAGGGCAGCGGCCTTGCGTGCGAGGTGGCACCGGTCACCAGCGCCGAGTACAAGGCGGCCAACCCCCAAAGCGCTAACCGCCCGGCATTCTCGAGCCTGCGCAACGCGCACCTGGCCGACACGATCGGGGACGAGATGCGTCCCTGGCAAGACGCGCTTGCCAACTATCTGAACAACCAGCCCGAGCTGGCGGACTAGCCGCCAGTCCTTGGCTTTCGAACCGACGAACCGACTGCTAAGGCCGCCGCAGCGCGCCGGCCGCCACAAGGAGGGTCACATACCATGGCTGAAACGTTTGCGCCAACATCCATCATCGTCACCGGAGGCGCCGGCTTCATCGGCAGCAACTTCGTGCATTGGGTGGTGAACAACCAGCCTGACGTGCATGTGACGGTGCTCGATGCGCTTACCTACGCTGGCAATCGCGAGAACCTGGCTGGCATACCGGACGACCGCATGACGTTCGTGCATGGCGACATCTGTGATGCCGCGCTCGTGGACGAGCTGTTCGCCGACGCTGACGCGGTCGTGCACTTTGCCGCCGAGTCGCACAACGACAACTCCATTTCCGACCCGGCGCCCTTCGTGCGCACCAACATCGAAGGCACCTACACGCTGCTCGAGGCGGCTCGCAAGCACGGCGTGCGCTTCCATCACATCTCGACCGACGAGGTGTATGGCGACCTGGCGCTGGACGACCCGGCTCGCTTCACCGAGGAGACGCCGTATCGTCCGTCGAGTCCCTACAGCTCGTCGAAGGCGTCCTCTGACATGCTCGTGCGCGCATGGCATCGCACCTATGGGCTGCCGATTACGATCTCCAATTGCTCCAACAACTACGGCCCGCGCCAGCATATCGAGAAGTTCATCCCGCGCCAAATCACCAACATCTTGACGGGCATCCGCCCCAAGCTCTACGGCGACGGCAAGAACGTGCGCGACTGGATTCACACCGAGGATCACTCGTCTGCTGTGTGGGCCATCCTGACGCAGGGCGAGCTGGGCGAGACCTATCTCATCGGCGCTGATGGCGAGCGCAACAACATCGATGTGCTGCACGCCATCCTCGAGGGCATGGGACAAGGTCCTGACGACTTCGATTGGGTGCGCGACCGTCCCGGCCATGATCGTCGCTACGCAATCGACTCGTCCAAGCTGCGGCGCGAGCTGGGCTGGCAGCCCAAGCACACGGATTTCGCCGAGGGTCTGAGCGCGACCATCGATTGGTATCGCGACAACGAGGACTGGTGGCGCGCCGATAAAGAGGCCACCGAGGCCAAGTATGCGGCACAGGGCCAGTAGGGAGGCGCATCATGGTGACGTCAGGCAATTTCACGTTCACGGAGACCTCGATCGACGGTGTCATCATCGTCGACGTGAAGGCGTACGGTGACGCGCGCGGCTATTTCATGGAGACGTATAAGCAGCCCGACTTCGTGGCAGGCGGCATCGATGTCGAGTTCGTGCAGGACAACCAGTCGGCCAGCACCAAAGGCGTGCTGCGCGGGCTGCATTTCCAGATCAACCATCCGCAGAGCAAGCTCGTGCGCGTCGTGCGCGGCAAGGTGTTCGACGTTGCCGTCGATCTGCGCGAGGGCAGTCCCACCTATGGCAAGTGGGAAGGCTGCGTGCTCTCGGAGGAGAACCATCGCCAGTTCTTCATCCCGCGCGGCTTCGCGCACGGCTTTCTCGTGCTGTCGGACTACGCGGAGTTCTGCTATAAGTGCGATGACGTGTATCATCCCAACGACGAGGGCGGCCTCATGTGGAACGACCCGGCTATCGGCATCGAGTGGCCGGCCATGGACGGCGACGACGCCTTCGATGAGTCGAAGCTCGTCTTGAGCGACAAGGACCAGCTGCATCCGCCCTTCGACGCGCGCGAGGCGTAAGCGCACGGGGCGCCTTCGTCTCCTGCAGGGGTTTTGTCCAGAAAGAACGGGGCATCAGCCAGGTTGCGGCTGATGCCCCGTTTTGCTGCGTCGTGCGGAGCCTGCGAGCGCCGAGCATCGCCCGGTGCTTGTCGTGCGGAGCCTGCGAGCGCGGCTGTCCGCGCCTCGACGCGCCAGTATGACTATCGCGCCTTGACGCGCCTGTGGCTCGCTATTTGCCGATGCGCGAGCGGTGGTCGTGCAGATAGTAGCCGACCGACTCCACCATTTCGGCGGGTCCGTTGTTGCGCAGGTTGTAGAGCGCCTTTTTCACGAGGCTCGCGCCGTAGCCGACAGGATGGGTCTTGGCGCCCTTGATGCCTCGGGTCTTTGCGTAGAGCTTTTTGACGCCCGGGGATATCTTGCTGCTGGCGAAGACGAGCTCGGGGTCCATGCGGTCGAACATGCGCTTCAGGAGGGCCTGCATCTCGGGAGAGTCGGGGTCGTTGTGCATGATGACGCCGCTCATGTACATGATGCCGCGATTGTAGTGGGCCTCGAGGATGCGCTTATCGGTGATGCCCAGCCGCTCGATGATGTCGGTCATCTCGTCCCAGCGCTCGAACGGAATCTGCGGGTTGCGCTGCGAGAATGCCTTTTCCTTGTCGCGCGTGTCGGCTCGATAGCAGTAGTACGCCTTGTCGAGATAGACGATGCCGCGCGTCTGCAGCATCGTCTCGATGAGGAAGGGATTGTCGGCCCAGCCAGCGCCCGGGATGGGCTTGAAGCGAATGCCGTACTCGTCCAGGAACGACTTGCGATAGAGGGCCGACCAGATGGACGGATGGTGGCTGATGAGCTCGACGGCGTCCTCGACCTTGAACGGCTGCGTCTTGGGGTGGATGGAAAGCGCGTAGCTGCAAGCGAGGCGCTTCTCGCGGGGCGTGTCGGGGTTCTTTATGCGCCAATAGGGCGTCTTGATGATGTCGAACGCCCCGTCTATCCCAGAGGCGAAGTCGAGCATGTCGGCATACATGCCCTCCAAGATCCAGTCATCCGGCTCGATGATGGAGATCCACTCGCCGGTCGCGACCTCAAGCCCGTGGTTGCAGCTCTTTCCGTAGCCCTCGTTCTCCTTGTCGATGACGACGATGCGCGGGTCGGCTGCCGCGTGCGCCTCGATGATCTTGAGCGAGCCGTCGGTCGAGCCGTCGTTCACGCAGATGATCTCGAGGTTTGCATACGTTTGGCCTTGCACGGAGTCGAGGCATTGCTCAAGGTATGGCTCGGCGTTGTATATCGGCAGGATGACCGACACCGTGGCGGCATGAGCGTCGTGGCGCAGGGCAGATGAGTCGTATCCCAGATAGTTGCCGTCGACGTCGAATCGATGATAGCTGCGTTCAAAAGACATGGTTCCCCTTACGTAGGCCGTAGG
>CAJUFC010000211.1 GCA_910585565.1 uncultured Eggerthellaceae bacterium | reverse complement strand
GCGGGTGTCGGGCTTTTCGCAGGATATCCGGGAACGCCGTCGAGCGAGCTCGTCGAGACCGTCGCGCATCTCGTGGCAAGCGGGCGCTCTCGCGGCGTGCACGTGGAGTGGTCCACCAACGAGAAGGCGGCGCTCGAGGTGGCTGCGGGTGCTGCCATGTCGGGCGTGCGTGCGGTGTTCACCTGCAAGCAGGTGGGTCTCAACGTGGCTGCAGATGCGCTGCTTTCGCTCAACTACGTCGGCGTGCGCGCGGGCCTCGTCGTGTTCGTGGCGGACGACCCGGGCCCCATCTCGTCGCAGACCGAGCAGGACACGCGCCGGTTTGCAGCCTTCGCCAAGGTGCCGGTGCTGGATCCGTCCACCCCTGACGAGGGCTTCGCCATGATGAAGGCGGCTTTCGAGCTGTCCGAGCGCTATGCCACGCCGGTGATCGTGCGTCCGACCACGCGGATCGATCACGCCTCCACGTTCTTCGCCATCGAGGAGGAAACGGACGCGCTCGTCCCTGACGACGCCGGGTTCGTGCGCGACCCTCGCTACGTCATCTTCCCGAAGCGGTCCTACGAGGCGCATCTCGAGATCAACGAGCGCCTGCGTCGCATGGCGAGCGACTTCTCCCATGACGACGCCTTCGCGCGGTTCAACCCGATGCATGAGCACGGCAGCGTTCCTGCGCGGGGCATCATGTGTGGCGGAGATTCGGCGGCATACGCGCTGGAGGCGCTGGACGTGCTGGCCGAGGCGGCTCGCGAGCGCGGCGAGGAGTTGCCGGCCTATCGCTTCATGCAGGTGGGCACGCCGTATCCCTTCCCGAGCGAGGCCGCTCGGCGCTTCTTGGAGGGCCTGACCGACGTGCTGGTGCTGGAGGAGCTTGACTCCGTTCTCGAAGAGGAGCTCTTAAAGGCGACGGGCGCGGATGTGCCCGTGCGGGTGCATGGGCGCCTCACGGGCGAGGCGTCGGCGGCAGGCGAGAACTCGGCTGAGGACGCGCTTGAGCGCATCAGCGCCTTTTTGGGCGTCGAGGGGCCGCGCGCGTGCTCGCTTGCGTATGGCGAGGCGTTGCCCCCGCGACCGCCGTCTCTGTGTGCCGGGTGCCCGCATCGCGGCAGCTTCTATGCCGTCAAGCAGGCGCTCAAGAAGCTGGGCATCGCGCGTGATGACGCCGTCTTCTGTGGGGACATCGGCTGCTACACGCTGGGCAACGCGCTGCCGCTGGATGCGGTCGACACGTGCTTGTGCATGGGGGCGGGCATCACCATGGCGCAAGGCATCGCGGCTACGAACCCTGGCAAGAAGGCCATCGCGTTCGTGGGCGACTCGACGTTCTTCGCAAGCGGCCTCACCGGCGTGGTGAACGCTGCGTACAACGATCACGACATCACGATATGCGTGCTGGACAACTCGACGACGGCCATGACGGGCATGCAGGCGCATCCCGGCACGGGTGCGACACTCATGGGCACCCAGACAGATGGCCTCTCCATCCCGGGCGTGCTGGAGGCAGCGGGCATCCGTCGCGAGGCCGTCTTTCGGGCCGATCCGCTCGATCTGCTGTCCAGCGTTGACGCCGTTGCGGCGGCGCTGTCGTTTGCCGGGCCGTCCGCCGTCATATTCGAAAGCCCGTGCATCTGGCTTTCGCGGGCGCAGGCGCGCGTGGAGGTGGACGCCGAGGCGTGCACGGGGTGCAAGCGCTGCATCACCGAGATCGGCTGCCCTGCCATCAGCTTCGATGCTGCGGCGTGCGGCCCTAAAAGCGGCAGCCGCGGACAGGCGCGCGTTGACGCTGGCCTGTGCACGGGGTGCGCCCTGTGCGTGCAGGTGTGTCCCTTCGGCGCCCTTGGGGATGCATCGGCGGAGGATGGCGCCCATGGGATGGGAGGCAAGCGATGAGAAACGTCATGGTGGCCGGCGTGGGCGGCCAAGGGACGGTCCTTGCGGCAAAGGTGCTAGCAACGGCGGCGGCGCAACAGGGGCGTGCCGTGCGCTCGGCGGAGACCATCGGCATGTCGCAGCGCGGCGGCAGCGTGGTGTCGCACGTCCGCATGGCAGACGAGGCCGAGCGCATCCATTCCTCGCTCGTGATGCGGGGGCGCGCCGATCTGGTCATCGCGTTCGAGCCGGGCGAGGCGGCGCGCGTGCTGCCGTACCTCGCGCCGGGAGGCACGCTCGTCACCGCGACGACGCCGGTCGCGCCCGTGTCTGCCTCGCTTGCGAAGGTGCGCTACGACGCTCGCGACATCGTGGAGGGCATCGAGTGCGCCATCGCGGCAAGCCCTGCCCATGATGGCTCGCGCGTCGTTGCCATCGATGACGCGCAGATAACGGCTGCGGTGGCAGGCGGGCGCAAGGCGCTCAACTCGGTCATGCTGGCAGCAGCCACCTGCCTTGGGTGCGTGCCGTTCACGATAGAGGAGCTGAAGGCGGCCATCGCGTCATGCGTGAAGCCGGCCTATGTGAAAATGAACGAAGAGGCCGTCGACGCGACCGTGCGGCTGATGGGCCTTGACGCGACAGGAGATGCGACATGCAGATGAAGCCAGAACAGCTCGAGCTCATACGCGAGCAACTGCGCACGATCAAGGAGCGCTCGAGCTTCTACGCCAAGAAGTACGAGGGCATCGAGGTGGCCGACGTCGATGCGCAGGCAGACTTCGAGCAGCTGCCGTTTTCGGAGAAGGGCGACCTGCGCGCGGCCTATCCATTGGGAATCCAGGCGGTGCCTGATGCCGACGTCGTGCGCATCCACTCCTCGTCGGGCACGACCGGGCTGCCGGTCATCATCCCGTACACGGCCCAAGACGTGACCGACTGGGCGATACAGTTCGCCCGCTGCTACGAGATCGCTGGCGTGAACGTGCTCGACCGCGTCCAGATCACGCCAGGGTATGGCCTGTGGACGGCGGGCATCGGCTTTCAGGCCGGATGCGAGCGTCTGGGCGCCATGGCCATCCCCATGGGGCCGGGCAATACCGAAAAGCAGCTCAAGATGATGCAAGACCTCAAGGCGACCGTCCTGTGCGCCACCAGCAGCTATGCGCTGCTGCTGGCCGAGGAGGTGAACGCGCGCGGGCTGCGCGACAAGCTGTTCTTGCGCAAGGGCGTCATCGGCAGCGAGCGTTGGGGCGAGAAGATGCGCAACCGCATCCAGGACGAGCTGGGCATCGAGATATACGACATCTACGGGCTGACCGAGATCTACGGGCCGGGCATCGGCATCTCGTGCGACGAGCATCATGGCATGCACATCTTCGAGGACTTCTGCTACATCGAGATCGTCGACCCGGTGACAGGCGCGACCGTGCCCGACGGCGAGGTGGGCGAGCTGGACATCACGACGCTGCGCAAGCAGGGCGCGCCGCTCATTCGCTATCGCACGCACGACCTGACGCGCATCCTGCCGGGGTCGTGCACGTGCACGTGCGGCGAGCACCACCCGCGCATCGACACGCTGGTGGGCCGCACCGACGACATGTTCAAGGTGAAGGGATGCAACATCTTCCCCGCCCAGGTGGAGGAGGTTATCGCCATCACCGACGGCACGTCCAGCGAGTACCAGGTGATGATCGACCACGTCGACGGACACGACGAGATGACGGTGTTCTTCGAGACGCCGCTTGAGGGAGAGGCACGCGAGAAGGCCGAGTTCGAGCTGGCGACGATCTTCAAGGCCAAGATCGGCTGCACGCCTATCGCCAAGGGCGTGCCTTTGGGGGAGCTGCCGCGCAGCGAAAAGAAGACGAAGCGGATATTCGATAGCCGCTATTAGAGGTTTGGGCTACACGCTGCGAAGCGCCGCAGCACCCAATCTTGGCGCTTTCTCACTTGCCCTCACAGCGCAAAGGCTGCTCGGCCGTGAGACGCTCCAATCTCGGGCACTGCGGCGCTTCTCGCTGCGTTGCGGCGACCAGAACTGTTTTCTCTATTAAAGATTTAACGACCGGATAAAGGCGACCCACTTCTCGAAGGAGTCGTCTGAGATGGCGTGCTCCATCTTGCATGCCTCCTCCTCGGCCGTCTTGAGGTCGATGCCGACGGCCTTGTGCAGGAATAGCGTCAGCGCCTGGTGGCGGTCGAGCACCTTGTTGCCATAGGCCACGCCGTCATCGGTGAGGGTGATGTCGCCATAGTAGGGCTGACTGACGAAGCCCTTCTCCTTGAGGACTGCGACGGCCTTGCTGACCGATGCCTTGGAGACGCCCATCTTTTCCGCCACGTCGACGGCGCGGACAGACTGCGTCTTGTCCGCGCCCAGCATGACCATCGCCTCGAGATAGTCCTCATGCGTCATGGAAAGCATATCCATAGGCTTTGCTAACTCCTGCCCTCGTCGCAACCCTTTCTGTGCAATGGTAGCACTGCTGGGCAGCCTTGGCAGGTGCCATGTGAGCATGCATGCGCGCAGCCGGTGCGCTCGCCGTGCGTGCCGCAGCTGCACGCGCCTTTGCCGCTGCACCCGTCGCATTTGTCTGAACAGTCGCAAAGGCCGCGGCGCGCAAGGCGGCGGATGGCCCACGCCGCCCATGCCGCGACGAGCGCGACGACCACGACGGTGGCAGGGGTGATGGCGATCTCTTGCAGCATGGAAGCAGTCCTTTCTCGGTTCTTTCTCGGTCGTTCCGAGGCACGCCTGTGAGAGGATGGCGCGCCTCGGAACAGGAGGGGCGCCATCCTGCCGTTAGCGGCTTGAGGCGGCTCGCGTGGACGGGGGCGGCTTGCTGGTGCCTAGGCGGCGTCCTTGAGCTCCTGAATCAGAGCCGCTGGTGATTCTTGGGCGCTCTCGCGCTTTGGCGTGGGGCGGAACAGCAGGAACGCAAGCCCTGCTGCCGCTGCGAGCGCGGCCACCGTCCACACGCTGAACGTCACTTCTCCGGTGGCCAAGCCGACGAACTGGTAGATCATGAGCGCCACGCCCCAGGCGAATGCGCACATATAGCCGATCGTGGCCCAGGTCCACTTGGCCGACGCCATCTGGCGGCGGATGGTGCCGATGGCGGCGAAGCAGGGCGCGCACAGGAGGTTGAAGGCGCAAAACGCCATGATGGCTGCCGAGCCGCCACCGAGCATGAGCGCAAAGCCCTCCCACAGCGACGGGTCGGTCTCGCCCGCCTCGCCGAGACTGGTGAGGATGCCGACGGTGGCGACGACGTTCTCCTTGGCGACGAGCCCGGTGATGGAGGTGACGGTGGCCTCCCAGCTGCCAAAGCCAAGGGGCGCGAACAGCCATGCCATGAGGCTGCCGAGGCCTGCCATGAGGCTGTAGTCGAGGTATCCGTCCACCTCGGTGTCAAGCAGCCCGAAGGTGCCCTCGTATACGCCGAAGTTCATGAGGAACCAGATGACGATGGTGGACAGGAAGATGATGGTGCCGGCCTTGACCACGTAGCTCTTCACGCGCTCCCACATCGACAGCAGCACGCTTTTGATCGTGGGCAGGTGGTATTGCGGCAGCTCCATGATGAAGGGGGCCGAGTCTCCGGCGAAGGCCTTGAACTTCTTGAGGATGATGCAGGAGATGATGATGGCGGCCAGTCCGAGGAAGTAGAAAAGCGGCGCCACCCACCAGGTGGCGGTGTAGTCGCTGCCGGCCAGCGCGCCGAAGACCAGCGCGATGATGGGCAGCTTGGCGCCGCACGGGATCATGGTCGTCGTCATGATGGTCATGCGACGGTCCTTCTCGTTTTCGATGGTCTTGGTCGCCATGACGGCCGGCACGCCGCAGCCCGACGCGATCAGCATGGGGATGAAGCTTTTGCCTGACAGCCCGAACCGACGGAAGATGCGGTCCATGATGAACGCCACGCGCGCCATGTAGCCGCAGCCCTCGAGGAACCCAAGCAAGAGGAACAAGATGACGAGCTGCGGAATGAACCCGATGACGGCGCCGACGCCGGCGATGATGCCGTCGACGACGAGGCTCACGACCCAAGGTGCGGCGCCTGCCGCCTCGAGGGCATCGGTCGCGATGGGCGCTAGCCCCGGTATCCACAGCCCGTATTCGCCGCTTGCCGGGTCTGGCTCTGCCTCCTCGATGGCGGTGAGGGCCACATCAGATGCGCCTGACTCTTCGGCGGCGGCAAGCTCTTCCTCCCATGCCGCCACGGCCTCGTCGTAGGCCTCTTGGCCGGTGTAGAGCCAGCCGTCGCCAGAGATGCCGTCATTGGCCCAATCGGTGACGATACCGCCGCCGACCGACACGGCCAAGAAGTACACCGCGAACATGATGGCGACGAAGATGGGGATGCCCAGCACGCGGTTGGTCACTACGCGGTCGATCTTCTGAGTCGTGGTGAGGCCCTTGGCTGACCGCCTCACGCATCGGTCGTGAACGGCGGAGAGCGCGTCGTAGCGCTCGTTCGTGATGATGGACTCCGCATCGTCGTCTTGGGAGACCTCGAGCGCTTCGCGAACGGCGGCGATGCGCTCGAGGTCTTCGGCGGGAAGGCCAAGCGCCTCGGTCGTCATCTGCTCGCCTTCGAGGAGCTTGATGGCGTGCCAGCGCTCCTTGCCGGCCTCGACGCGGTCGCCGAGAACGTCGGTGATCTGGCTGAGGGCGTCTTCCACCTCATCGGCAAAGCGAAGCTGAGCAGACGAGGCGCCCGTCTGTGCGGCAGCCTTCTCGGCAGCATCCAGGAGCTCGTCTATGCCGCGTCCCTTGAGGGCCGAAATCTCGACGACGGGGCAGCCGAGGTGCCGGCTGAGCTCGGCGACGTCGATGGCGTCCCCGTTCTTCTTGATGAGGTCCATCATGTTGAGGGCGATCACCACCGGCACGCCCAAGTCGATGATTTGGGTGGTGAGGTAGAGGTTGCGCTCGAGATTGGTGGCGTCCACGATGTTGATGACGACGTCGGGATGTCCGCTCATCAGGTAGTCGCGGGTGACGATCTCTTCGGGCGTATAGGGAGACAAGGAGTAGACGCCAGGCAAGTCGGTGATGCCGACGTCTTTTCGGCGCTTGCAGGAGCCCTGCTTCTTCTCAACGGTCACACCGGGCCAGTTGCCAACGTACTGGCTGGCTCCGGTGAGATCGTTGAACAATGTCGTCTTGCCGCAGTTCGGGTTGCCGGCAAGAGCAATGTTGAGTGTCATGCTTCGCTCTTCCTTTCTTTCCTGGGCGCCTTTCCCAGGTTCGTGCAGTATGGGTGGGCAAACAATAAGTTAACCTTGGCTAACTTGTGGGGCTAAAAAAAGCGCACGCGCGCTTGGGGGCTCGGCCATCGAGGAGAGGCTATTCGACGATGACGTTTTGCGCTTCGTCCTTGCGCAGCGACAGCTCGAATCCGCGCACGGTGACTTCGATGGGGTCGCCCAGAGGCGCCACCTTGCGCACATCGATCGTGGCGCGCTTCGTGATGCCCATGTCCATGATGCGCCGCTTGATGGCACCGTCGCCGGTGATCCTAACGACGGTGACGCGCTCGCCGACGGGCACATCGCGCAGCGTCTTCTCCGTTTCAGTCATGTCCTGCCTTTCGCGTTGGTGGATAGATGACCCGCGGTCTGCGGGCGCAAGGGAAGGGGTGCAGGGGCGCACCCGGCGGCGCTTAGCCTGTTATCACCTTCGACGCAGCGGAGCGATCAAGGGCGATCTGCGACCCTTTGACCTCGATGATGAGGTTGCCGCCATGCTCTGAGACGACGCGCAGTGCTGCTCCTGGCACAAACCCTAGGTTTTCCAGGTGGTGATGCACGTCTCCCTTGCCACGCACCTTCACGACGCGCGCTTCTTCGCCTGCACGCAGAAACGTGAGCGGCATTTGCTGAGTGGCTACCGCGGCGTTGCGGGCGGAGCTTGCTGGCATGTTCAAGGTCATTGTGCTTTCCATGTTGTCTCCATGCGTTTCAGTCGGACGCGACCAGGTGGCGCGTCGTCGAAAACAGACTTGTTAACCACAGTTAACATTTTTGCCTTCCCGCAGATGGCTGTCAACCGGTTTCGGCAAAAAAGTTAGCAGAGGTGAACTTTTTGCACTTTGTGGGACGACGGGGCGGGCGAGTGTCGTTGGGGAGCGAGCGGCGGCTAGACAAGCCCGAAGGTGAGACAGCTCAGGATGCGAGGCAAGAGCTCCGGCATGCTCGAGGTGATGCTGTAGTCGTGCGGCACGAAGAAGAAGGCGATGGCGGTGAGGGCCGTGGCGATGGCGCCGAGGGAGACGAGGAAGCTGAAGAGCGGCTTGTTCCGAGCGCGTCGCCCCCAAAAGCCGAAGAGCACGAAGGCGACCAGGCCGCAGATCCAATAGACGTCCATGCGGTAGCGCTCGAGTATGGCGGGCGACCACGCCGCCTCGATGATGGAGATGAGCGCGATGGCTGCCACCGCAGCCACCAGAAACCAGGCAAGCCCGCTTCTGTGCAGGGCTGCGCGTGCCTTGTCAGACGCCAGCGCGAGCAGCGACACGACGATGATGGGAAAGTTGGTGAAGACGCCGCCAAAGGCCCCGCGGGCAAACGGCGGCTTGAACAAGAACAGCAAGATGCTGTCCAGCGCCGTTGCCGGGTCGATGGTGCGCGCTCCGTAGTCGGACTGGTCGTAGAAGGTGAGCTGGTAGGACTGCCCGAACTCGAACGGGCTGTCGAAGCGCGCGTAGTTGTACAGCATGAGCAGGCACCCGACGACGAGGTAGGGCAGAGCCAATGCCAGCGTATCTGCCACCAGCGCCCGCGTGGGTCCATGACGTCGCACGAGCGCCACGAACACCGGCACGACGATGACGTTGGCGAGCGCCACGGGCGGCCGGCATCCGAACGCGAGCGCTCCCAAAAGCGCGCCCAGCGCGAGCAGCGCCAGTTGCCGTGCGCGACTCTTCGTCACGATGAGGGCGCGCGTGAAGCAGCAGATGCTCCAGATCTCGGCAGCGAGCGCCGAGCTGATGGCAGTGCAGTACAGCGCCGGATGCGCGCAGGCGAACCATACGCTCATGAGCGCGAACGCCACCGTGAGCGAGAGGAAGGCGCTCATGCGCATCGTGGGGAAGAAGTGGCGGCGCAGCGAGCCGAAGAGCGCGAACTGGCCGACGACGTACAGCGCCACGAACAGCTGCGTGGCGTGATAGGCAGGAAGGCTCACGCCGAACAGCAGTTTGAACGGCGCGAACACGAGCGCGGCCGGCACGACGCCGAAATACATGTAATAGCGCCCGTCGTAGTAGGCGTGGTCCCAGTGGCACTCGACATCCAGCAGCTTGCGCAGGCGATAGTCATACGGATTGTCCATCTCAGCCAGCTCGCGACTGACGGGCAGCTCGAGCTGCAGCTGCCCTTTCAGCAGCGCGTCTGCCATGAGCTCGTACTGGTTGGTCCAGAGCAGCTGTCCTTCGGTCCACGTCGGGTTGAGCTCCATCGACAGCACGCACAGCGCAACGGTGACGATGCAGGTGGCTATCACCACCGGGCGCGTCTTGCGGCTCACGCTCGTGCGGGAAAGCCACGAGCCGGGCGCCACGCTCACCACCGCGAGCGCCACCACTGCGTAGATGGCGATGCCTATGAGGATATCCGTGAAAGCCATAAGAGAGCATGATACGGCATTCGCCGCTCGGGGGCGACACGCACAACAGGGGGGCGGCACGTGCCGGACCAGCGCGGCTGGGCGAAGCGACATGCTCTGGGATGGCGCGACCGGGGTAGCGCGACGCACGAAGAGTGGCGCGCCCTGCAGGACTCGAACCTGCAACCGCCGGATTAGAAGTCCGATGCTCTATCCGTTGAGCCAAGGGCGCGCATCTGTTGCAAAGCGACGGCGCGCCGTCAGCGCGCCCGCGAAGCATCAGCAATTATACCTCGCCAGTCAACCGATTGGTTTCAGGCTGGCGTACAAAGTCCAACAACGCTTCGCTCACCGCCGCAGTTGCCTTCGATAAGGACAAACTGGAATGCACAAGCACGACCATATGTATTCACGACTTGGGAGGCGATGATTATGCCAGCCATCAACGTCAAAAGCGAGATTATGCCGCTAAAGAAGGTGATGCTTCACCGACCCGGAGGCGAGCTTTTGAATCTCACGCCGGACACGCTCGAACAGCTGCTGTTTGACGACATTCCCTTTTTGGAGGTGGCGCAGCAAGAGCACGACGCGTTCGCGCAGATCCTCCGCGACGAGGGCGTCGAGGTAGTGTATCTGGAAGACCTCATGGCCGAGGTGCTTGAGAACAGCCCCGAGCTGCGCGAGCCGTTCATCGACCAGATCATCCACGAGGCAGGCGTTCGCTCAGAGCGCTACCAGGTGCTCATCAAGGAGTATCTGTGCTCGTGCTGCTCGAACGCAAAGGAGCTCGTCCTCAAGACGATGGCCGGCGTCAACCGCCAAGAGCTGGGCGGCGCACCGAAGAACTCACTGGCTGACCTCATCGACACCAACACCAAGCTGTACCTGCCGCCGATGCCGAACCTCTACTTCACGCGCGACCCGTTCGCCTGCATCGGCAACGGCGTCTCCATCAACCGCATGTACTCGTTCACGCGCAACCGCGAGACCATCTACGGCGACTACATCTTCAAGTATCATCCCGACTACAAGCAGACTCCTGAGTGGTACAAGCGCATCTATACGTTCCACATCGAGGGCGGCGACATCCTCAACATCAACGAGCACACGCTGGCCATCGGCGTGTCGCAGCGCACCGAGCCTGAGGCCATCGACCGCATCGCTCGCGACATCTTCGACTCCGGGCAGTCTTCCATCGACACCATCTTGGCATTCGAGATCCCGAAGTCACGTGCATTCATGCACCTCGACACCGTGTTCACGCAGGTGGATTACGACAAGTTCACCATCCACCCGGCCATCATGGGCCCGCTGTCGGTCTATGAGATGACGCCGGCGGCTGGCGGCGAGGTGCACGTCAAGCTCCTGCGCGACGACTTGGAGCACATCCTCACCAAGTACGTCGGACACCAGGTGGAGCTGCTGCCGTGCGGCGCCGGCGATCGCATCGCGGCCGACCGCGAGCAGTGGAACGACGGCTCGAACACGCTGTGCGTGCGTCCGGGCACCATCGTCGTCTACTCGCGCAACAACGTAACGAACGACTTTCTGTACAAGAAGGGCCTCAACGTTCTCGAGATGCCCTCAAGCGAGCTTTCCCGCGGCCGTGGCGGCCCCCGCTGCATGTCGATGCCGTTCGTTCGCGAAGACGCATAGATTCACTAGAATAATTGACAAGCTGTCAAACGACACCCCTAACGAAAGGACCCCAAAATGCCAGTCAATCTCTCCGGGCGCAGCTTCCTCAAGATCCTCGACTTCACTCCTGACGAGATTCGCTATCTCATCAAGCTGTCGCGCGACTTCAAGGACCTCAAGCGCACCGGCACCCCGCACAGATACCTCGAGGGCAAAAACATCGTGCTGCTCTTCGAGAAGACGTCCACCCGCACCCGCTGCTCGTTCGAGGTCGCAGGCTATGACCTCGGCATGGGCGTCACCTACCTCGATCCCGGCTCGTCCCAGATGGGCAAAAAGGAGTCCATCGAGGACACCGGGCGCGTGCTCGGCCGCTTCTATGATGGCATCGAGTACCGCGGATTCTCCCAAGAGCTCGTCGAAGAGCTGGCGGCAGTCTCTGGCGTTCCGGTGTGGAACGGCCTCACCGACGCGTTCCATCCCACCCAGATGATCGCCGACATGATGACGATCGAGGAGAACTTCCCGATGGGCCTCAAGGGACTCAAGCTCGTGTTCATGGGTGATGCTCGCAACAACATGGGCAACTCGCTCATGGCTACCTGCGCCAAGCTGGGCATGCACTTCGTCGGCTGCGGCCCGAAGGACCTGTGGCCCGAGGAGAGCCTGGTCAAGCAGTGCGAGGCCATCGCCCAGGAGACAGGCGGCAGCGTCACCGTCACCGACGACGTCAAGGAGGCCTGCACGGGCGCCAACGTCATCTACACCGACATCTGGGTGTCGATGGGCGAGCCGGCAGAGCTCTGGGAGCAGCGCATCAAGCTGCTGTCGCCCTATCAGGTCAACAAGGAGGTCATGAGCTACGCAGACGCCAATGCCATCTTCATGCACTGCCTGCCGTCGTTCCACGACCTGAACACGACGATCGGCCAGGACGTGCATGATAAGTTCGGCCTGACCGAGATGGAGGTCACCGACGAGGTCTTCGAGTCTGAGCAGTCGAAGGTCTTCGACGAGGCGGAGAACCGCATGCACTCCATCAAGGCCATCATGTACGCTACCTTGAGATAAGGCTGTTGTGTACGTTGCCTTGAGCCATTCAAGGCAACGTGCCTGCCCGCTGCGGCTCGCCGTGGCACGCGACCTGAGGGTCTTCGGGCTTGCCCTCGTTGGACGAAACCAACTCGGCCGCCCGACGCCCCCATCTCGCACACCACGGCGAGCCTCGCTGGCTGGCATGAGGCACGTGAGCTTTGCTTCATTCTTTTTGAAGGCGAAATCTGCCTTTCCGTTTCGAGCAACAAGGAGGTGTGGGACATGTCTTATGAGAAGGGGTCGGGCATGAGCGTCGTGATCGCCTTGGGCGGCAATGCGCTCGGCAATACGCCCCAAGAGCAGCTTGAGCTCGTCGAGAACACGGCCGTGCACATCGTGGACATGGTCTCGGAAGGCATCAACGTGGTCGTGAGCCACGGCAACGGCCCGCAGGTCGGCATGATCTCGAACGCGTTTTCAGAGGCGAGCGAGCATGACGACGCCATCCCGGAGATGCCCTTCCCCGAGTGTGGCGCCATGAGCGAAGGCTACATCGGATACCAGCTGTCGCAGTCCATCCTGGGCGAGCTGAAGCGACGGTCCATCCTGCGCTCGACGGCCTGCATCATCACCCAGACCGTCGTGTATCCCGAAGACCCGGCATTCCAGCATCCGACGAAGCCGGTCGGGCCGTTCCTCGCGGAGGAAGAGGCCAAGAAGCGCGCTGCCGAAGACGGCATGACGTATGCCGAGGACTCAGGGCGCGGCTGGCGCATGATGGTTGCCAGCCCGCGGCCGCAGCGCATCGTCGAGCTGGACGCCATCAGGGACTTGATGGACGACGGCTACATCGTCATCGCGGCAGGCGGTGGCGGCGTGCCGGTGTTTGCCTATGACGACTCGTATCACGGCGTTGCCGCCGTCATCGACAAGGACCGCACGAGCGCCAAGCTGGCGGCAGACTTCAAGGCCGACATGCTCGTCATCCTGACGGCGGTCGAAAAGGTCGCCATCAACTTCGGCAAGCCCGACCAGATCGATCTCGACCACATGACCATCGCCGAGGCACGCGGCTACATCGAGCAGGGACAGTTCGCGCCAGGCTCGATGCTGCCCAAGGTGCAGGCATGCCTTGAGTATCTCGACCAGCATCCGACGGGCACCGCTCTCATCACGTCGCTCGACCATGCTGCTGAGGGCCTCAAGGGCGAGACGGGCACGAGAATCACCGTTTCATAGCGTTTTTACAGGCGCCTCCATAGCGCCTCGCCAAGCGTCTCAAGCTTTCTTGACAACGACAACCAACGCGAGACTGACACCTGCGGCATGAGCGGCAGGCAAGCTTCGCACACCCAATTCGACACAGAAGGGAGGGATCGACATGACCGCCGAAGCGAAGACACCAAAGAAAGAGAAGAAGCTACGGAGAGAAAAGCACACGCTATCCGCGTTTTCGATCCTTCTGATCATCTTGATCGTTTTGGCCATCGTGACCATGATCATGGCGGCCAGCGGCGTGACGGGCGTCACGGGCGCCACTATCGCCAACATCACCACCGCTCCCATCCTGGGCTTCGCTGACGCGCTGCCTGTGTGCCTGTTCGTGCTCGTGCTCGGCGGCTTTCTCGGAGTCGTCGGCGAGACCGGGGCGCTGGACGCGGGCATCGGCTCGCTCGTGCGCAAGATGCACGGCAAAGAGCTCTTGCTCATTCCCATCCTGATGGTGATCTTCTCCATCGGCGGCACCACCTACGGCATGTGGGAGGAAACCGTGCCGTTCTGCCTGCTTCTGGCAGCGGCCATGGTGGCCGCTGGCTACGACAGCCTCACCGGCGTGGCCGTCGTGCTCGTGGGCGCTGGCTGTGGCGTTTTGGGCTCGACGGTCAACCCGTTTGCCGTCGGTACGGCGATTGACGCGATATCCGACAGCGGCCTTGCCGTCAACCAGGGCATCATCATCGGTCTCGGTGCGGTGCTGTGGATCGTGTCGCTTGCCATCGGCATCGTGTACGTCATGCGCTATGCCAAGCGCGTCAAGGCGTCTCCTGACAACTCGTACATGAACGACGCCGAATGGGACCTCATGACGAGCGACTTCGGCGCGCATCCCCGTCATGGCATGAAGCCCAACGGGGAATACTACGAAGACGCGTTGGTCGGCCCGGGCGGCGCTGCCACCCATGTGCCAGGCGAGGTCTACGAGCACCCCGACGAGAAGCTGACCTCCAAGCAGCGCTGGACGCTCATCGTCTTTGGCTTCACGTTCGTCGTCATGATCATCGGCTTCATCCCGTGGGGCGAGTTCGGCATCGACATCTGGGGCTGGACGGCGTTTCTGACCGGGCTTCCGCTGGGCGAGTGGTACTTCAACGAGGCATCGACGTGGTTTCTGCTGATGGCCATCATCATCGGGTTTGTCGCATGGCTCGGCGAAGGCAATTTCGTGAAGGCGTTCTTGAACGGCGCCGCCGACATGATCTCGGTCGTGCTCATCATCGCGGTCGCACGCTCTGTCACCGTGCTCATGGGCGAGACGGGCTTGGATCTGTGGCTGCTCGACCAGGCGGCAGGCGCGCTCAGCGGCGTGGCATCGGTGGTCTTCGCGCCGCTTGGCATGCTCATCTTCATGGGCCTGTCGATCCTCATCCCCTCGTCTTCGGGCCTGGCGACCGTGTCCATGCCCATCATGGCCCCGCTGGCCGGTCAGCTCGGCTTCTCCGTCGAGGTCACCATCATGCTGTTCGTGGCGGCATCTGGCGTCATCAACCTCATCACGCCGACATCTGGCGCACTCGTTGGCGGCCTGGCGCTCGCCAAGCTCGAATACAGCACCTGGCTCAAGTTCTTCTTGAAGCTGTTCGTCATCTTGGCAGTGGTCTCGATGGTCATCCTGACCATAGCCATGGTGGCCATCCCCTTCAGCGGCTAGCGCAGGCTGGCCTCTGCTGGCTGCGCGCTTCTCTCGCAGGCAGGCGCACCCCTCCCCTTGGGTGCGCCTGCCTGTTTGTGATGGAGCGTTCATCGTGCGTCGCACGTCCTAAGGGGTGTTTCCCCTTGGGTGCGCCTGCCTGTTTGTGATGGAGAGGCGTTGAAGATGCGCCTCAGCGAAGGGGTGGCGCGCAACCGTGATAGAATCGGCGAACGTGTTTTGTGTACGAGAAAGACGCGGGAAAGGCGCTGACACCCATGGATATTCGCGAGTCTTTGGAAAAGCTGTTCGACGAGGCCGTTGCGGCTGCGGTGAGCGATGGGTCGCTGCCGCTTGACGAGACGCCTGCTGCGGCGCTCGAGCGTCCGCGCGACGAGGCCAACGGCGACTGGGCGTCGACGGTGGCGATGCGCTCGGCGAAGCTCGCCGGCATGCCCCCGCGCGAGATCGCCCGGATCGTGGTCGACCATCTGCCTGGCAACGACATGATCGCCGAGGTGGACATCGCCGGCCCGGGCTTCATCAACGTGCGCCTCACCGACTCGGTGCTGCAGGAGGTCGTGCGCGTCGTGCGCGCGGAAGGCGACGACTACGGCAAGGGTGAGATTTCCGAGGGGCAGCGCTCCATCAACCTCGAATACGTGTCTGCCAACCCTACGGGCCCCCTTCATGTGGGGCATGGCCGTTGGGCCACGCTCGGGGACGCCATCGCGCGCGTCATGCGGCATGCGGGCTATGACGTCTACGAGGAGTTCTACGTCAACGACCACGGCAACCAGATGAACGTCTTCGGCAACTCGGTCGCAGTGCGCTATATGCAGCTGCTGGGCCACGATGCCGAGATGCCCGAGCAGTGCTACGGCGGCGCCTACGTCACCGACATCGCGCAACAGATCATCGATCGCGACGGCAACAAGTACGAAAGCATGTCCGACGATGAGCGCATGGAGGCGTTCCGCGAGATAGCTTACGTGCAGATGCTCAACGACCAGCGTACGCTGCTCGAGCGGTACGGCACGACGTTCGACCGCTGGTTCAGCGAGCGCACGCTGTACGACGTCGCCGACGAGGATGCCAGCGCGGTCGACCGCGCGCTGGCGGCCATGCGCGACAAGGGCTACGTCTTCGAGAAGGATGGCGCCACATGGTTCCGCTCAACCGCCTTCGGGGACGAGAAGGACCGCGTGCTCATCAAGGAGAACGGCGAGTTCACCTACTTCACGAGCGATGTTGCCTATCACTATGACAAGATTATGCGCGGGTTCGATCACCTGATCGATTTGTGGGGAGCCGACCATCACGGCTACATCAAGCGTTGCGAGGCCATGCTAGAGGCGTGGGGATATCCGGGCAAGCTGGAAGTGGTGCTCGGGCAGCTGGTCAACCTCCTGCGCGACGGCGAGCCCGTGCGCATGTCCAAGCGCACCGGCGAGATGGTCACGTTCGAGGAGCTCATCGACGAGGTGGGCGTCGACGCGACGCGCTTCATCATGCTGTCGCGCTCGTCTGACCAGCCCATCGACTTCGACATCGAGGAAGCCAAGAAGAACGACAACTCCAATCCGGTGTATTACGTGCAGTATGCCCACGCGCGCATCTGCTCCATTCTGCGCAAGGCTGCTGTCGCGGCGGGCGTAG
>CAJUFC010000210.1 GCA_910585565.1 uncultured Eggerthellaceae bacterium | reverse complement strand
TACCTCTGCCCCGCCGGCACCCTGCAGGCCGGCATTCCGCTTTTGGCCACCAACCCCGAGCTGCGTGCCGTCATCGGGTGGCTGTTCGACTGGAAGATGCTCGTGTTGGTCGCCATCCTCGCGCTGAGCGTGTTCGCCCCGCGCCCGTTCTGTCGCTACCTCTGCCCGTTGGGCGCTCTGTATTCGGTCTTCAACAAGTTCAGCGCCTACCAGATGCGCGTCGACCAGCATGCCTGCATCCACTGCGGCACCTGCAAGAGCGTGTGCCCCATGGATGTCTACATCACCGAAACGCCTGCCAGCCCCGAATGCATCCGCTGCGGGCGCTGCAAGCCAACATGCCCGACCTGCGCCATATCGTCAGGCCTTCTGGGCGGCCCTGACGGCCGCAAGGGCCTCGGCGGTCGCGCGAGCCTCGACAACCGTGACAACCCAGGCAGCCTCGGCAACGGCGACAATTCCGGCGGCCGCGAGCACCGCCTAGGCCACGCCCCCGACAGCGCGCCATCAGGCAACGCCGATTGACGCGCCCCGCCGCCGACGCAACCCGCTTTACGGTATTATGGATACACGACAAGGCGGGAGCTACCCCTTCATCGCGAGGAGGTAGCGTTATGGTTACATACTCAGACTTGTTTCGGTTCTGTTTGGTTGTAATAGCGGCTATGGCTCTGGTCATCGAAGTGATGCATAAACGAGAATAGCCGCCCCACCTAATTTGGAATGAGCGGCTATCCACGTTCAAAAACAGTAACTGGGGTAGCCGCCTCTCCACAGGCGACCGCCTTGCCTAACAGTATAGCATCCGCATTTCCCGACTTCAAACATGGAGAAGACGATGGCCACAGAGATAGACGACAAGCTCATACGGATGGACGATGGCAAGGTGGTCGTCGGCAGCGCCGAAACGGTGCGCATCGACGAAGAGGAGGCCCGCAAGGTGGCCCTCTATGAGTGCTTCCATGAGGCGAACTCCATCCCTGCCGAGATGTACGCCGCCGCTGACGTGAAGCGCGGCCTGCGCAATGCTGACGGCACCGGCGTCCTGGCGGGCGTGACGCGCATCTCCAACGTTCACGGGTACGAGCTGCAAGACGGCAAGAAAATCCCGGTCGAGGGCTCCCTCAAGTTCCGCGGATACGAGCTGGCCGACCTCATCGGCCCCTCGTCGCCTGACTATCGCTTCAACTTCGAAGAGGTGGCATACCTGCTGCTGATGGGCAAGCTGCCCACGCCAGACGAGCTGACTCGGTTCGTCGAGGTCATCGATTCGCAGCGCGAGCTGCCCGACGGCTTCACGGCATCGATGGTCATGCGCGGCCCGGCGCCGCACCTCATGAACATGCTCTCCCGCTCGGTCCTGCAGCTGTATGCCTACGACGAGCACGCCGAAGAGCGCACGCCCGCGCACGAGATACACACGGCGCTCTCGCTCATCAGCCGGCTGCCGCGCATCATGGTGCTGTCGTATTACAGCAAGCGCGCGAGCTTCTTCCACGAGTCGATGATCATGCACCGGTTCATCCCAGGCCAGTCGACATCAGAGACGATCCTGTCGATGCTGCGTCCCGATCGCCAGTTCACGCCAGAAGAGGCGCGCATGCTTGATGTGATGCTATGCCTGCACGCCGAGCATGGCGGCGGCAACAACTCCACCTTCACGACCCGCGTGCTGTCGTCATCAGACACCGACCCGTATTCGACCTATGCGGCAGCCATCGGCTCGCTCAAGGGATATCGCCACGGCGGCGCCAACCACAAGGTGCGCGCCATGCACGCCGACATGAAGGCCTCGATACCCGAGGGGCGCTGGGACGACGAGGGCGCGATCGCTGACTACCTGCGACGCGTCGTCGCCCGCGAGGCCTATGACCAGACCGGGCTGATATATGGCATGGGTCATGCCGTCTACACGCTCTCGGACCCGCGTGCGGTCATCCTCAAGCAGTTCGCGCGCGAGCTGGCCGAAGGCAGCGAGTTCGAGCGCGAGCTTCGCATGCTCGAGGCAATCGAGCGCATCTCACCCGAGGTGTTCGCCGAAGCGCGCAGCAAGAAGGCTGGCAGCGCCGACGGCACGGCCGCAGCGGCTGGCGAGACAGGACGCCCGGCCGCCATCAAGCCGCTCTGCGCCAACGTCGACATGTATTCCGGATTCGTCTACTCGATGATGGGCATCCCCGAAGACCTGTTCACGCCGCTGTTCGCCTGCGCGCGCATGGCCGGCTGGTCGGCGCATCGCTTCGAGGAGATTGCCAGCAGCAAACGCATCATACGGCCTGCCTACAAGAACATGGACATCGAGCCGGGGAGCTACGTCTCTCGAGACGAGCGCTCATAAAAAGGAGGCTCGCTTGCAGGCGAGCCTCCCTATCATTCGAGACGAAGCGCGGCGACGCAAACGCACGCACGCCGATTGCCGCAGACCCGGCGTAGCGCAGCGCTACGAGCGCCCGAGCGCGCGGTTCACCGGCTGTGCACACAGCGCAGCCAAGACCACCTTCACGATATCGGGAATGACGAACGGCGCGACCGACGTCAGAAACGCCGCCTCCATCGACACGCCCGCGACGAACGTATACTGCACGCATCCCGTCACATACGCGACGACCGTGAAGAGCAGGCCCGCAGCCACCTGGCAGGCAAAGACGGCCGGCTTGTCAGATATCTTCTTGCGAACGAGCCACAGGAGGCCGGCCGCCAGGGGCACAGCCGCCAGATAGCCCAGCAAAAAGCCGCCCGTCGGCCCCATGAGGACGCCGATGCCGCCGCGCATGCCCGAAAACACCGGCACGCCGATGGCACCCAACGCAACATAGGCGAATATCACGGCAATGGCCTGTGAGGGCGGCAAGATGCACACGACCAGCGTGATGGCGAACATCTGCATCGTAAAGGGAACCGGGCCGATGGGCACGACGACCCATGCACTGATGGCGACCAGGGCAACTGACAGCCCAACGAACGCAACGGACCGGGCACGGCTGGTGGCACGCGAAGCGCCGTCTTTCTTGGTGACTTTCGTGGTAGCATCCATTTCGGCATCAGCCCCTTTCGCATGGGTCACTCCGACCCTATCGCTCTTTTGTTGTTCTTGTTTCTGCTTTGCCTCCTCCAAGACCCCTCAGGCGTTGCTTTCAGCCTCTTGCCTATTCCGCGATTCCGGCTGCTCTGGGTGGAAGGAGATACGACATTCAACACGAACCATACAAGATCGAATACGATCATGCGTCAATTGTAATCGTTCCTGCCGCGATTTTGCGAACACTGTTCATTTTTTCGGGCAGAACGACGAGATGCCCGCGTTCGTCGATGTCGCGCACCTCGCAATGGACCGGATGGTCGTCGCCGGTGTCGTCGATGCGCACCTTGAACCCCTCCAAGGCGAAATGATGCATGAACTCCTCGCGCAGCGCCCCGAACCCCTCACGACACCACAGCCCATAGGCGTCCGCAAGGGCGACCAGCACCGCATCGCGCACCACGTCAAGGCTCGGCGTGTCGCCAACCGCCAAATCCTCTAGGTACACCGGCCTGTTCTTGGAGCGGCCACCCACCAAGTCTGCGCTGCTCGCACTGGACACGCCACCGCCTTCCGCCAGCGGTGCCTGCGGCGCCGCGTCGCTCGCGCCCTCCTCGCGCCGCACGTTCACGCCGATGCCAATGCAGAGGGCCCCTTCCTTCTGCTCAAGCGAGATGCCGCATATCTTTTGGAACTGGCTGCGATCGTCGCCGGCGCGCATGACAACCACGTCGTTGGGCCATTTGATCTTGACGATGTCACCCTCGTCGGCAGGCAGAAACGAAGCCACGGCCCGTTGCACCGCAATCCCCGCCACCAGGCTCAGCGTTCCCAGCTCCTCGCTGGCGCGCTGGGGGCGCAGCAGCACCGACATATATAGGCCGCCGCGGCCGCTCGACCATGCCTTGCCGCGCCGCCCGTAGCCCTTCGACTGCACTCGCGCGACAACGACGACGCCCTCCGGGGCGCCCTCGGCGATAGCCTGCTTCACGAGGTCGTTGGTCGAGGTCACTTCGTCATACGACCGCACGTCAAACGGATGCCCCGCGCCCATATGATGGCAGCCTAGCGCTTCCATGCGCGACCGACGCGCTTGTCCTCAGGCAGCGCATCGACGCGAGAGCCATCAGCCAACACATGATGCGGCAGTATCTCGGTCAGCGGCTTGATGACGAAGTCGCGCTCGGTCACCCCCGGGTGCGGCAGCGTCAGCTCGTCTGACAAGGCGGTGTAGAGCTGATAGTCCAGTATGTCTATGTCTATCGTGCGCGGGCCGTTCTCGCCGCCCGGCTCGCGCCGGCGCCCGAGCGATGCCTCGATCGCATGCAGGTAGTCCAAAAGCTCGCGCGGCGGAATGCCCGTGCGCAGCAAGACGACGGTGTTTACGAAGGTCTCTTGGTCCTCGCGATATGCCGGCTCGCTTTCCCAGAACGACGCCATGTCGATGAGCTGCGTGTCAGGCAGCTGGCACAGTGCGCCCACCGCCAGGTTGATCTGGGCGATCTTGCCTTCGCGCTCTTCGCCGTCGCTTGCGACCAGCGCGATGTTGGACCCCAGGCCCAGCAGCACATACGGTCGCAGCGACGCCAGCGTCTCGACGGTGACAGCCACGTTGTGCGTCCGCACGACGCTCGCGCCCAACTCGCACGCAAGCAGCGCCTCCTGCGCCGACGCCTCGTCGCGGTCCTTCGGGTCTGTGCTCTCGATGCGATACGCGCGCCCGACATAGCTCTTGCGCGACGCGGCCACCATGACGGGATACCCCAAATGCCGCACCTCGTGGATGTTGCGCATGAGCTCGACGGTCTGCTGGTACGTCTTGCCGAATCCCGGGCCCGGGTCGACGCAGATGCGATTGTGCGCGACGCCGGCCTCCTCGAGCGCTGATGCCGCATCGCGCAGCCACGCGCACACCTCGCCCACCACGTCATCGTAGTGCGGGCTGTCTTGCATCGTCGCCGGCTCGCCCTGCATGTGCATGACGACGAGGCCCACGTTCGCATCGCGAACGGCGTCCACCATGGCCGGGTCGCGAAAGCCCGACACGTCGTTGATGATGGAGGCGCCTGCCGCGATGGCGCGCTCGGCCACCTCGGCGTGGCGCGTGTCCACCGAGACGCACATGCCGCGCTCGGCCAGCGCGCTCACGACCGGAGCGATGCGCTCCCACTCGTCCGCCGGGTCGACCGGCGTGGCGCCCGGCCGCGTCGACTCGCCGCCCACGTCGATGATGGCAGCGCCCTCGGTGCGCATGCGCTCGGCCTGGGCCAGCGCCGCATCCAGCTCGACGAAATCGCCGCCGTCGCTGAACGAATCGGGCGTAATATTAATCACGCCCATGATGGTGGGCGTGATCGTGTCGAATCTAAATTGTCCGCATTGCCAAATCATACGCAATCGCCTTGTCTGTCAGCTACCGCTTCGTGCCATAGGGGTCATCGTAGGGGTCGGGCGCGTCGGCAGACGAGTCGGCCAGATCCTCGCGCCGTATCTCGGCCTCCACCTGTGCCGGCGTGGGCTCGTCAGCAGCGTCGGCCTGCGTCGCTGCGGGGCGATACGGGCCGTTCGGGTCTTGGTCGCCTGGCTCGACGCGCGCCTCGCGCCAATCGGGGTCAGCCAGCGCCACGCCGCCGATGACGAGGCCGGCCAGCGGGTCTGCCTCGGTGCTCGCGCCGGTCGGCTGAGCCTGCGTTGGCGGCGTCGCCTGTGTGGCCTGTGTGGCCGGACGAGCAGCTGCGCTTGCCTGCGCCTGCTGGGCGGGCTGGACAGCCTCGGTCGACTGAGCCGCAGGGACGCCAGCTGATGTCGCCTGCGAAGCCGAATCTGTTGCAGCAGCTGGTGTCGCCGCGGCCGGCTCAATGGTGGCAACGATGCTCTCGCCCTCGCTGGCGCTCGCCGTCGCCGGCACCGCGCCTGGCACGCCCGCAGCGGCATCGGCAGCGACACCGCTCACGTCCACCTTGTCGGCAGCTTGAGGAGGCGGCATCAGCGCCTCTTTCTTGAGGTATTCCTGCCAGCGATTGTCCAGCAGCGCCTGGCACGCCTCGCCCTCCACCGTCTCGCGCTCCAGCAAGACGCTTGCCATCAGGTCCATCTGCTCGGCATGCTCTTCCAGGATGCGGTGGGCGCGGTCGTGCGCCTCGCGCATGATCTTGGCGACCTCCTCGTCGATCTGACGAGCAGTCTCTTCCGAATAGTCCTGGGTGTTGCCATAATCGCGACCCAGGAACACCTCGTGGTTGGGCTGGCCGAACACCTGCGTGCCCAGCGGCGACATGCCGTACTGGGTAACGATGGCGCGCGCCATCTTCGACGCACGCTCGAGGTCGTTCGACGCGCCCGTCGTGATGTCGTCGCAGAATATCTCCTCGGCAACGCGGCCGCCCATGAATACCGCCAGGTCGTCCTTCATCTCGGACAAGGTGTTGAGCGGCTTGTCGTCATCGGGAATCGACAGCGTATAGCCCAAAGCGCGTCCGCGCGAAATGATCGATATCTTGTGCACCGGGTCGGCGTGGTCGAGCAGATGCCCCACCAGCGCATGTCCGCTCTCGTGATAGGCAATCGTGTGCTTGACCTTCTCGTTCAGCACGCGCCCCTTGCGCTCGGGGCCGGCAATCACGCGCTCCAGCGACTCGTTCACCTCGCGCATCGTGATGATCTTCTTCGAGCGACGCGCCGTCAGAAGCGCCGCCTCGTTCATGAGGTTCGCCAAATCGGCGCCCGTGAAGCCAGGCGTGATCTTGGCGATGGCTGCCAGGTCGACGTCGCTGGCGATGGGCTTGTCCGCCGAATGCACGGCGAGGATCTTCTCGCGCCCCTTGACGTCCGGCGTGTCCACCACGATTTGGCGGTCGAAGCGGCCCGGGCGCAGCAGCGCCGGGTCAAGCACGTCGGCGCGGTTGGTGGCCGCGATGAGCACGACCGACTCGCTGGCCTCGAAGCCATCCATCTCTACCAGCAGCTGGTTGAGCGTCTGCTCGCGCTCGTCATGACCGCCGCCGAGGCCCGTGCCGCGCTGACGGCCCACTGCGTCGATCTCGTCGATGAAGATGATCGACGGCGAGGCTTCCTTGGCGTCCTTGAATAGGTCGCGCACGCGGCTTGCGCCTACGCCCACGAACATCTCGACGAAGTCGGAGCCCGAGATGCTGAAGAACGGCACGCCCGCCTCGCCGGCAACAGCGCGCGCGAGCAGCGTCTTGCCGGTGCCCGGAGGGCCCACCAACAGGCAGCCACGCGGAATCTTGGCGCCGATGGACTGATACTTCTCGGGGTTGGCCAGGAAGTCTTTGACCTCCTGCATCTCTTCCACGGCCTCGTCCACGCCTGCCACGTCAGAGAACTTGACGTCGGGGCGCTCTTCCAGCGTCTTCTTGGCGCGGTTCTTGCCGAAGCTCAGCTGAGAGTTGTTGGCCTTCTGCATCTGGTTGAAGAAGAAGATGAGCAGCGCCGCTATCAGCACGAACGGGATGAGGCTGATCAGGATGGAGGTCCAGCCGTTCGGCAAGGTGATCTGGTACTGCACCTGCGGGTGCCCCTCCAAAAGCGTCCCCAGCGAGTCGGCGCCCACGTATACGCTGGTGTACTGACGCACGTTGCCGAGGTTGCTCTTCTCGAGCGCCTGGGTCGTGACCATGGCGAGACGCTGCCCCTCAGGGCCGCGCATCTGTGCGATGCGCGAGTTGAGCGCATCAATCGCCTCTTTGAAGCCGTCCGAGATGCTGGCGCCGGCCGTCATCGCGGGATAGTAGTCGCCGCTCACGCGATAGTCGTTGGCGGCATAGGACACGGTCTCGACGCGGTCTTGCTCCACCGCCTCGACGAACGCGCTCGTATCGAGGTCGTCGATCGCGTCTTGTGCGCCCATCGTCATCAGCTGGCTGCCGATAACGACCGCGACAAGGGCCAGTATCACGACCATGATGACGGTCGTGCGAACGGACCTCTCGTCTTCCTTGCGCTTGCGGTTGTTGGGTTGGCCGGGCTGGCTCGGCTGGTTGGACTTTTGTGCGCCGTCGTCAGCGCGGTCAGACTGCTTCAGCTCTTTGCCGTCTTTCTGCTCCGGCGGCGTCGGGCTCTGGCTTTCAGGCATATACGTAACCTTACCGTAGTGAGTTTCTTGCGATTATAACAAAGAGGCATACACCTCAGGTTTGAGCACGCACACCTCGGCGAGGTTGCGATAGCGCTCGGCATAGTCAAGGCCATACCCCACGAGAAATTCGTCCGGGCACACAAAGCCAAGATAGCGGCAGGCGATATCGGCCTGGTCGGAGATGTCCTTGCGCAACAGCGATACGATCTCGACCGACCGTGGGCCACGCGAGAGCAGGTTCTTTTGGATGTACTTGAGCGTCAGGCCCGAATCGATGATGTCCTCGACGATGAGCACATGGCATCCGGCAATGTCGTCGGACAGGTCTTTCAAGACGCGCACCATGCCGGAGCTCTTCACGCCGTTGCCGTAGGACGACACGGCCATGTAGTCCATCCGCACGGGAATCTTCACCGCACGCGACAGGTCAGCCATGAACATGACCGAGCCCTTGAGCAGCCCGACGAGAACGACCTCTTCGCCACGCTCGATGGCGTCAGCGTAATCTGCGGCAATCTGCGCGCCTAGCTCGTTTACGCGCGCGGCAATCTGCTCCTCGGTATAGAGGATGCTTTCGATGTCGTCATGTCTCGTTGGCCCATGCATGCAGCCAGTGTAGCATGACTGGGGGCGTGGGGGCTCTTTCAGCTTGCTGCCAGGCCGCAACAGTTCGGCAACGCCTCGCGAGGCGGGCGGCGGACGCCCGGGAACCCGATGGTTCCCAGCGAGCCCCCTAGCGTCGGCGAGCCCGGGCGGCCCTAGCGCCCTCGATGGCCCGGACAGCACAGACGGCCCTATGGCCGCAGCTCGGGCAGCTCCTTCAGCAAGCGCTCGACCGGCAGCCCCACGATGGTGTCGTAGGCCCCCTCATAATGGTCGACGAGCGCGGCGCCTTCGCCTTGGATGGCATAGGCGCCCGCCTTGTCGAACGACTCGCCCTTGCGCAGGTAGTCGGCGATCTCCTCGTCAGTCAGCGGCTTGAACGTAACGCGGCTCATGTCCGCCAGCGTCCGAAAGCCGACCGACACGTCCTCTGC
>CAJUFC010000209.1 GCA_910585565.1 uncultured Eggerthellaceae bacterium | reverse complement strand
TCCATGGTGCAGATGCCCAGCGGCGTGCCGGTTGCGTGCGTGGCCATCAATGGTGCCAAAAACGCAGCCATCCTGGCGGCGCAGATCATCGGCGCAGGCTCGCAGGAGGTCGCGTGCGGCGACACCACCTGCGCGCCGGTCGACCCGGCGGCGCTCGCTGCGCGCAAGGCCGTTGTCCAGCTCAAAGAGAAGATGGCGCAAGGCTAGTGTCGCGCCTGCTGCTGACTGGTAACGAAGCGTTTGCTCACGCGGCCCTCGAGGCCGGCGTGGGCGTCGTCGCGGGCCATCCGAGCAACGAATCCTCAGAGGTGGTGGAGACCGTTGCGCGCCAGGTGGCCAAAGGCCGCGCCGACGGCGTCTCCGTCGAGTGGTCGACCAGCGAAAAGGTGGCTCTCGAGGTGTGCGCGGCCGCTTCCCTGTCTGGCCTGCGCTCGCTGTTCACCTGCCAACAGGTGGGGCTGAACGTCGCGTCAGACGCGCTGTTCGCGCTCAATTGCGTGGGCGTGCGCGGCGGGTTGGTGCTGTTCGTTACCGATGACCCTCACATGAACACGGCACCACGCTGGCAGGACACGCGCCCGTTTGCCGAGCTGGCCAAGGTGCCGATATTCGACCCGTCCACGCCCGAGCAGGGCGTCTTGATGATGAAGCAGGCGTTCGAGCTGTCCGAGTCGTTCGGGACGCCGGTGATCGTGCGCTCCACGACGCGCATCGGGCAGTCGTCGACGTTTTTTGAGGTGGAGGACCGCACCGAGGCGCTGTCGCCGCGCGGAGCGCTGGGGGATGGGTTTGCCAGCTATGCGGGCGACGGCTCGGCCGGCTTCGTCCACGACTCGCACCGGTGGGTGCTGTCGCCCCAGGTCGCCGGCAACGCCAACGTGCTGGCCACGCCGACAGACGACGAGCGCGTTCGCGAGGTGGGCGAGGCTCACCAAGAGATAGAGGCCCGCGTCCGCAAGATCGCCCACACGTTTTCCTTCGATTCAGGCTGCTCGCAGTTCAACCCAATCAGCTTGAACGGAAAGAAGATAGGCTCTGGTGCCGTGGGCGACAGCGTTGACGTCGCTGACGGCGATCTGGGGCTGGGGCTTGACGGCAGCTCGCGCGCGAAGGTCGGCATCGCCTGCGGGGGCGAGGCCACGGCGGTCGCGCTTGAGGCAATTGCGTTCGTCAAGTCGCTGGCGCAGCGTGCCGGGGTCGAGCTGCCCGAATACAAGATGATTCAGCTGGGCACGCCGTATCCGTTCCCGCGCCGGGCCATCCTGCGCTTTTATAAGGGCCTCTCTGACGTGCTGGTGCTCGAGGACCTTGAGCCCTTTATGGAAAACGAGCTGGTCAAGGCGTCTGGCACGAGCTTTTTGGGCCCGAGCATCCATGGGAAGCTGTCGGGTGAGGTGCCGCAGGACGGCGCGATCTCCCTGGAGGCTGCGGCGAGGGCCATCGCGCGTTTCTTTGATGACAGCGCGAAGCAGCCCCATGATGCGGGCAAGGTGGGTGCGAGCGCATCCGGCGCAAGCCCTGACAGCTCCGGCCCCATTGGCGCGGCAGCGAGCGCGTCGGGCGCATCGGCCCTGACGGGCGCTACGGCAGGTGCCGCAGGCGCAGCTGCCGACAGCACGTCAACGACCTTTGGCGCCTACAGCTCCATCAGCGGCACCTATGGCGACTTCGACAACGACTTCGGCGACATCGATGACGGCATGGGCGACGACGGCGCATCTCCTGAGGCGGCCTCTGCATCTACGACGCCTGCGGTGACGGGCGAAAGCAAGGTCAAGCAGCGCCTCGCGGCGCTTCAGAAGCATACGAAGCTGGCCGAGCTGGTCGAGCAGGCGCTGGGCTCGGACGCCTTGTACGAATACAAAGGGGAGTTGCCGGCGCGGCCTGCCGTGCTGTGTGCGGGATGTCCGCACCGCGCGAGCCTGGTGGCGGCCAAAAACGCCGTGTCGCGCTTGGGCATTGCGCGCAACAACGTGATCTTCTGCGGGGATGTCGGCTGCTCGACGCTGGGGGTGTTCCAACCGCTCGAGGCGATAGACACCAGCCTGTGCATGGGGGCAGGCCTGGCGATGGCGCAGGGCTTCTCCCTGGCCAACCCCAAGCGCAAGTGCGTCGCGTTCGTGGGCGACGACTCGTTTTTCGCCAACGGCATGACGGCCATCGCGAACGCCGTCTGGAACAAGCGCGACGTCACGATGATCGTGCTGGACAACATGACGACCGCAGCGTGCGGCTTGCAGCCGAACGCCGGCTCGGGCTCGACGCTGGGCGGACACGAGGCTCCGTCCATCGACGCGGAAAAGGTGCTGCGCGCGCTGGGCGTCGAGGCGGTCTATCGGGTTGATCCGCTGTATCTGTCGGACGCCGAAGAGGTGTGCATGCGCGCGCTCGAGTTCGACGGCCCCTCGGCCGTGGTCATGACCAGCCCGTGCGTCTGCCTGCGCCGCAACGACAAGGCGGCCATCGTCAACGTCAACAAGTGCACCGGGTGCAAGAAGTGCATGATGGAGACGGGCTGCCCAGCCATCAGCCTTGACGTGGACGCGCGTGGCGCGAAGAGCAGTCGCCGCGGACAGGCGTTCATCGATACGGGCCAGTGCACCGGCTGTGGGCTGTGCGCGGAGGTGTGCCCGTTCCAGGCCATCGTCGTGCGCAAGCGCGGCGTCATTGAGACGGCGCTCGCGCAGGCAAAGGCGCAAGCCGACGCGCGGCCCTCGGTGCGCGCCGCAGACCGCATGGCGACGGCTATCGCCCTCGACTCCATCGTTGACGCCGCCGCAGCGAGCGGCGGTGCCCACGACGACGCCGCTGATCTCGCCGATGAGCGCGACGTTGCGTTTGCGGCTGCCCAGGACGCGGCAGACGATGATGCCACGGATGCAGCCTGGGCCGAGCGCGACCAGCGGGACTATGCCGATGACGCATTCGACGCGCCCGCAGGGGATGGCGAAGATGCGGAATACCAAGACTGCGGAGCTGCTGCCCATGATGCCTCTGGCGCCTCGGGCGACGCTGCCTTTGCGGGCAGCTATTCTGACTACCCCGGCTATCCCGACGGCGACGACTTTGCCGACGCCGACCGTCCGGGTGCCGCGCATGGCAGCGCCACGTCCGACGAAGGCGGCGCTGCCGACCTCTCGCGCTCAAGCACCGTGGCTCCTGCACGCCAAGGGAGCCCCGCAACGGCACCGGCCGCATCAGCTGCGCCGACAGCCACAACAACGGCCGCGTCGGCGCCTGCGCGCAGCCCTGAGCCACAAGTTGCCTCCTCCGAGATATCGCTCGAGTCGCTTTTCGGCGGCCAGGTCAAGATCGACCTTGGCGCCGATGACGACCTGGCCTTTGGCGTCGCCAGCGCCAACGCCAACGCCAACGCCACCGGCGCCAACGCTGCCAGCGACGGTCATGACAGAGGTGACGCCTCATGATGAACATCGTTTTGGTCGGGGTGGGAGGCCAGGGCATCATCCTGGGCGCCAAGGTGCTGGCGGTTGCTGCCGCCTCGCGTGGATACAGCGTGCGCACCTCCGAGGCTCCTGATGTCACCAAGCGCGGAGAGAGCGTGTCGATGCATGTGCGCATCGCCGACGAGGGCGAGGAGATTTTCACGCCCATCGTTCCGCGCGGCATGGCTGACCTCATCATCTCGTTCGAGCCGGGAGAGGCGGCTCGTGCGCTGCCCTTGCTCGCCTCGGACGGGGCCATCATCACGGCAACGACGCCGGTGGTGCCGGTGACGGCTGCGTACGATGTCAAGTCCTACGACGTCGAGGAGATCATCAAGGGCATCCAGCTGGCCTTGTACAACCGCCGCGTGCGCAACATCTCGCATGCGCTCGGCCACGTCGACCAGGTAAAGCTGATTCAGGTGAACGACCTGGCGGTGACTGACATGCTGGGCGAGAACCGCAAGGTGCTCAACGCGGTCATGCTGGCCGCGGCGACGAAGGCAGGGTGCCTGAGCGTAACGGCTGAGGAACTATGCCATGCGGTCGAGGCGTGCGTCAAGCCAGACTATGCCAAGATGAACATTCAGGCCATCAAGCTCGTCATGGGGGCCTGACGCGCCATAGGGGCGCAATAAGCGTTGCGATAAGGGACAAAGAGAGAAGGGATTATCATGGATCAGGTGCTGCTGTCGCGCATCCAGTTTGCGTTCACGGCCAGCTACCACTTCATCTTCGTTCCCGTCACGATAGGAATCGGCCTCATCATGGCCATCTTCGTGACGCGAGCGTTCAAGACGAAGCGTGCAGATGACGATGCGCTGGCTCGGATGTGGGTGAAGATATTCACGGCCACGTTCGCGATCGGTGTTGCCACGGGCATCACGATGGAGTTCTCGTTCGGTACGAACTGGGCGGCCTATTCTCGGTTCGTCGGCGACATCTTCGGTGCTCCTTTGGCCGCCGAGGCGCTGTTCGCGTTCTTCCTCGAATCCATCTTCTTGGGCTTTCTCATCTTTGGCCGCAAAAAGATCAAGCCGGGGCTGTATGTGGCATCAGCGTGGCTGACGTTTGCGGGCTCGGCCCTTTCGGCGCTATGGATCCTCATCGCGAACTCGTGGATGCAGACGCCGGCAGGCGGCATGCTGTCCGCTGATGGGTCGGAGGCCGTCATCACGGACTTCTTCGCCGCGGCGTTCAATCCCTCGACGCTGCCGCGCTACACGCACACGATCCTCGCGGTGCTCGTGATGGGCGCGTTCGTCACTATCGCGGTGGCTGCGTGGTATATGCACAAGAACAAGAAGGCCGCAGACGCAGTGCCTGACGCGCAGGGCCGCCTCGTGGCTGCGCGCAAGATGATGGCCGTCGGCGTCATCGTGGGGCTCGTGTCCACGGCGCTGCTGCTGGTCTCGGCGCACTCGTCGGCCGTCGAGGTGTGGGAGGAGCAGCCCACCAAGATGGCGATGATGGAGGGCCTGTACGAGACCGAGGTGCCCGGCCTGGCCATCGTTGGCGTCGTGGACGAGAAGGCCCAAGAGCTCTCGGCGCTCGAGATCCCGGGCGGCACCAGCTTCCTCGCGACGGGCACATGGGACACCGAGTATCCCGGCCTGAACGAGCTTGCCCAGACTGACAAGTATGGCGAGATCGTCGTTGAGGAGATGCCCACCAACTTCGTGTTCCAGACCTATCACCTGATGGTGGCGATGTTCGGGCTCATCGTGCTGAGCCTGGTGCTCGCCCTCGTCTTCATGCGCAAGAACGCAAAGCACAACGTAGAGAACATGGGCTGGCTGCAGTGGCTGCTCGTCATCTCCCCGGTGTTTCCGTTTCTGGCCATCCAGTCTGGCTGGCTCACTGCCGAGGTGGGACGCCAGCCCTATGTGGTCTATCCGTCCATGTCTGGCCCAGAGGGGCTGTCGCTGCTGACGGCCGAGGGCACGAGCGCGTCGGTGCAGGCGTTCGAGCTCGTCATCACGTTGGCGCTGTTCTTCTTGGTGTACGCGATGCTGTTCGTCGGCTGGGTGCGCGTGGTGGGCCGCTTCATCAAGGAGGGCCCGGTGTATGACCAGCCGGCAGCTGACGCTGCTGTTGGTGAGACGACGTCCATCAGCTTCAGGATCCTGGCTGCCGACGGCGATGGCGTCGAGGGCGTGGCGGTGAGCGAAGCGGCGACGGACGCCGCCGCTGGTGCGGCCGGCCTGACCGATGCCGAGCTGGAAGAGTACGTGCGCGTGTCCAACGAGGACACGCCTGACCTGCATGAGGGCGTGGTCCCCACCCTTGACGAGACCATGAAGGGAGGCGATGCGAAATGAGCGCACTCGCAATCCTGTGGTATTTCCTGATATTCCTCCTGATCGCCGGCTACTTCATTCTGGATGGCTTCGATCTGGGCGTTGGCACGCTGTTTCCGTTCCTCTGCAAAGACGAGCGCGACAAGCAGATCGCCCGTCGGGCCATCGGCCCGGTGTGGGACGGCAACGAGGTGTGGCTGCTCACGGCGGGAGGCGCCCTCTTCGCGGCGTTCCCCGATGCCTATGCCACCACGTTCTCCGGCTTCTATCTGGCTATCATGCTGGTGCTGTTCGGGCTTATCGTGCGTGCCGTCAGCTTTGAGTTTCATGCAGGCGACAAGAAGTGGCGCAAGGTATGGGACGTCTGCTTCTTCTTGGGCTCGGCGCTGCCGGCGCTCCTGTTCGGCGTCGCGCTGGGCAACGTCGTTGCTGGCATTCCCATGGATGCGGCCGGTAACTACATCGGCGTTCCGCTCCTGGGCCTCATCTCTCCGTTCACGCTGCTGACCGGGCTGCTGGGCCTGGCGATGTTCATGGCAGCGGGCGCATGCTGGCTCGCGCTCAAGGCCCCTGTGGGCTCCGAGCTGCAGATGCGTGCCGCCAAGCTGCGTCGTCCGCTGCAGCTGGTTGCGCTCGTCCTGTTCGTCATCGCCTCGGTCTATCTGTTCGCGATGATGTCGGGCCGCGCGGACGGCTTTGCGCCCGACCTCATGATCGTGCGCTACCTGTTCGCGGCTCTGTTCCTGGCGTGCCTTTTGGCCTCCATCTTCGTGGGGCGCGTGCGCGTGGGCCACGGCGAGGCGACTGGCACCGTCACCGATGGCGCCATCGGTGCCAAAAGCGACCTGGTGGCGTTCGTCATGCAGAGCGCCAGCGCCGGTGCGCTCGTGTTCCTGGTGGCGTTCAGCATGTTTCCCGTGCTCGTGTTCGCAACGGCTGACGGCGTGGGCGGGCCCATCGACCTCATGAATGCGGGCGCGAGCGAGCTGTCTCTGTTCTGCATGACGGTGATTCTGTGCATCGGGTTGCCGCTCGTGCTGGTCTATCACGTGCTGATTTATCGAACATTCCGTGGTCGTGTGGCGCTTGAGTCAGAATAGAGTAGAATTATGCCCACTATTGCCATGATTGTCGCGGCCGGGCTGCGATAGAGCTGAATAGGAACCGAGATGCCTGAGAACCAGAACCCTTATCTGGATCCAACGATGAATCCGGGCGCCGCGCCGGGCGCTTATGGCGCCTACCCGGGAGCGATGCCGCCGGAGTATGGGGAGATGCCATACGGCGCTGGCGCCGCGCCCGACATGCAGGGCGCATGGGGAGGCGCCTACGGGGCACAGCCCTACGACCCGCAGGGCTATGGCGCGGTTCCTGGCGCAGACGGAGGGTATGCCGACGGCTTCGCGAACGCTGGCGGCATGCCGGGTCAAGACCCCTATGCGCAGCAGGGCTACGGGCAGATGCCCGGCGCTGACGCCCCCTATTATGGTGCGGCGAACGCGGGCGGCCAGTATGGCGCCTACGATGCGAACGCTGCAGGCTATGCCGACCCGATGCACCAGGCGGCTCCCTATCAGGGTGACGTCTACGGGCAGCCGGGCCAAGGGCAGCCGGGCTATTACGGCCAGCCGGAGGCGGCGCAGCCTACGCAGCCGGTCAGCGGTGCCACCCAGACCGACTTCTCGGCCTGGCAGTACGGGCAAGATGGTGCTGCTCAGGCGCAGCAGCCATATCAGGCTCAGCAGGCGCAGCAGCCCTACGCCCAGCAGCCGCAAGGCCAGCCGGACATGTCAGCGCCCGCGCCTCAGCAGGATGCCGCAGCGGCATACCCGCAGGCAGCTGCTTCCTACGGCGAGTCTCCGTACAACGACCCGAACGTAGTCGTTACGCCTATCGACCCCACATACCCGACGAGCGGGCGCGCGGTGCGATGCCTCATCTTCGGCATCCTTTCCATCGTGTTTGCGCTTATTCCGCCCGTGGGGCTTGTGTTCGCCATCATCACGGTGCGCACGTCCAAGAAGTTCCTCATGAACGGCGGCACCGACGGCAAGGCCGAGGCGGGCCGCATCTTCGGCATCGCTGGCTTGGTCTTCTCCATCCTGATGCTGGCGTTCATGATCGGGTTTGTGTGCTTTATGGTGGGTGCGCTCACCAGCACGACGGTCGCCCGCGACCTCATCGTGTACTTCAATGCCTCTCCGTTGGGCTCGCTCTTCAAGATTCCGATCTAGGCTGACTGCATGGACAAGGAAGACAACAAACAGGCGAAGGACAAGGCGAAGCCGGGCTTCTTCGAGCGTCTGACGGGCGCAAAGCGTGAGTCAGCCTCGGAGGAGGCCATCCGCGAGCTGGTAGATGGCGCCGAGGAGCTTGCTGACGACGAGAAGCGCATGATCAACGACATCATCGCGCTGGGCGACATGGCTGCCAACGAGATATGCACGCCGCGCGTGGACGTCATGCTCGTGCATGACGACGAGACTGGGCGCGTGGCGCTCGAGCGCATGCGCGGTACCGGCTATTCGCGTCTGCCGGTCTGCCACGATGACATCGACGACATCATCGGCATCGTCCACTACAAAGACCTCATCGGCCCGCTCATGGATGGCTCGATCGACGAGCCGGTCAAGGGCTTCATGTACGAGGCCATGTTCGTTCCCGAAACGAAAGATGCGCTGCCCTTGCTCGGCGAGATGCAGGCCGCCCATCAGCAGATGGCCATCGTCGTCGACGAGTACGGCGGCACCGAAGGCGTCATCACCATCGAAGACATCGTGGAGGAGATCGTTGGCGAGATAGCGGACGAGTCCGATACGCAAGGCGAGATGATCGCGCTTCTGGGTCCGGGCACCTGGCGTGCGGACGGACGGTTTTCCGTAGAGGACGCCCAAGAGCTCGGCTGGCCAGTTGAGGCGTCTGACGACTACGAGACGATAGCCGGCTGGCTGTTGGGGGCGCTCGATTCGGTGCCGCGGCCAGGCGACAGCCTCGCGGTCGATGGCTTTACGTTCACCATCGAGAAGATGCGGCGCAATCGCATCCGCTTGATCAAGGTCGAGCAGCTAGCGGATAAGGCCGAAGTTGAGTAACGTCATCATCGTGGGCTGCGGGCGCGTAGGCTCGCAGCTGGCCAACATGCTCTCGGACAATGGCGACAACGTCTGCTGCATCGACCGATCGGCCGACTCGTTCGCCAACCTCGGACGCAACTTCAATGGCACCACCGTGCAAGGCGTCGGGTTCGACGAGGACGTCCTCGATCGCGCCGGTGTGCACGATTGCGACGTGCTGGCCGCAGTCACGCAGTCGGACAACACGAACCTTATGTGCGCCGAGGTGGCCAACCGCCTGTTCGATGTGCCTCATGTCATCGCGCGCCTGTACAACCCGTCGCGCGCGAACGCCTACAACCAGCTGGGCATCGATTATGTGTGCGGCACCGCGCTGGTGGCCGACGACATCTTCTCGAAAGTGGTGTCGGGCCACGGCTCGCATGTAACCACCTTCGGCGATTGCGAGGTCGTCGAGTTTTCGCTCAACCTCGAGCATGGCGAGTATAAGAACAGCATCCGCGTCGGTGAATTGGAGCGCGAGCATGAGCTCCGCGTCATCGCGTTCGAGCGCGCCGACGGGTCGAATTCCTCCATCCCCTCGCGTGATTCGGTGCTGTACCAAGGTGATACGGTGCTGGTGTGCGTCAAGATCGACAGCATCGACCAGCTTTCGAAATACGTGTTGCGATAGGCGGGCAAGAGGGCGTATGTACATCGTAATCGTCGGCGGCGGCAAGGTGGGCTCGTACCTTGCGAATGTGTTTTTGTCGAGCCACAACGAAGTGGCCATCATCGACGACAGCCGCGAGCGCGCCGAGATGCTGTCGATGGCGCTTGAGGGCAACTACCTCGTCATCAAGGGCGATGGGTGCGACTCGCGCTTCCAGGAGGACGCAGGCGTGCGCGACGCCGATGTGTTCGTGGCGGCGACCGGACAAGATGACACCAACCTCGTCGCCTGCGAGATAGCTCAGCGCGTGTTCGACGTTCCGCGCGCCATCGCGCGCGTGAACAACCCCAAGAACCTGCGCATCTTTCGCGAGGTCGGCATCGAGTGCGTGTCTTCCACGACGCTGATCGCCAACCTCATCGAGGAGGAAGCGCTCATGGGCTCGGTGTCGGTCGTGTCGTCGTTGACGCACGGCAACGTCGTTTTGTCCGAGTTCACGATCGGGCACATGCGCCACTTCTCCGACGAGGAGGGCGTGACCGTGGGCGAGATAGAGATGCCGCCAGGCTCGCTCATCGTGGCCGTAGCCTACGAAGATGACGCCGAGGTGGCGCATCCGGACATGATTCTCTACCCCGGCGACCAGGTGATCGTCGTCGTCGACAATGACGTGCTGGACGAGGTCCGCGCGGTATTCAGAAGTCTGTAGAAGCCCACAGGGGCACGTGCACGCAAGGAGGCTTGCATCATGATCGATCGCTATACTCGTCCCGAGATGGGCGGCATTTGGGAGTTCCAGAACAAGTTCGACATCTGGCGCGAAATCGAGGTCTTGGCCTGCGAGGCCCAGGCCGAGCTGGGGCAGTGCGGCATCACCGTTGACGAGGCGGCTTGGATACGGGCGCACGCCGCGGCGGACGCCGAGCGCATCGCCGAGATCGAAAAGACGACCAACCATGACGTCATCGCCTTCACGACGAACATGGCCGAGAACATCGACGCCGCATGGACGGGGGAGGAAAAGCCGTCTCGCTGGGTGCACTTCGGCATGACGTCGTCCGACTTGGGCGACACGGCGCTTTCGTATCAGATCGTGCAGTCCATCGACATCATTATCGGCGACATTCGCGCGCTGGGCGAGACGTGCAAGCGTCGCGCCTTCGAGCTGCGCGATGCGCTGTGCGTGGGGCGCACGCACGGTATCCATGCCGAGCCGATGACGTTCGGCATGAAGTTCGGCAGCTGGGCGTGGGCGCTCAAGCGCTGCGAGACGCGCATGATGCAGGCGCGCGAGGTGGCAGCCGTGGGCGCCATCTCGGGTGCGGTGGGCACCTACTCTTCCATCGACCCGTTCGTGGAGCAATATGTCTGCGACAAGCTGGGGCTCACCCCCGATCCGCTGTCTACACAGGTGCTGGCGCGCGACCGCCATGCGCAGGTGGCCGCAGCCCTGGCCGTGACGGCATCGACGCTCGAGTCCATCGCCATGCAGGTGCGCCTCTTGCAGCAGTCCGACGTAATCGAGGCCGAGGAGCCGTTCACGCGCGGACAGAAGGGCTCGTCTGCCATGCCTCACAAGCGCAACCCCATCACGGCCGAGCGCGTCTGCGGCATGGCGCGCCTCGTAAAGGCGAACGCGCAGGTGGCCTTCGACGACGTGGCGCTGTGGTACGAGCGCGACATCTCGCACTCGAGCGCCGAGCGCGTGGCGCTCGCCGACAGCTTCATCGCGCTTGACTATATGTTCGGCAAGATGCAGTGGATGCTTGACGGACTCAATGTCTACCCGGCAAAGATGGAGCACAACCTGTGGCGCACGCGCGGGCTCATCTTCTCGTCGAAGGTGCTGCTGAGCCTGGTGGAGGCCGGCATGACGCGCGAGGATGCCTACGTGGTGGTGCAGCGCAACGCCATGCAGGTGTGGGAGGACATCCAAAATGCAGTCGATGGCCCCACGTTCAAGGAGCGCATCGAGCGCGACCCCGATGTCGAGCGCCTCATGGCCGAGGGCGCTCTCAGCCAGCAGCGGCTGGACGAGATCTTCGACCCGCGTGCGTTCCTGACGCGCATTGCGGTCGTGTTCGACCGTCTGGAGACGCTGGAGTTCTAGCGGGCAGGCGCATGCCTGCGCGCGATTGAAAGATTTCCGGTTTCCCGCTACTATTGCCCACGGCCTAAACTACCTTAAACACACCATGAGGGGCTGACCTTAACGACACTCATCCTAGACAGATATCGCATTATGGGGCGTGCCGGCTCGGGAGGGTACGCGACGGTGCAGCATGCCTACGACACGCGCCTCAAGCGCGACGTCGCCATCAAATGCATCAAGATATCCCCCTCTGACCTCGAGCGCTCGCGTGCGCGGGCCAACATCACGATTCATGACGCTCAGGTCATCAACGCCAGCATGCCGCTTAGCGAACTGGGGGGCGCACGCGCATCGGCGCGGCCGAGCCACGGCGGCGGCCTGGTCAGCGGAGACGTGCTGGAAGGCGGCTTTGTGCCGCTGACGGCCAAGATCAACGAGCCGAGCTTCCTCTCGTCGCGCGAGCGGCATGACGAGAAGCGCGCGAGCCGCCATGAGTTTTTGCGCAAGCAGAAGGAGCGCCAGCGCCAAGAGCGCGCCTATGGGCGCACGCGAGCTGGCAGCGCCGTTGTGGGCTATGGCGGCGTCAACCCCATCGTGGGCGGCATATCCGACGGCGTCTCGATGGACCTGAGCGACTTCGACGGATATTCCAACTTCAGGAGCAAAGGGTCGGCGCTTGCGGGCGCTGGCAACACGCGGCGCGTGCCCGGAAAGGGCGAGTCGTTCACCATCGGGCTGTCCGAGTTCGCGGGTGGCATTCCTGGCAAGATAGCGGGCGTCGGCGAAGCGGCGATTGCTGCGGTGGACGATGCGGTGGTGGTGGAGGTGCAGCCGAGCCAAGATCACCCTACGGCCGAGCTCGAGGCGTCTGCACGCACGGGGGGCGTCATGGGTGGCGCCGCCCAGGGCGGCGTGGCTGCTTCGGCGGCTGCGCAGGCCGCGTCAGCGGCGGGCACGCGGCTCGCCACGTCGGCCCAGGCGCCCGGCGGCTACCAAGACGCGCTGACCGACAGCGGCAAGATCGATCTTGCCCTGCTTGACCACATCCCGGGCCTGGAGGAGGCCCGTACGGCTGCGCACCTCAACGATGCCAGCATCGTCACGGTCTACGACTGCGTCGTCGAGGGCGACACCTGCTACGTCATCATGGAGTATGTCGAGGGCAAGACGCTTGCCCGCATCATGCGCGAGATCGACAACGACATCACGCTCGACATGATAGCGGCCGTGTTCGCCTCGGTGTCTCACGCGCTCGAGGTGGCCCACAAGGCGGGCGTGCTGCACCTCGACGTCAAGCCCGAGAACGTTATCATCAATCGCGAGGGCGTCATCAAGGTGACCGACTTCGGCCTGTCGACGCTGATGGATGCCAGCGGCCAGGGCGTGACGGGCGGCGGCACCATCGGCTACATGCCGCTCGAACAGATGCGGCAGCAGCGCCTCGACGTGCGGACGGACGAATGGGCGCTGGCAAGCCTGACCTACGAGATGCTGTCAGGCAAAAACCCGTTCAAGGCGCGCACGCTGCGCGACGCCGAGGCGGCCATCGAAGGTGCCGAGCTGGTGATTCCCTCGCTGTGCTGGGAAAACATCGACGAGGCCGTCGATAACGTGATGTTCGATGCGCTCAGCCCTGACATGGATGGCAGATATCCTGACATCAAGTCGTTCTCGGGGGAGCTGACCCCCATCTTGGGTGACGCGAAAGACGGCGCCCGCCAGCTTGCCGAGGTCGTCAAGGGCCCTGACCTGCTGGCTGTCAGTCCGCGCACGGCCAACGAGCGCGAGCGGAAGGCGCCCAAGCCCTACGTGCCTTTTATAGACAAGCTGGGCATGAAGGGCTCGAGCATCGTCATGCGCGTCGTTGCAGCGCTCGGCACGGCCATGATGGCCGTGATCGCGCTATTGAACTTTCGGGTTGACTTGGCCGGGTCGGGGGCTGACGGCGGCGTCGCCAACGGTGCCGACACCACCTTTGGGCTGTTCAGCAACGTGCCTCTGGCGGCAGCGATCATCCTCGCCGCCCTCATTGCATTCGCCGTGTGGCGGCCGCGCTGGTCGTTTCCAGCCACCGTGGGCGTGTTCGTGGTGATGCTCATGTTCAGCCAGGCGTGGCTCGTGGCGCTGCTGTTGGCGGCAGGCGCGGGCGCGTGGTGGTGGTTCTTCGGTCGCACCAACGACATGATGTGCTCGCTCGTGCTGATGCAGCCGCTTCTGGGCTCGGTCGGCTTCACGGCGGTGGTGCCCATCTTGGCGGGCGCGCTGCTCGACATTCGGGATGCGCTGGCGACGAGCGGCATGGTTGCCCTGGGGGCTATCGCCTTTGCGTCGCTGGGGTCTGACGATGTCATGAACTGGAACATCATGGCGAACTTCATCGTCGCGCTCAATCCGTCCATCGCCGGTGCGTCTATCAGCAGCGGCCTGTTCGAGACGCTGTCTTCGCTCGAGAACTGGTGCGTCGTGGCGGGCTGGATCGCAGGCGCGGTCGCGTATGCGTTTTTGTGCCGGCGTGGCACGCACGTGTTCGATATCGTGGGGTCGGTGCTGGGGGCAGTCTGCATCGTGGCAGGCACCATCGTTGTGCCCATCGTGACGAACGACTATGCCGTCCTGACGCCGCTGACCATCAGCGGCATTGTGACGGCCTCGCTCGTCGGCGTGATGTTCGCCCTCTTGCACGTGACCGATCGCGTGCGCATGGCACCGGGCGAGTGGTAGCAGCATAAGCGGGGTAGAGCGGCGTAGTGGGGTAGCAGCGCGTGTGGCGTGCGGCCTGCGCGACACAGCCTGCGCGACTCGCGAGCCCTATCGCTGCGGATGCCGGTAGCCGGCCACCTTCGAGAAGTCGATGGAATCGAGGTCGTACTCGCCGCCCAGGGCTCCTTCGGCATAGCTTTCGCGCTTTTCTATGACGTCGCGGTCGGCCCCCATGGGGATGAGCGGCGTGTTTCTGCCGAATGACTTTTCCTGACGGCCAGCGCTGTCGCGGTATCCCTCGAAGAAGTCGCTGGCACCTTCATCGAAGCTGTAGCCGTCGTCATGCGGCTGGCGTTGGTCGAAGAAGGTGCTGCCGTTGTGCGCTGCCATATGGCGCATGGCAGCTTGCTGGGCCAAGGCGGCCTGCTGCTGGGCGGGCGTCATCGCGTTTTGCGCTGCGCCTGGGGCTTGAGCGCAAGCAGCGTTCAGGGCCTGCTGCTGGGCAGCCTCGACAGACTGGGCCCCGGCGGATGCAGCCTGCTGGCCTGCGTAGGGGTTGCCGGCATTGCCGGCATACGGATAGCCTGCCGCCTGCTGGGCGTACGGGGCGCCACTGTATGCTGCCTGCTGGGCTGCGGCTGCGCGTTGCTGGATAGCTGCATAATGCTGGGCGGCCTGCATCTCGGCTGCTTGGGCCTCGGCAGCGGCGGCGTTTTGCGCCTCTGCCATCGCCATCGCCTGGGCTTCGGCGGCCTGCTGTTGGGCAAGCTCGGCGTCGGTGCCGCTCATGACGGCGGTGTCCGCCGAGGCCATCGCGCCGGGGCCGTCGATTTCCTCGTAGGCTGCGCCTGAGACGACCGTTGCCGATGCGTCTTCTGCAACGATGTTGCCCTCGCGGCCTGCGGCTGCTGCGTGCTCCAGCTCGGGATGGGCCATCAGCGCATCGGTCACGCGCTTGAGGCGGCTTGACAGCACCGTTATCCAGATGACGAGCGCGATGATGGCTATTGCCAGGATGCCGATGCCTATGAACACGAAACCGGTTGAGAAACTACTGAGGCTCATCGATCTCACTATCCTTCAACGTTGCGACTATGTCGGGAAAGCGCAGCGTCACCTTGGTGCCTGCGCCCAGCTTGCTGGTAACGACCATCTCGGCAGACTGGCCATAAAAGCCCTTCATGCGGTCGTTCACGTTCTTTATCGCGATGCCGAGGCCGGTTTGCGAGCGCGGGTGCGGCTGCATGATGCTGGCGCACGTCTGCTCGTCCATGCCGACGCCGTCGTCGGTGATGTGCAGGAGAACGTCGCTGTCATCGATCTGCGCGCCGATGCCCACGGTGAGCTTGCCTTGCACGGGCATCGCGTGCTTGACGGCGTTCTCGACGATGGGCTGCAGCAAAAACGGCGGCACCATCATCTTCGCTATGTTCAGGTCGTCGGCGTCGTCGTCGCTGTGGGTGGCGACGAGGCTCGCGGTCATTTCCAGCCGCTCTTCGCCGAAGCGCGCGACCTCCAACATGAAGTAGCGCTGAGTCTGCTCAAGCTCGCGAGCAAGCTCGATGCGCTCTTGGGAGTGCTCGAGCGTCGAGCGGTAGAAGGTCGCGAACTCCCGCAAGAGCACGCGCGCCTTGGGCGGGTCGGTGCGGATGAGGGAGGCGATTGTGTTGATCGTATTAAAGAGGAAGTGCGGATTGATTTGGTTTTGGAGCATCTTGAGCTCCATGGCGGTGGCCAGATCGCGCTGCGCTTCCAGCTCGGTGGCGGCGATGTGGGTGGACAGCAGCACGCCGAAGCCCTGCGCTATCGCCTTTTGCGTCTCGGTGATCTTGGACGAGTCGTCGAAGTAGAACTTGAGCGTGCCGCGAATCTCGCGCCCTGCGCGCAGCGGCACGAGAATGGCCGCCTTGATGAGCTTGGCGGTGGCAGGCAGCCCGATCTCCCCAGCGGTATAGATGACGCGCGCGCAGCCATCTTTGATGGTGTTGTGCGTTGCCTGCGTCTTGATGCGGGCACCCTGGGGGTTGTATGCCTCTTGGTAGCCGGCATATCCCAAGATGGTGGCCGTATCTGTGATGGCGACCGCGATGGCGGCCGTGTTCGGCAGCAGAAGCTCGCAGATTTCTTGGGCCGCATCAGACGTCATGCCTTCGGACATGATGTCGACCAGCCGACTGGACAGCCGCAGCATCGCAGCGGTCAGCTGCGCGCGCGGCTCATCGCTGGAGATGTGCTCGGGGCTTGTAATCTGGCTGTCGAAGATTTCCATGGGAGACAGGTTACCCCAAATGGTGCCCAGCGTCACGATGGGGTTGTCCGTATCCCTATAATGGATGCGTTCTGAGCGGGCATGTTCAAGAAATACCCACAAAAGAGCGATGCGACATGCCCATTTGTCAAAATGACTTGCCAAACCGCTAGCGTAATCGTTAATATATTCTGACTGTATCAATCGAGAAAAACGTACTTATACGCAAAGGATCAGACATGGTTGAAGGAATGAATAAGAACGAACAACGTCCTTCGGCTCGCACGGAGAGGCCGAGCGCCTACCATGACGCGCCGAAAGCTTCTCGTGCGGCTTCCGCATCAAGCACGGTCACGGTGGGCGACTCGGCCGCCGCAGCTGGCGGATCGGGCAAGGACAACAAGGGCCGCAAGAAGCTCTTCGTCATCATTGCGATCCTTATTGTCTTGGCAATCGCTGCCGTCGGTCTGGGCATCTGGTGGTTCGGTGCCGGCGGGTCTGACTTCTATGACGCCAACGCCAACTCTGGCCAGGCTCCGTACAAGACCGAGGAAGAGATTCAGGCAGAGCTCAACCGCGTCGTCGAGGAGGGCATGCTCAACATCTCCATCGCGTCGGTCATCGAGTTCGAGGACGGCACGTCTCCGGGCGTTGCCTACATCGAGAACGTTCCTTCCAACAAGTATGTGATGCGCGTCACCATCACGCTGGACGACACTGACGAGACCGTCTATCAGTCGGGCGGCATCAAGCCTGACAGCTACATCGAGACGATCAAGCTCAGCAAGGACCTGGATGCGGGCAGCTATCCGGCAACGGCTACCTTCACCGCTTACGACCCCGACTCCCTCGAGGAAGTGGGCCAGGCCGCAGCAAAGATTACGCTCGCCATCGCGAACTAGCTTTGCTCCACATGAGGTAGGCCCGTTCGCGAGGTTTACCTAACGCATGGACATGAAAACCGCCGATGACTGGTTCATCGGCGGTTTTTCGTTATAATTGTGTTTTATGAATCCTGCATTTATCATCCCGACATTCGTGTCGAGCCCTCGACGTCGCAACGAGGTCAAGGGCGTCGTCGCCAACTACGACCATGCCACCAACATCAACGAGGCGGGCGAGCTTGACCGGTGCCTCGAGTCCCTAGAGGGCGTCCAGGACGCCGGACTGATTGTCGTTTTGGTGGCCGCCGACCGTGCTGTCGAGCGCGAGGCGGTGGAGAAGACGCGTGCGATCGTGGCACGGCATCCGTCTCTGAACGTCATCGTCATCGGCGCGGACGAGCTGCTCATCATCCGCCAGCGCATGGAACAGCTGGGCATCGAGCGCGTCAATCAGCAGATCGGTCTCGTCGGATACGGCGCAGTGCGCAACTTAGGACTCATCGTCGCGAACGCGCTGGGGTTTGACGCCGTGGTCTTTCTCGACGACGACGAAATCATCGATGACCCCGAGTTCCTGCGCAAGGCGATGTATGGGCTGGGCAAGCTGACCAAGAACGGCATCCCCATCTTGGCGAAGACGGGATACTACATCAACGACGAGGGCTCGTATCTGTCGAAGTGGAAAGACAAGTGGTACAACCGCTTCTGGCAGCAGGGTGCTGCGTTCAACGAGTGGATTCGCAGTGCCATGAAGGGGCCGCGCCTGTCGCGCTCCAACCACGTGTGCGGCGGCTGCCTTGCCATCCACAAAGAGGCGTTTCGGCGTCTTGCGTTCGACCCGTGGATACCGCGCGGCGAGGACTTGGACTATATGCTCGACTTGCGCATGTTCGGCAGCGACATCTGGTTCGACAACCAGTGGCAGTTGCGGCATCTGCCGCCTCCCTCTCCGCACGAGGGCGCGCGCTTCCGCCAGGACATCTATCGCTGGATATACGAGTACTTCAAGTTGGAATACTCGCATTCGCTCATCGACTTGCAAAAGGTTACTGCCGGCTCGCTCGAGCCGTATCCGGGGCCGTTTTTGCGCAAAGGGCTCGGCCGCAGGATCGCGCTCACGGCATTTTTGCGTTCGCTCGTGCGCCCGGACAAAAAGGCATATCGACGCGCGGCGAAAGAGGCGCAGACTGATGCGGTGCGCTATGCCGAGCGTAACTGCAGGAACTACTTCGAGTTCCAGCACATCTGGCCGCAGATCATGGATCGCGTCGACTCGGACAAGGTGCTCACCACCGCACTCGTCCAGTCTGCGCTGATCGAGCCGGTCTCGCAGCAGGCTCGCGAGGTGGAGAAGCGCGCGGTGGACCCGGGCGCCACCGGCCAGATACGACTTGACTTGGCCGACTAGCTGGTTGTTCCGCATGGAGATTGCGTTTACAGCAATCGCATCGGTCGCGGTCGGCCTTGCTATCGGCGTGCTGTCGGGGCTTATCGGCGTCGGTGGCGGCACCATCCTCGTTCCGGTGTTCAAGCTGGCCTATGGCATGCCGGCCATTGCGGCGACGGCGACGTCGCTGTTCACCATCATTCCCACGTCCGCAGCGGGCGTCGTTACCCACATTCGCAACAAGACATGCATTCCGGTGTTGGGGCTGGCGGCGGGCATTGGCGGCGCGTGCACGTCGTCGCTCGGCGTCTGGCTGGCCAGCTTGTCGCCGGAGTGGGCCATCATGGTAGCCGCTGCGCTCGTCATCGGGTATTCGGCCGCCACGATGCTGCAAAAGGCCCTCAAGCTGTGGAGGCGGCAGCGGGCGCAGGGCGCGGACGCGGATGGCCGCGCGGGCGCTGACGTCGCGGAGGGCGCGACTGCGGGCGCTGACGTCGCGGAGGGCGCGACGGATGCGGCCGTGGCGGCTCGTGCGCCCTCGGCTGCCGCGTTTCCGCGCATCGAGGGCTTCTCCACGCGCAAGACGGTTGTTGCGGGCGCGGCCATCGGGCTGGGTGCTGGGCTGGTGTCGGGGTATGTCGGCGTCGGAGGCGGCTTCATCATGATTCCGCTCTTCATGCAGGTGTTTCGCATGCCTATGCGCCTCACGTCGGGTACGTCGCTCATCGCCATCATGCTATTGGCGACGCCGGCCACGATAGCCCAAGCGGTGCTCGGCAACATCGACTGGGTGGCGGGCATCTGCGTGGCGCTGGGCACGATGCCGGGGGCAGCCATCGGCTCGCGGCTCATTACCCGCGTGCCTGAGCTGGCATTGCGCCTGGTCTTCAGCGGATTTTTGTTCGTCGCTGCGACGCTGCTCGTCTTGAATCAGCTGCACGTATTCTAGGCGTCGGGCAGCTCGCGTGCACGCCCGTTTGGCCGCGCATGCGTCTGCGTGCAGCGGCAGCGTCACTCCTCTGTCTGCTGGCAGGCCCCTGCTATCAGCTCTCGTAGCTCGTCGATGCCGGTGCCGCTGCTTGACGAGGTGACTACCATCGGAACGTTGCTCGGCAGCGCAAGCAGCTTGCGGATGCGCGAGCGCTGCTGGGCGGCTTTTTGGCGCGAGAGCTTGTCGGCCTTGGTGAGGGCAACAGCCCACGGCAGCCCCGAATTGGCCAGAAACTCGGTCATGTTGCGATCGAGCTCGCTCGGGTCGTGACGAATGTCGATGAGCGAGACGACGAGGGCAAAGTAGCGCTCATCGTTGAAGTAGCCCTCGATGAGCTCAGACCAGCGCTCCTTTTCCGTCTTCGAGACGCGGGCAAACCCGTAGCCGGGCAGATCGACGAAGTTGGCGTCGTCCACTTCGTAGAAGTTGATCGTTGCCGTCTTGCCGGGCGTCGAGGACACCTTGGCCAGCCCCTTGCGATACATCAGCTTGTTGAGCAGCGACGACTTTCCCACGTTCGACCGGCCTGCGAACGACACCTCAGAGCGCGTGCTTTCGGGCAGCTGCGAGGAGGTGCCATAGGCGGCTTCGAATTTTGCGAGATGAAAGTTCATGCGGACATTATATATAATGAGGGTTTCAACGCGCCGTCTAAAGGAAGCACAATATGAAACCGTACGATCCGCATGAGATAGAGCCTCGCATCCAGCTGGAATGGGAGGAGCAGGGCACCTACACGGTGGACGAGACGAGTGGCCGTCCGCGCAAGTACGTGCTAGAGATGTTGCCGTATCCGTCTGGCGACATTCATATGGGACACGTGAGCAACTACACCTACGGCGACCTCGTGGCCCGCTATGCGCGCATGCAGGGCTACAACGTGCTGCATCCGATGGGCTGGGACGCCTTTGGGCTGCCGGCGGAAAACGCGGCCATCAAGCACCATTCGCATCCGGCGCGCTGGACATACGACAACATCGATACGCAGCGTGACAGCTTCAAGCGCATGGGATACAGCTACGATTGGGACCGTACCATCAGCGCGTGCGACCCTGAGTATTACCACTGGGGGCAGTGGATATTCCTGAAGTTCTGGGAGCGCGGACTGGTCGAGCGCAAGAAGAACCCGGTGAACTGGTGCCCCGATTGCGAGACGGTGCTGGCCAACGAGCAGGTTACCGACGGCAAGTGCTGGCGCTGCTCGAGCGAGGTGGAAAAGCGCGACCTCACCCAGTGGTACTACAAGATTACCGATTACGCCCAGGAGCTGCTGGACGACCTCGATCAGCTCACGGGCTGGCCCGAGAACGTCAAGCAGCAGCAGGCGAACTGGATCGGGCGCTCCGAGGGGGCCAACGTCGACTTCCAGCTGGTGCCGCTTGGCGGGGACGCCGATGCAGGCGATGGCGCGGGCGACGAGCCCGTGTTCATCACGGTGTTCACGACGCGCGCCGACACGCTGTTCGGCTGTTCGTTTTTCGTGCTGGCTCCCGAGTATGCGGGGCTGGCCGACCTGGTGGCCGGCACGCCGCAGGAGCGCGAGGTGCTTGAGTTTGCCGAGGCCGCAGCGAAGGTGAGCGCCGTCGAGCGCGCCCAGGGCGAGCGCGAGAAGCATGGCGTGTTCACAGGTCGCTACGTCATCAACCCGGTCAACGGCGAGCAGGTGCCGGTGTGGGTGGCTGATTATGTCGTCGCTGACTACGGCACGGGTGCGGTCATGGCGGTGCCTTGCGGCGACCAGCGCGACTTCGAGTTTGCCCGCAAGTACGATTTGCCCATCATTCCCATCATCCTGTCTGAGGATGACCCGCTCTTTGCGCAGCTGTCGGGCGAAGAGGCGCGCGTGGTCACGCGCGTCGATTGGGATGCGGCCATGGAGGCCGAAGGCGTTCTCGTGCAGTCGGGTCCCTATACGGGCCTGCGTGGCGGCAAGCACAGCGAAGGCGAGGCGGCTATTGTCGCGTTCCTCGAGCGCGAGGGCAAGGGCAAGCGCACGGTGGAGTTCCGCCTGCGCGACTGGCTCATCAGCCGTCAGCGCTATTGGGGCAACCCCATCCCGGCGATCTACTGCGATGCCTGTGGCGTCGTGCCGGTTCCCGAAGCGGACCTGCCGGTGCGCCTGCCCGAGGACATCGACCTTGCTGCCGGCGAGACGCTGGCGACGCATGCCGGGTTCGCGAACACCACGTGCCCAGTCTGCGGCGGCCCGGCGCGGCGCGAGACCGACACGATGGACACCTTCACGTGCTCCAGCTGGTATTACATGCGCTATTGCGATCCGCACAACGACCACGCGCCGTTCGACAGCGCACGCGCCAACGCCTGGATGTCGGTCGACCAGTACATCGGCGGCATCGAGCACGCCATCCTGCATCTGCTGTACAGCCGCTTCTTCACGAAGGTGCTGCGCGATATGGGGCTGCTCGACTTCGACGAGCCGTTCACCAACCTCTTGTGCCAGGGCATGGTGCTCGACGAGCATGGCGAGGTCATGTCCAAGTCCAAGGGCAACGTCGTTTCGCCCGAGGAGATGATCGCCTCCTACGGTGCCGACACGGTGCGCATGGCGATGCTGTTCATGGGGCCGCCCGAGAAGGAGAAGCTCTGGAACGAGAACAGCCTCGAGGGCATCAACAAGTTCCTCAAGCGCGTGTGGCGCCAGGTGCACGAGCTCGTGGGCGACGCTGGCGAGGAGGCATCCGCACCCGAGAGCGCTCGGTGCCAGGGAGATGCGGCTGATGCTGCCTGTCAGGCTGCCGACAAGCTCTTGCGCGAGCGTCATCGCGTCGTCGGCAAGGTGACCGCCGACATCGAGCGCAATCAGTACAACACGGCCGTAGCGGCGGTGATGGAACTGTCGAGTGCCGTCCAGGACTTCCTGCGGGTGACGACCGTCGAGACGCGCGCGGCAGACGCCGACATGGCAGCGCTCTCGCGCGACGCCGCCGAGGTCTTCGTCAAGCTGATCGCCCCGATGTCGCCCCATATCGCTGAGGAGCTGTGGCAAACGACGCTCGGCGGTGCGGGCTCGGTTCACGACCAGCCGTGGCCGACGTTTGACCCGGCGCTCACGGTGTCTGACACCATCGAGATCGCCGTTCAGCTCAACGGCAAGGTGAAGACGCGCATCGAGGTGGCCTCGGATGCGGCTGACGAAGATGTGAAGGCTGCCGCCAAGGAAGCCGTCTCCAACGCGCTGGCCGGCAAGACCATCGTCAAAGAGGTCGTGGTGCCGGGTCGCTTGGTGAACATCGTTGTGAAATGACAGGGTGATGCGCTGGCGTGCTGGCGCTGCGGCGTGCTCCTTGGCGCGCGGAGCGAGATGACGGATGTGGTCATGTCGTGAATACGTTTAAGAAGATAGCACTTGGCATCGTGGCGGTCGTCGTCATTGCACTGGCGGCCACGATTGCCATCAACGCGTACTGCATCCTGTCAACGCGCGGGAACGTGCACACTATCGCCCAAATCGAAAGCGGCGGCGACAAGGCTGACGCCATCGTCGTCTTGGGGGCGTCGGTCAAGCCGGACGGCACGCCCTCAGACATTCTCGCCGACCGGCTGGAGGTGGCAGCTGACCTGTATCTCGCGGGCGCGGCTCCGGCAATCATCGCCAGCGGCGACAATCGCACGTCGCACTACAACGAGTCGGATGCGATGAAGCGCTACATGGTGGGCCTCGGCGTTCCCGAAGACGCCATCTATGTCGACCATGCCGGCTACGACACGTATGGGTCGATGTATCGCGCCGCGCATGCGTTTGGCGCCGAAAGCGTGATGGTGGTGACGCAGGCATACCACCTCTACCGGGCGCTCATGATCGGTGATCTGCTGGGCCTGCGCACCATCGGGGTGGCTGCTGACAAGGGCAGCTATAATGACCAGGCGAAATATAGTCTGCGCGACGTCGTCGCCCGGGACAAGGACTTCTTCATGGCGCTCTTGCGCATCCCGCCCGAGGATGCGGAGCAGCCGATAGCGGCATCGTAGGAGGGCAGGAGGGCCTGCCGCGGCACGGTCGCCTGGCACGCCTGCCACGACCGCCTGACCGTGGCGTCGCAGCTGCGCGGACCGTGCGATTACACGACAGAAAGGCATGCATCATCATGACGGACGAACTGAACGACAAGGCTGCGCCTCCGTCACGCGCGGCCTACGGCGGAGGAGCCATCTCCTCTAACATGGCCAAGCCCAATCGCGCGGGCGACATGGTCGAGGCCAAGCGCATGAATCTTCTGCATGCGCAAGGTGAGCCGCAGGTAGGTCGTCGCGAGACGCCGGTGGTCGACCCGTGGCCCAAGCGCATGATGTATATCAAGGGCATCTTGGCCGGTCTGGCCGTCATTATCGCCGTTGCCGTGGTCATCATGGTCGTCGCCTCGGGTTCGTCGCTGGCGTAAGCGCACTCGTGCTATCCTTGGACGATGCAATATCGCGAAAGGAACTGAACATGACGTATAAGGTGCATTGTCTGAACAATATCTCGCAAGCGGGCCTCGACTTCCTGACCGACGAATACGAGCTCGTGGACGCCCCCGACGAGGCTGACGTTATCCTCGTTCGCTCGGCGAACATGCATGACATGCAGATTTCGCCGTCGCTCAAGGCCGTTGCCCGTGCGGGTGCCGGCGTCAACAACATCCCGTTGGATGCGATGGCTGACGCGGGCGTTGCCGTATTCAACACGCCCGGTGCCAACGCCAACGCCGTCAAAGAGCTCGTGCTGGCAGGCATGCTGCTTTCGGCGCGCGACGTTCTGGGCGGCATCGACTGGGTGCGCGAGAACGCCGACGACGAGAACGTTGGCAAGGCGGCCGAGAAGGCGAAGAAGGCATTCGCGGGTGGCGAGATAGCAGGCAAGACGCTGGGCGTCATCGGTCTGGGCGCCATCGGGCGCATGGTCGTGGGCGCTGCGGAGGCGCTGGGCATGAACGTCGTGGGGTACGACCCGTTCATGGATGCGCAGCGCGCGGCTGACATATCGTCCGACCTACGTTTCGTCGAGGACCTAGCCGACCTGTATGCAACGAGCGACTACATCACGATTCACGTGCCCGCCACCGATGCCACCAAGGGCATGATCGACGCTGAGGCCATCAGCCAGATGAAAGACGGTGTCGTCTTCCTGAACTTCTCGCGCGACGTGCTCGTTGACGACGACGCGATGGCGGCGTCCCTCGCGTCAGGCAAGGTGGCGCGCTACGTCACCGACTTCGCCAATCCTGCCGTGGTGGCCATGGAGCGCGCAATTGTCTTGCCGCATCTGGGCGCAAGCACCGCCGAGGCTGAGGACAACTGCGCCAAGATGGCTGTCGAGGAGGTCATGGCGTATCTCGCCGATGGCACCAAGACGCACTGCGTGAATCTGTAGCTGACAGCCCCGTACTGGCGGGAGCGGCACGGCATCAGGAAGGGGCGGAAGCGCTGTTGCCCATCGGAAGGGGGCGGCGCTTCCGCCCCTGTTGCGTTTTGCTATGAGGCGTTGCGTGAGCGGGCGGCTGGTCCGCGCTGTCGATCTTCCACCATGGTAAGCAGCTCTTGGTGTGTGTGGATGTCGAGCTTCTTATAAATGTGGTTGATGTGCGTTTTGGCGGTGCTGCGAGAGATGCAGAGCTTGTCTTGGATGAAAGCCGCATTGTGGCCCTTTGCCAGCAGCACAAGCACCTCGCGCTCCCGCTCTGAGAGCAGGTATGTGCTGACGATCTCGTCGCACCGCCGCATGAAGCTTCCTCGCTCGGGTTGAGGCGGCACTGCATCGTCGGGGTCGTCTTCCTGCTCGTTGTCGCTTTCCGTTGCCGTAATGGCGTACTCCACGTTGATGCTGGTCGATTTGGCGCCATAGGCGTCGCCCATGCTGGTGCCTTCGTCGGTCGTGGCGCTTGCTTCGCTGGGAGCAGCGGCTACCGGGGCCGAGGCGGCGGAGGCTTTGGCGGCATCGACCGCGCGTTCGGTCTCCGATTCGATGTCTGTGGCGGCAACGACGCTGTCGCAGGCCGACCATCCGTCCTCATCTCGCTTTCCTCGTATCATCGAAGCCAAGACCACTGAGGCCAAGAGGGCCTTGAGCTCACGGTAGCGAGGAAGGATGGCGTATCCGAACGCGATGACCGTTATGAGGATGAGGGCGAGGTGACCCAGGTTCGCCTCGAAGGCGATAGGCGATAGCGCATCAGCGTTGTTAGCCAACGCGTTTTCGAGGGCTGCGCCTAGGATGGAGCACGCTTGGAGCACTCCATAGCCCAGGCTGACGACGAACACCGACGAGTCGTTCATGCTCTTGGCCATATTGGCGAGGAAGATCCAGAGAAGCGCCTCAAGGCACACATATCCCAGCGAGACGAAAAAGCAGCCCAGAAGGGCGAAGTCCCCGGTCAGGAGCGTCAGGCCAACGATGCCGAGCACGATTACGGGGCTGACGATGCGAAAAAGGGAGTCCCATGAGGTCTCGCGCTTTGTCGCGATCATGGCGCCGACCAGCACGATGACGCTCGCGAAGCAACCAGCCCCCAAGACCAGCTCGATGGCGACGTCGCTGTATGAAAGCAGCTGGGTGCCGCAAATGGCTCGCAGGGCGCCCGTGACGACGCCGAAGAACGCAAGGCAGGCAATCAGCCGCACCAGGTAGCCTCGCAGGTATTTGCCTTCGATGTTCTCGCTGGTGCCAGCTGTAGCGGCGGGCTTTCGGTTGCGGAACGGCACCGTCATGAGAATCGGCATCAGCAACGCCAACATGCCGGTAAGCGGGGCGGGCACCCAGTTGACGAACGCCACGGCCGCGACAAATCCCAGCGCAAACGCAATCGCCGAGTTGATGACCGAGGTTGCGAACCTGAACCGCGAGAAGGCCACGCCCCATCTTGTCAGGAACACGGACGAGCCAAGGCCCATGAGGACTCCGCCCGCTACGACCGCTGGGGTGCCCAGCGTGCCGCCGAGGAACACCAACAGCGTGCCCACAAAGCTCACAAGCGAGGTTGTGGCGGCGGTGCGCTTGCGAGACAAGAGGTCGGTGAGCGCATGTGAGGCGAAGGCAACAAGTATCAGGCAGATGGCAGACGAGGTCAAAAACGAGTAGATGAGAAGCGGCTGCAGGCTAGCATCCAGTCCTGGAAGGAATGGCGCAACGGGATTTTCGCGAAACGTCTTTGCCGCCCCGAGCACTGCCATATATATCCAGGCTTGGTAGAGGGCAAAGCTCAGTCCAAAGACATTAATCTCGCCTACGGTTCGGGGACCTTGGCCGTCATCTCCTACGCTGAGCGTAATCCTTGCAGTGTTCTGTGCCACGGCTTTCGACTCATCCCCTACATATGTTCCTTACTAGGCTCTGAACAGGCATTATAGGAATACCCCCAACAAAAATCAACCTGAGAGGTTGATGCCTCATACCGCAATTATGACCTTTCAGTATGATTGTGTTTACTAGTTTGTTACTATATTTAATCGCAACCGTTAGCCACGGTTGCTACGCTTTGCCAAAGAGCGTCTTGTGGCGGTCAGCTAGGGATGCCCGTCATGTTTCGTTCGGAGGCAGCGCACATGTATCGTATATATATGTGCGTGCAAGTTCCATTGAGTAATGGAATCGCGAGAAAGAAGGAAAAGTATGGCTTACAGCAAAGAGTGGCGAGTCGAGCGTGCGGACGGCACCGTCGCGACACGCTCCAACACGTGGTCTCCTCCGGGATCGCATCCGGTGGGATATGGCGTCAACGTCATTACGAAGGGTGACGAGCTCATCCGCATCGAGGGCGATGACAACAACCCCATCACCACCGGCCGTGTGAACGCCATGAATCTTGCTCTGCGCGAGTACACCTATTCGCCGAACCGCATCATCCACCCGATGAAGCGCGCTCGCGAGGATCGCGGCAAGATGAAGTGGGAGCAGACGACGTGGGATGAGGCTCTGGATACCATCTGCGAGAAGGTTCGTTACTTCCAGACCACCTACGGCCCCGAGTCCATCGTTTGCTTCGGTGGCACCGGCCGTGAGGCTTGCATCTTCTACTATGCTCTTACGTTCTCTGTCCTTCAGTCGCCGAACTGCTGCTACACGCAGTCTGGTTGGTCCTGCTATGGTCCGCGTTGCTCCATCGCTGACTACGTTCTCGGTGCTGGCTACCCCGAGCTCGACTATGCAGGCCATCTGCCTGGCTCTTACCTTGACCCGGCTTACACCCTCTCCAAGTGGGTTGTGCTCTGGGGCAAGGAGCCGCTGCCTTCCAATGGTGACGGCTTCTTCGGTCACTGCCTCGTCGACATGATGCGTCTTGGTACCCATCTGATCGACGTTGACCCCCGTATCACCTGGGTTGGCGCACATCGCGGCAACGTTCTTCTCCAGCTCCGTCCTCAGACGGACACGGCTCTCGCTCTCGGCATCATGAACCTCATGTTCGAGAACGACGAGTACGACAAGGAGTTCGCCGAGAAGTGGATCTATGGTCTCGATGAGATGAAGGCTCGCGCTGCCGAGTATCCGCTCGACAAGGTCGCTGAGATCACCACGGTTGATCCTGAGGCTATTAAGCGCGCTGCCCACATCATCGGCACCGAGCGTCCGATCGGTTGGGCTTGGGGTCTGGCCTTCGACCAGAACAAGAATGGCGTTCAGCTTTCGCAGGCGTTCATCATCCTTGCTGGCCTCGCTGGCTCCATCGACCGTCCGGGCGGCCTGACCCTTGGTCCTCCGTCTGCTCTGCTTGGTAAGTGGCGCATGGAGCAGCGTGGCGCTATGCCCGACGACATCTGGTCGCTCCGCATTGGTGCTGCTGCTTGGCCGGGCCTGTCCACCGGTATGGCTACCACCCAGCCTGACGAGACGCTCAACACCATGGAGACGGACGAGCCCTACGCACTGCGCATGGGTTGGTTCAACAGCTCCAACTTCCTGACCCCGACGTGCTCTGCTCAGCCGAAGCGCTGGCACATCGCTCTCAAGAAGCTCGAGTTCGTCGTCATCCAGGACATCACGCTCACCCCGACGGCTATGGCAGTTGGCGACTACTTCCTGCCGATGGCTACTTGGGCCGAGCACAACGGCATCACCCTCACTCACTATGGCCGCAACACCGTGTTCATGGGCCCCATGAACAAGGCTCTGCAGGTCGGCGAGTGCAAGTCTGACGTCGAGATCTGCCTCATGTTCGGCCAGCGCCTCAACCCGACGTGGTGGCCGTGGTACAAGCCGGCAGGCGACACCCTCGACGTGAGCACGCTGGAGCATGGCCAGTATGCACCTGAGCTCACCGGCGACAAGCGCGGCAAGCTCGACCTGGCTGCTCTCGAGAAGGCCGTTGAGGACTTCTACTCTGACCAGCTCAAGGAGCTCGGCCTCGACTGGAAGGCCTTCCAGGAGATGGGTCTGTACCAGCCTGGCGCTCATGGCTTCGAGTACGAGAAGTACGAGAAGGGCCTCCTGCGCTTCGACGGTGCACCTGGCTTCAACACCATTACCGGCCAGATCGAGGCTTACTCGATTCTGTACGAATCCTGGGGCGAGGATCCGCTGCCTTACTACGAGGAGCCGAACTACTCCCCGATCAGCAAGCCCGACATGGCTGCTGGCTACCCGCTCATCTCGACGTCTGGTTCGCGCCGCTACAGCTCGTTCCACTCTGAGCATCGTCACGTTCCGTCCCTCCGTCAGATCGATCCGTGGCCCTGGGTCCAGATCAATCCTGAGACCGCTGAGGAGTACGGCATCACTGAGGGCGACTGGGTAGAGGTCTACAACATGTTCGGTGAGGCTCGCTTCAAGGCTGAGATCACTGAGTGCATGAAGCCCGGCATCATCAACTGCGCTCATGGTTGGTGGTTCCCTGAGCAGGACGGCGAAGAGCCCAACCTCTATGGCGTGTGGAAGTCCAACTTCAACAGCCTCGTCCCGCACATGAACATCGGCAAGCTCGGCTTCGGCGCACCCTACAAGGGCGTTATGTGCAACATGCGCCGTGTCCGCAGCCTCGACGCTGACTAATTGAAAGGAAGTGAAATCCATGGCTATACCGGCAATCGAAGAGCAGTACGAATCAGCTATTAAAGATTCGCGCTATGACGGCACCCGCTACGCCCTTCTTTGCGACTACAGGTATTTCTCCGGCAATCACGCCGCAGAGATCGCCTGCAAAGAGGAGTTTGAGCTTCCTTTGAATCAGTTCGGCATCAAAGAGGTTCAGGTCGGCCCCTTCTTCAAGGGCGGCGACACCTCTTGTGGTGAGAACTGGGAGTGGTTCTACATTCCTTGCCCGACGGAGATCTTCTCCAAGCACTATGGTCCTGAGGGCGACAAGGCTGGTCAGCGTCCGCTGGCTTGCCAGGTTGAAGAGTCTGGCACTCTTTACTATGGCACCCTCGATGAGATGATCGAAAAGATGAAGAAGTTCGATCGTCCGATGGTCCTCTTCCAGCTGTAAGTTTGTTATATAATCGTCCCCGTGATCGGCGCCTGCTGGTCACGGGGATGTGTTGAAGACCATAAAGGAGCATAAGATGACCAGAGATGAATTCTTGGCTATGGATGCCCCTGAGGCTGCTGAGGTTCTCAACAAGCTCATCGCCGATGGCAAGAGCAAGGATGAGGCAATGGCAGAAGAGGGCGTCACGCAGGCTGACCTCATGAAGGCTCAGATCTTCTGGGTGAAGGACAAGTTCATTGCTCGCGCTTGGGGTGGCTACACCTCCACGAAGCGTACCGGCAATGAGGCTGGCGACTCCATCGAGGGCGTCGGCGGTTCCGATCCTACCAAGGGGTATGCAGGCGTCTAGCGCTTAGCACGCTATGCTAGCTCGAAAGAACCCGCTTCGGCGGGTTCTTTTTTATATGGTGACGCTGCCTGCGTTGGCGCGGACAATTTGATGCCTTTTGCGGATGTTTGTGTCACGGGTGGACCACATTGACGCTTGCCAAATAGGTGATTCATTGTCAATATATTCTGCAAATAAAAACAACGCAGAAAGGTTCGACGCGATGGCAACCGAAGCAGAGATTCTGGCAGAAATTGAAGAGATGGGACGTCTGACCGAGCAGCAGGAGGACATCTTGTACAACCTGACGCTCAAGCAGGAGGAGCTGGGCCGCCAGTCGACCAACCTCTTTCTGGATAAGGTGTTGGGCAGCGAGGTGTACCAGCCGATGATCGATCGCGAGATGATTACCTACGAAGTGTTCAACCATGGCACCAAGCATGAGATTGCCAGCCTGTATGTCACCCTCAAGGGCATGCGCTACTGCATCATCTTTTCTGACGAGCTATCCCCCCGTCGCAAGCTCAATCCGGCTGGGGCTCCTTGGGGGTCGCTCGAGAAGCAGCAAAACTAACCTTGGTAGATTGCGGAAGCTTCAGGGCGGTCTCGTATCCACGAGCACCCCAGCGCACTGAGGCAGCAGCTATACCCACGGCGCGCGCATCAGAAGAGCGCGCGTGGACGGATGGCGCCGGCATTGCGTGGCGCTATGTCGTGCTCGATGACAAGGAGGCCCGCATAGAGACATGCGGGCTTTCTGGCAATGAGGAGGCCGTCGAGAAGACGCTCGCTATCCCTGAGCGCATAGAGGGATATCCCGTTGTGGCGCTGGCAGCGGATGCCTGCTGCGATTTGCGGTCGGTCGAGAGCATCATCGTTCCTGAAGGGGTGTCTGCGGTTGGCAACTGTGCGTTTCGCAATTGCCGGGCGCTGCGTGAGATCGTCTTTCCGTCGACCCTGGCTACGTTCGATGTGGGCTGGCTGCGCAACTGCTATCGGCTTGAGCGGCTGGTGCTGCCGGGCGGCTTGCCCAAGATCGCGCCGAGCTTGTTCGACCTTGCGTCATTGCGCACGCTGTCGATAGGAAGGGCGCTTGCAGAGATCGTGCCAGGCGCTTTCGCGAAGAGCAACCTTGTCGCCGTCGAGATTGACGCGGACAACGAGCATCTTTCTTCCGATGGCAAGGCTATCTATACCAAGGATGGCTCTGTCCTTGTGGCGCTGGCTGTCCCCCAGACATCCTATGAGGTGGTGCCTGGGTGCGTTACGGTGGGGCGCAAGGCATTCAGCTTGTTCGAGGGCCTGACTGAGGTCATGCTGCCTGATGGCGTACAACGCATTGATGATTTTGCGTTCACGCGAACAGGCATCGAGCGTTTTGAGGCTCCTGTGACGCTGCAGGCCATCGGCGAGCGAGCCTTCTTTGCCTGCTCGCAGCTCTCTCGCGTGAGCCTGAACCAAGGCCTGCGGTCCATCGGGGACAACGCGTTCACGGATACCGCCTTGGAAGGGCTGTGCATCCCGGCAACCGTCGAGCACCTGGGCAACCCGATTGCGGCTGGCACGCAGCTGACCTATTCGGGGGCGCAAGCGACGTTTCGCATCGCTCCTTGTGCGGGTGATGACGCGGGGCTGGCGTCCAGCGCAGCCGATGCGACTGGTGCGGCGAGCCGTCTCATGCTGGACGAGCAGGGAGGCCTCTATCGCGTTGCTGGGGACGGCGTGCACTTGGTGCGTATGCTGGAACCGACGACCACCGTCTATGAGCTGAGGGACGGCACCGTGGCCATCGATGATGAGGCGTTCGCCAAGCACGCAGCCATCGAGCGCGTGGTGCTGAACGAAGGCCTCAAGACCGTGGGCAAAGCTGCCTTCCGGGATGCGCACACGCTCGTGAGCGTGAACCTGCCCTCGACGCTCGAGCGCCTGGGCGACGAGGCGTTTCTGGGCACGAACATCGCCGCGCTGCGCATTCCGCTGGCCCTGACGCGCATCGGGGCGCTGGCGCTGATTACCGAGGGCGCACGTCGGGGCACCGCAGAGCCGTCCCTGCGACACCTGGAGGTGGACGCGGGACATCCTCGGTTCTTCGTGCAATCGGGCTTGCTCATCGAGCGGATGGACAATGGCGCTCAGCGCGTCGTGCTGTGCACGGGAGAAGAGCCTGACGTGACGGTGCCTGACGGCGTCACGGCTATCGCATCCTATGCGTTCAGCGGCGTTCGGCGGCTGCGGACGCTCAGGCTGTCGGAGGCCATCACGGCGGTGGACGTGCGCGGCCTGGCGTTCGACTGCTGGCTCGAGCGCATTCGCGTTGACCTGTCCGAGCCTCACGAGAGCCACAGCTTCTTCGAGTTTGCGTTTCCTAATACGTCGCGTGCGGCGCTGCAGATGCGACATGCGTTTGGGACGCCGAACTTTGTGAGCGCCGAGGCCATCTTCAAACACTACGATAACGCCATCGTCAATCGCAGCGGATTCGATGCGGCGGAGGAGGGCGTGCAGCTAGGCGCCTACGAGCAGGGAAAGCTCATCGTTGAGCGCTTGTGCGACCCTGTGCATCTGACGACGACCAACCGAGGCATGATGGACTCGACGCTGCGCGGACACCTGAACGAGATATGCATCGACATTGCCCGTCATGACGACAAGAGCGTCATTGATGGCCTGCTGAATCTGGGCTACATCAATACCGACACCATCAATGGCGTGATCGATGCGGTGGGTGCCGTCCAGGATGCTTCCATTACGAACTACCTGCTGGAGCAGAAGCGACGGCGCTTCGGAGCCGCAACGATAGACTTTGACTTATGATGACAGGGCGAAAGGATGGCGGGGGCCGGCCTGCCCGGTGACGCGCTCATGCAGCGAGGCAAGCCGCCGTTGAGAGGGAGAGCATGTCAATCGAGGACGAATATCTGCTCGTGCCCAAAGAGGTGCCCGTGGGGGCACAAGCGATTCGCACGAGCGAGCGCAAGACGCGTTCGGCGCAGCAAGAGCTGGCGCTGAGGCGACGCCTGAGCGAGGACAAGCTGGCTGAGGACATCATCGAGGAGTGCCGCACCCAGCTGATGCTGAAGTTCCGCTTCTTAGACCGCGCTCTCTGGCGCATGCGTCTGGTGCCGCAGCGCACCGGCATGGCATATCCTCTGGCTACCGACGGCAAGGCGATCTATTACAGCCCCGAGCGCGTGATTGCGCGATTCCGGGAGTCGTTCGACGAGTCGGTGCGCGACTATCTGCACCTCATCTTGCACTGCATCTTCCGACACCCCTATGACCGCGACCACAAGGTGGCCGAGGCCTGGTCGCTGACGTGTGACATGGTGGTGGAGAGTGTGGCGATGGACCTGGTGGGCGAGCGATTCGCCAGCGGAGACGATGCCGCTCGCAAATCAGCCATCAGCGAGGTGACGTTGCACGCGGGCAGCTTCTTGCCAAACAAGGTGTATGAGTTTCTGCGACAGCTCGTGCAGACCCCAGCAGGCCAGCAGCACGACGGATTGGGTCGCAGCTCGCTTAACGAATGGCAGGCTCTGTTTGCGCGTGATGACCATGCGGCATGGCCGGCCAACGCTCGCGACGACGGTGCTGGCGAGACGGGCCAAGACGACGCGCCCGAGGACATGGTGGAGGACGACGAGACGCCCGACTTCCAGTCGGATGGCCTCAAGAGCGAGACGCTGGGCAGCGACGAGTCCGGTGAGGAGGAAAGCCGCACGCAGGAGGCGGCCGATGACGCGGGCGACGATGACGATGCGGGTGCCAGCGAGACGGAGGACGCCGAGGCGGATGGCGTATCTGAGCAGCTGCATGCGCCAAGCGAAGATGCCCCTGACGACGAAGACGTGCGCGACCAGCAGAAGGATTGGGAGGAGATCGCCAAAGAGATCGAGATGAACCTCGAGACGTTCTCGAAGGAGTGGGGGAGCGAGGCGGGGAGCCTCATCGCCACGCTGGCGCTCGCGAATCGTCGGACCTACGACTATACCGATTTCCTCCGCAAGTTCATGACGGTGGCCGAGCAAATCAAGCTCAACCTGGAGGAGTTCGACTACACCTACTACACCTTCGGGATGCAGCTGTATGGCAACATGCCGTTCATCGAGCCGCTCGAATACAAAGAGAGCGAGTCGATGCGCGACTTCGTGATAGCGATCGATACGTCTGAGTCCGTGAGCGGCCCGCTGGTGAGGCGCTTCGTCGAGCACACGTTTTCCATTCTCAAAGAGTCGCAAGATCATGCGACGCAGGTGAACATCCATGTGATCCAGGCTGACTCGAAGGTGCAGTCGGACCTCAAGATTACCGACCTGCGCGACGTAGACAAGCTGCTAAAGGGATTCTCGGTGCGTGGGTTTGGCGGCACCGACTTCTGCCCGACGTTCGACTACGTCGACATGCTGCGCAAGCGCGGCGAGCTTGCTGACCTCAAAGGCATGATTTACTTCACGGACGGATTTGGGCGGTTTCCCGAAAAGGTGGTCGACTATGACGTTGCCTTCGTCTTCGTCGACGATGGCTCGCGCGAGCTGCCGCCGGTTCCGCCATGGGCCATGAGGCTCGTGCTCGGCGAGCATGATATCGAGAGGTTGGCATGACGACCTGCGTTGGCATTGCCGAGGTTGGTGCCTGGCAAGGTGATGCGGCAGGCACCAGCAAGACGGCGGCGAGACAAGCGACAAAGACCCAAACGATGGCACGCGTACGAATCGAAGGGATGACGAGATGAACATTCAGTCCGCAAAAGAGCAGATCAAAGACACGATAGAGGCGTATCTCGAGACAGACGACGCCGGGATGTATGTCATCACGCCGTCGCATCAGCGGCCGGTGTTCCTCCTGGGTGCACCGGGCATCGGCAAGACAGCCATCATGGAGCAGATTGCCCAAGAGCTGGGCATCGGCATCGTGTCGTATTCGATGACGCACCACACGCGCCAGTCGGCGCTAGGACTGCCGAGGATCGAGCATCACGACTTCGAGGGATACGAGTACGAGTCGTCGGAATACACGATGTCGGAGATCGTCGGCGCCATCTATGACTACATGAGGCAGACCGACCTGCGCTGCGGCATCCTCTTCCTCGACGAGATCAACTGCGTGTCGGAGACGCTGTATCCGTCGATGCTGCAGTTCCTGCAGTTCAAGACGTTTGGCAAGCACCGGGTGCCCGACGGGTGGGTGGTCGTGTGTGCCGGCAACCCGCCGGAGTACAACAAGCAGGTCCACGAGTTCGACATCGTGACGCTCGATCGCATGCGCGAGATTGATGTCGAGCCGGACTATGCCGCATTCAAGCGGTACGCGCAGGAGGTGGGGCTGCATCCGGCCGTGGCCACGTTCCTCGACACGAAGAAGGACTGCTTCTATAGGGTGGAGAGCAAGCCGGGCGGCGGCAAGTCGTTCGTGACGACGCGCGGCTGGGAGGACCTTGCGCGCGTGATGGCGCTGTATGAGGAGCTGGGCAAGCCAGTCAATCGCGACCTCATCGCGCAGTTTGTGCGCGATGACGACGTGGCTGACCAGTTTGCCGTCTATTACGCGCTGTTCGAGAAGTATCGCTCGGACTATCAGGTCACCAGCATTCTCGATGGCACGGCATCAGGCAGCATCAAGACGCGCGCCGAAGAGGCCGACTTCGACGAGCGGATCGCCCTCATGGGGCTCATGTTGGATGCGATTGCTCGCGACTGCGCTGACGTGCTCGAGCGCGAAGGGGTGGTGCTGGAGCTGCGTGAGGTGCTGCGCGGCATCAAGGACGACCTGGTGCAGGGCGGCGCCGTGGACACGACGCTGACGCCGATCGTCGGGCGCCGCGAGGCGACGCTTGCCCGGCGTCAGGGTGCAGGCGTCATGTCGACTGCTGCCATCCGTCGCGAGCGACTGGTCATTCGCACGCTCAAGGAGTTTGTGGCGCGCTGCACGATGGAGAAGACGCCTTCGGGAGATGCGGCCTTCCATACGCTCGAGCGGGCATATAAAGACGAGGTCGCGCAGGTCAAGCCGGCGGTGGATGCGGTGGGTGCCAAGATGGAGAACGCGTTTTCGTTCATCGAGGAGTGCTTCGGCAACCGCGAGATGCTGGTCTTCGTGGCCGAGCTGGCGACGCGCACCGCAACGATGCAGTATCTCGCGCACTATGGGAACGACGCATACTACGCCCACAACGAGCAGCTTAAGACCGACTCGTCCATCATGGGACTTGAGGACCGCGCGGCCATGCTTGCCGAGCTCGAGGACAACGTCGCGCAGTTCGCAGCCCATGGCGACAACAGCCTCTTGGACTTCACGAGCCTCGACATGGGTGGCGGCGCGGCCTTGGGCGGCGGCGCGGCCGACATGGACGACATGCTGAAAG